>NZ_RHNZ01000054.1 GCF_003946395.1 Levilactobacillus fuyuanensis | reverse complement strand
CCTCAATTGTCAAATCAAGTGCAACACTAAGAATCTATTCTTAGAAGTGGTCTAGTTGCTAAGCTAGTTCAGGCATTAGATCGGCTGGGCAGCGATAGTTCAATGACCGCCGTAGCCGGTTGTTTAAGGTATCTTGAGCCAGCTGAATGTCAATGAGTGAGGCCGAAGCCAAGGATCTGCCCTTCGGGAAGAACTCGCGCAAAAGGCCGTTAGTGTTCTCATTGGTTCCACGTTCCCATGGTGAATAAGGATGGGCAAAGTAGATGTCAGTTCCCTTGACTTGACTCAAGCTTGAGAACTCAGCACCATTATCAAAAGTAATGGTTTTAAAGTGCTCGGTTCCATAGTCATATAAGGTATTCTGGAGGGCTTTCAAGCAAGTGTCGGCATGATAATTGGGAAGTTTAACGATGATCTCTAAGCGACTAACACGTTCAGTCAAAGTCATTAATGCTGGCTCAGATTCAACCCGTTTGCCTTTGACCAAGTCACCTTCCCAGTGTCCAAGCTCTTGACGCGCTTGAACCATGGCGGGACGCTCTTCGATTGAATGGCCCAGATTTTTCTTATTGATTCGATGATGCTTTGCCCCGGGGCATTTAATCCGGCGACGTAGTTTAGCTGGTAGGTCTGAATTGCGGATAGCTAAACGCTGGTCATCAATATACCGGTACACCGTCGGTGTTGAGGGGCAGACAAGCCTTGGGTGATCAGTCTTGAATTGGTGGACAAAAGTATCCACACTATGCATCCTGGGACGCGCTTTTAAAGCTGTCACCAAAGCATTACAGAAGGTTTGACAATGATCAAAGAGTCCACGATAACAGCTATTTAGTCGGTGCTTACGATAAATTGCTTCACCAGTTTCTGCCAGATATGACTGTTCAAAGATATGAGTACTAGCGTTAATCTGTGTCGTTGTCCCACGTTTTAATTCACGTGAAATCGTGCTGGGATTACGATGAAGGGCCTGGGCAATTCGGCGGATAGACCAATCTAAGTCCCTTAGGGATTCAATTCGACCACGTTCAGCTAAATTGAGTTGGTGATACTGATTAGATATGATATTCTTAATTCGGGTCATGAAGA
>NZ_RHNZ01000053.1 GCF_003946395.1 Levilactobacillus fuyuanensis | reverse complement strand
TGCTAACTATCATAAGGGAGAGGCTTTCCCTTTTCAATTGCTTATTTTTCTATTTACACATAATTATTTAAACACTCATGCTGCAGTACAGTATAACTAGATCGATATTACTTTAAAATTGATTTCTTTGAAATATTGAAAGCCGCCACTACTGGATTTTGAATCTAGTAGTGGCGGCTTTCTTAGTTTATGAAAATACTAAACCCGGCATCGAAAAGATATAGGAAAGCCAACAATTTACAGCTTGCCATTTACATGTAACTAAGCTTTATCATACATCTAAAAATTATTAAATTTTCGTTGAAGACATTAGCTAATTTGATGACAAGTTTTCAGTCCCATATACCAACAGTTTCGTCCGTTTCTTAATCAGCAAATTTGAATTCTCTACAAATCTTTGATATTCATCATGCTTTTGTGGTATTGAAATCTGTTCGGTCATCAGCACTACTGCTTTCCCCTGCACTAGGTCTGAATTTACCAAATCTAAGACCTCACCATCGGGGGTCAAGAACATTTCCAATTTGAAAAAGCTAATAAAGTGATTAAAGTTTCTGAATCGATTGAACCATTTCTTAGATCCTTCAATAGCTTCAGACAACCGCGTTTCTCTTCGACATTCAAACCAGCTCTTTATTGCAAACAACGTTAAATCAAATCTATCAAAGTAGCCCTTTTCCCCACCACGAGCTTGATTAACTGTCGGTACCGGCCTCGTACCACGCGGAAATACAATATGCCCGCCAATTTCCCGTGAAATCATTAAAAAGTCCATAATCTCATTATCAGATAGATGAGCCTTATGCGCCCAATACTTTGAGGGGCCAATATAATCCGGAGAAAGGAGAATGTCATCATTATCAATAAATATTGTATAGTACTCTGGAGCTGTTCCATACTGCTGTGCTTTAACTTCTGCACTTATACAACCAATATCACCTAACGATTTCCTTGAAAAAAAGATGTTTGTTAAATCCTCATATAACTCTTTTGAATCACTATCCGGATCAAGCCTATTATGCAGATTAAAATCGTTTGGAAAGTCTCGATACAGTCTACTTAAATAATTTTTAAACTCCATAAGAGTGTTTAAATAATTATGTGTAAATAGAAAAATAAGCAATTGAAAAGGGAAAGCCTCTCCCTTATGATAGTTAGCA
>NZ_RHNZ01000052.1 GCF_003946395.1 Levilactobacillus fuyuanensis | reverse complement strand
CCTCGATTTAAAATTGAAGTGCAACACCTGCTCTACTAGACCAGTTCTTTATTCAGACTAGTCAAAAAGGCCATGAAGACCTATTCTTAATTCACCACAAACAAGAAAGAGGTATCTTCATGACCCGAATTAAGAATATCATATCTAATCAGTATCACCAACTCAATTTAGCTGAACGTGGTCGAATTGAAGCCCTAAGGGGCTTAGATTGGTCCATCCGCCGGATTGCCAAGGCTCTTCATCGTAATCCCAGTACGATTTCGCGTGAATTAAGACGGGGGACAACAACACAGATTAACGCTAATACTCGTATCTTCGAACAGTCATATCTGGCGGAAACTGGCGAAGCAGTTTATCGTAAGCACCGGCTAAACAGCTGTTATCGTGGACTCTTTGATCACTGTCAAACCTTCTGTAATGCTTTGGTTACAGCTTTAAAAGCTCGCCCCAGAATGCATAGTGTGGATACTTTTGTTCACCAATTCAAGACTAATTACCCAGGAGTTGTCTGTCCCTCAACACCGACGGTGTATCGATACATTGATGACCAGCGTTTAACTATCCGTAATTCAGACCTACCAGCTAAACTCCGTCGCCGAGTCAAACGTCCCGGAACAAAGCATCACCGAATCAATAAGAAGAATCTGGGCCATTCAATCGAAGAGCGTCCCACTGTGGTTCAAGCACGTCAAGAGCTTGGACACTGGGAAGGTGACTTGGTCAAAGGTAAACGAGTTGAATCTGAGCCAGCATTAATGACTTTGACTGAACGTGTTAGTCGTTTAGAAATCATCGTTAAACTTCCCAATTATCATGCCGACACTTGCTTGAAAGCCCTCCAGAACACCTTATATGACTATGGAACTGAGTACTTTAAAACCATTACTTTTGATAACGGTGCCGAGTTCTCAAGCTTGAGCCAAGTGGTGGGAACGGACATCTACTTTGCCCATCCTTATTCACCATGGGAACGCGGAACCAATGAGAACACTAACGGCCTTTTGCGCGAGTTCTTCCCGAAGGGTAGATCCTTGGTTTTGGCCTCACTCATTGATATTCAGCTGGCTCAGGATACCTTAAACAACCGGCTGCGGCGGTCATTAAACTATCGTTGCCCAGCCGATCTAATGCCTGAACTAGCTTAGCAACTAGACCACTTCTAAGAATAGATTCTTAGTGTTGCACTTGATTTGACAATTGAGG
>NZ_RHNZ01000051.1 GCF_003946395.1 Levilactobacillus fuyuanensis | reverse complement strand
GGGAGTGTCAAATTTTTTGTGTAAATGGAAGTCCTCTCCCATTAGCTAGCTTCTAATACATGGATTCTAACGTATCTTGAATTTGCTTGAAACCTCGATGCGTTCGCTCAAAATTTTGGCCGTTGTAGTCACGAATAACTGTGACCAGAACGCGTTCTAGTGCTGGTTCATTTGGAAATTGTTCTTTCTTCTTTGTCTGCCGTTTTAGCTTCTTGTTGAATGATTCAATGAGATTTGTGCTGTAGATGCTACTGCGTATCGCAGCTGGAAAAGTGAAACAGGTCAAGAGATGAGGATTATTTTCTAGCTTGCCCGTTACTTTTGGATACGCCTTTTGCCACTTGTCTATGAAGTCAGCTAAGGCCTGTTTTGCGTCGTCCATGGTAGCTGCTTGATGGATCAGTTTGAAGTCGTTAAGGACCTCTTGTCGGTCCTTAGTTCGAACGTGAGCTTCAATGTTCCGACTGACGTGGATCAGGCACTGCTGGAGCTTAGCCTTAGGGAAGTGGTCACCAATTGTGTTGGTAAGGCCGACTAAGCCATCGGCCACGAATAAGAGGACTTCTTTTACACCACGCTGCTGAATGTCCACGAGAAGCTCTTCCCAAACGGTACTGGATTCAGTTGGAGCGACTTGGTATGCTAGGACCTCTTTCATACCATTTGGTCGAATGCCAATGGCGATATGCACGGCTTCTTTAGCCACTGAGTCCCGGCGCAGAGGTAAGTATGTTGCGTCCACATAAATGACTGCGTAACGACTCGCTAGAGGGCGCGTCTTGAAGGCGTTGACCTGTTGGTCAACGACCTTCGTGAGGTTTGAAACCGTTTGTGGTGTGTAATGAGCACCATACATTTTCTCAATCAAATCCGCGATCTCACTAGTGGTAATCCCTTTTTCGTAGAGCTGGACAACCGTGGCTTCTAAACCATCCGTTTGGCGTTGATAGCTTGGAATAGTTTGCGTATTAAAGGCGCCATTTCGGTCGCGTGGAACCTCCAAGTTTAGTTCCCCATACTTAGTTTTAAAGGTTCGCAGATAATGCCCATTGCGTGAATTGCCGCTGTTAAAGCCTTGGCGGTCGTAGGGTTCATAACCGAGGAACGATGAAAGTTCCTCGTGCATTAAATCATTGATGGCCGTTTCCAAATGTTGCCGAAAAACTTCGTCCAAATCTTGCTTTTGTGCTAGTGCTGCCATAATTTCTTTGTTAAACTGAGTCATGGGGAAAGCCTCCTATGTCCTATGAAGTGAGTGTGGTTGCTAACTATCATAAGGGAGAGGCTTTCCCTTTTCAATTGCTTATTTTTCTATTTACACATAATTATTTAAACACTC
>NZ_RHNZ01000050.1 GCF_003946395.1 Levilactobacillus fuyuanensis | reverse complement strand
AATCAAAGATCTGCTTAAAATGCCGAATTTACTCACTTTCATGGACTTTCCACCAGCTATCCGGCAATCACTATACTCCACTAACCTGATTGAGAACTTTAATAAGCATCTCAAGCGCACCACCCACCACAAAGAACAATTTCCAACGGAAGATTCACTGGATCGCTTCCTGGTTTCTCAGTTTAATGTTTATAACGAGAATTCTCTGAAGCGGATCCACCGAGGGTTCAAAGGACTCCAGGACACCTTGGAAGCATCATTTATTTAAGTTAGATACATATTATATGTACGAAGGCATTTCATTTACACAAGATTCTTGACGCTACCCTAAATCTGGATCATAGTGATATTTGATAGCTTTGTAGCAGTATGTAAATAAAATTATTATTCTGATAAAAGCAAGCAACGATTGACAATTCTGATCGTTATTTTTCGAATCATGGCGTTTTTATATTACAATGATCCTAGAAAAAGTAAAGTTATGGAGGCGATTAGATGAGTGATTTGGATCAGACAAACAGCTATCGATACGTCATTGTTGGTGGCGGAGTGGTTGCTGGCTATGCCATCAAGGGAATTCGACAGGAAGATTCAGAGGGTGAGATCTTAATTATTTCGCAAGAGGCGGATGTCCCATATGAACGACCGGCACTGAGTAAAAAACTATGGCTAGATGATGAATTTACTGAAGAGAACATTCAGATTGGTGCTGAAAATTATCCCAATGTGACTTTTAAGTTCAAGACAACGGTTACGGCTATTAATCGGCAAGATAAGGTCATTACATTGGCCGATAGTGAGCAAATCAAGTATGAACAGCTATTGCTAGCAACTGGCGGAGAACCTAGACAAATCCAGGGACCTTCTGATCCACATGTGCTAGTCTTTAGACAGTGGTCAGATTATCGCAAGTTACGTAAATTTAGTGGTCCGAACAAGCGAGTTGTGATCATTGGTGGTGGATATGTTGGTACAGAGCTCGCATCGTCACTGACCCAAAATGAGACTGAAGTTACAATGATTTTTCCAGAAAAAGCGCTGGGTGAGGGTAAATTTCCTGAGTCTATTCGGACTGAGTATGAAGCCACGTTCAAACGCAATGGTGTCACACTGATGAGTGGTCAGTTTGTCCAATCATATCAACGCCAAGGTGACCACTTGACTCTATTGACAAAGGATGGTACGGTGATCGCAGCCGATACGATCATTGTTGGGTTAGGCGTTACGCCGCGGATTAGTTTAGCTGAAGACAGTTGTTTGGATTTAGCTGATGGTGGTGTGAAAGTTAATGAGTATCTCAATACTAGTGACCCAGCCATCTGGTCTGCTGGAGATATTGCCTCTTATCCAGATCACATCTTGGGTCGGCAACGGATTGAGCACGTGGACCATGCCCGACTTTCTGGTGAATTAGTTGGCCGTAATATGGCAGGTGCTCACATGAGCTATCAGCATACCCCATACTTCTATTCCATGATTTTTGATATTTCCTGGCAAGCAATCGGTAATATTGATCCTAAATTGCAATTGATTTTTGATCGGCGAACGCATGGATCGCTTGTCTATTTCATAGATACCGATAAGTTAGTTGGTGTTTTAGTTTGGAATGTTAAGGTGAATCTTGATGATGTTCGCGCATTGCTTGCGAACGCTCCAGCTACAGATGATCTGGTGGG
>NZ_RHNZ01000005.1 GCF_003946395.1 Levilactobacillus fuyuanensis | reverse complement strand
AGATACGTTAGAATCCATGTATTAGAAGCTAGCTAATGGGAGAGGACTTCCATTTACACAAAAAATTTGACACTCCCTCCAGACAGGGCGGAACAACTATAGGCATTTACCATAATGCCAGAAAACATATATTGCCATTATCTATTTTTAGCCTTATACTTTAGCCATCAAATAAATGTTCTAGGGGTATGAACTATGAAAACTAAATTTTGGGTAATTCCATTCCTACTGTTTTCAGCCACTTTAATTACAACTGTTAACCAACCGGCTACTAGTGTGAGGGCCGATACTCAGGCTTCTTCCACAACTAATCCGGACAATTCGGCTGGTCGTGCAATGATCACTAATAACACTGTCGTTCTGCCGCCTTACGACCTTACAAAAGTAAATAGCCTTTTAATTGGTGGCCAGAAGAGCGATCTGCACCCTGTTTATGGTATCGATGGTGCTTCCTTTGACGGCGGAGATATGGCCGGCGGTGACCAGCTAAATGGTGCCTCACATGCCGCTGATAATATTCTGATAAACGTCGACACGGGCGATGTTTACTATGGATTCCCTTCTGGAAATTCTCATCTTGATACAGATATCGTTTACATCAAATACGATTCAGCAACAATGATCCTGAATGGGGCCAAAACTCCCGTCAAGGTGACGCTGAACTTCCGTGACGCTTCAAACCAAAATCAAATCATTCAAACCAGAACCATCGACGCCGGAATCGGCGCCGATGACCCTCTATTTGGCTCCGAGATTAAGGGCTTAGTCAGCAAGAGTGTCCCAATTGATGGCTATACGGCCCGTCTGAATTCTACAACCTCTGAAATCAACAAAACCGATAACACAGCCACAATTAATTACTTTTACACCAACGACAAGGCTACCAGTACGCCAAGCACGCCGACGAACACTACCAGCACCCCAACTACAACATCAAGTAGTGCGTCCGATGCAATTATCACTTCGGCCGCTGGTGATAAAGTTAGTGCGACAACGAAGCCTGTAGCTGCTAAGCACTCTGCCATTTACGGCGTAAAGAAGATTGGCTTTTACAATAACCCAACCTTCTCGAAGGCCACGCGCCTGCACTGGTACACGAAGCAAACGCGGCCAAATCGGCCCCAGTTTGTCGTCACCGGTTACGCGCGTTCCAAGGCTGGCACCCTCCGTTACCACGTCCGCGCCGCTAACGGTAAGACGGGTTACGTTACGGCCAATAGCCAATACGTAGTCAACACCTACTACAAGTCTCAGCCAAAGACTATCCGCGTTATCGGCAAGCACGGCATCAACGCCTACAACAAGGTGACCCTGAACGGTAAGGTTGTGCGCCACTACAAGCGTGGGACTACACTGACAATCAAGAAGATTCAGAAGCATAACCTGACAAGCCGTTTGGTTCTGTCTAATGGCACTTATATCACTGGGAATAAAACACTGGTGATTGCGAAATAGATTCAATTGTCGTCACTTCCTGATTGCATTCCGCATTATCAACTAAACAACCAGTCGTAACTAACTCAACACGAGTTGGCTACGACTGGTTGTTTTACAATGCACTAGAATGGCATATCAATATCTTCAAAGTTCTGTTCGTAACTACCTTTGTAGGCAATATGCCCGTCAATATCCACGATCAATTGATAACTTTGAAGTGGAACAGGTAGTGTCAATTCAATTTTATCAAGTAAGAGCGCCCGCACATTCTTATTTGGCCACCAATAATCTGTCCCATCCGGTACCAATACTTTCATGGTCACATTTAGATAATTATCAGTAGCCTCTTCATTTAGGGCAAAGCCAATCCCCCTATCCTCAGTTGGCAAGCCCCATTCCTTTGGGTAGGCTTCATTAACATTGCTCCGTACTCTTAAGCGATCAGTAATGAGTTCAACATCTTCAATAAAATTACGATCCATAAAAAAATAGTCTTCTTTTTGGACTTGAATTAGATCGTCATATTGATAAACATCATCGTCATGAAGTAAGTTCAGCAATGTTTCTCTCTCCGCTACAGAGCGGACTAAAATTACTTTTAAATAATCTAGTCCCAAACTCTCAGGAACAATAACTTCAGCTTGCTTATGTCCGGTGATAGCCTTCTTTTGACTGTCCGACATGCCGATTAATGGTCCCTCTTGGTAAATGTCCTTAAAAGGCAATTTGCTAAATTCATCTGGCGTACTATATCGCGGAACAACTTGATTTAACGCTAACGATCGATCCGTAAATTGAACGCCAGACTGGCTCAATAATTCGGGGGAGCTTAAATAAAAAGAATACTGGAATAGGGCAATCTGCATGAAGCTTCTGCCGCTTGCTCTTAACTTGAAAGCCCTCGTTATAAAACTGTGTGGGTGTTCGTGGCCGAAAGTACAAACGTACATACTTTTCAACCTCATTAGCCGTTTGGGAAATAACATCATAGCTCGCATTATCATTTTTCATCAGGTTATTTTCCAAAGCATACTGTCTGGAATAGAGTCTCTGTGCTTTAAGCACACTAACGGCATTAACGATATCCGTAAAGTGATAAGCAAATCTGGGCCACATTCTTCGTTTAAACGAGCTAAGACGCGTTTCACGTTTTCCTGTGGTTAAATCATTTACCACATCCCGAAATTCCACTAGCCAATTCCCCTTCCAGAAATCATCTGTGAATCTGCATCAGGCTTTTTCACAGTAAGCATTGGTAACTGACTCTGGTTTAAGACAACCACTTCAACTTCCCGTCCTTGCCATGCTGCCGGCAGAATTTTAATATACGGTAGCTTAGCAACTAATGCACGAAATAGGCCTTCATCATGGTTTCGATGAACTTCTTGTGGCAATTCAGTTGGCACAATCACACCCTGACGGCGCAAACGTGTCCAAAAGTCCGTCATGTCAGCCTGTGATATAGCGTATCTTTCGTGTCTTTTTCCTTCAATAGTCATAAAGGTAACTGCCGTTTCATCAAGAAATGGTGTTGGTTGCTCATCCACTAGCTCAACTTTCCGATCAACTTCGCCCAGATTATTCGATAATTGTTGCTTAAGCTCTTCTTTGAATTCAGCAACACTCAACATGGCTGGCTCTTTTTCCAACCATGTTTTCATTTCCGAAGGATTCTTAAATTCCGGCTCACTTGTCTGCCTATCATAAAGATGAATGTAAACATTAATCGGTAACTTTCGTAAGTACTTTTCCATCAGTGGCTGAACTTCATCTTCCCAATTCAAACCACCATTGCCAACACCCAGTTGTGGAAACGCAATCGATTTAATCTTCTTCTCCTGATAAGTATCCACAAATTTTTGTAATCCAGCTTCAATATAATCAAGTTTCGATCGATTACGCCAATTCTCTTTAGTTGGGAAATTTAAGATCCACTTATTATCTGTCTTATAGAGCCACAATTTGCCAACCGTTAGCTTTTTAGCTTCACAAAGTTGTCGGTATTCCGTAAACATTTGTGGATACATTTTTTTGAATTCTAGGGCAATTCCCTTGCCCATCACGCCAACTGTATTGACCGTATTAACTAACACTTGTGCTGGGCTTTCAAAAAGACTGGTCTTCAAATAAATTAGCAATTCTGTGCCTCCTTTTATCCCTTGCTCTTTAAAAAGGGATCAATTCACCCACTTCGAATCAATCCCCCAAATAACATTTTTAATTATCAGTTCATCGATTAGTCGCTGTTGCGATTATAACACATCATATCAGACAGCAACGGTGACATCACTTATAACTTACACCACCGGCTTCACGCCCCGCACGGCCCCTTTCACCGCGTCACCCAGCCGATGCATCCCGGCATTATTTTCACCGTATATCATCATCCAAATCCAACTCACTGATGACACGAGATTATTTAAGCATATTCCAACGAATACTTTCATATTTTTGACATCAAAATCATTAAATAATATAAATGTGTAATGACATCGTTATCACAAAGATAATAATAAGGCACATTCAAGTGCACATTGGGATATTGATGGTATACTATGGTGTACATAAAGGAGGCGTATCCATGGATAATCTAAAAGAACACTCAGCGAAGTCACAACGCCTTAATATTCGCGTTGATGGCGATTTGAAAAATGAAGCACAACAAATTTATCAACAACTTGGTCTCGACATGTCAACTGCTATTACCATGTTTCTAAAACAAAGCGTCGTTGACAAGGGACTCCCTTTTCGGCCAAGCATTGACGATAATGAGAGCTATACACCAGAACAAGTTCGCTCTCTTGTCCGCTCTGGAACTCTCAAGCGCTATGATACTGTTGACGATATGTGGAAGGATTTGAATGAATGAAGCTTGAGTTCACGCCTCTTTTTAAACGTCAGCTTAAACGACTTAAAAAGAAACATTACCCTATCGGACTCATACAACAAGCAGCTTCTGCAATCATGGACCAAGATGTCGATCATTTAAGATTGCTTCACGATCACTCTCTAAGGGGCGATTGGACTGGATTCCGCGAACTTCACCCCACCGGAAAGCTAGACAATTGGATTTTACTCTACCTCATAACCGATGAAGATGAAGTTGTCCTCACACTCATTCAAACTGGTAGTCACAAACAAGTTCTAAATATTTAAAATGGTTCATATAAAATGCCCAGTACAATCTACTAGTTAGTAGTACTGGGCATTTTCATGACCAAATTTACTATTACACCACCGGCTTCACGCCCCGCACGGCCCCTTTCACCGCGTCACCCAGCCGATGCATCCCCGAATCGATCACGGCCGGCGTCAGGCCGGTGAAGCACAGGCGCAAGCTGTTATGCACATCGCGGTCCGGGTAGAAGTTGGTGCCCGGCACGTAACTCACGTGCGCCTGCGGAATCACCGTATCTCGTAACAAAGCCGCCGCATCGATCTCCTCCGGCAAGGTTACCCAGTCGAAGAAGCCCCCAGCCGGCTGCGTATAGCTGATGTCGTCCGGGAAATAGGCCGCCAACGCGTGGATCATCGCCGCACACTGCTCACGATAGTTACTCTTCAACGCCGTGATGTGCGCGTCCAAGTCGTTAGCGTCCAGATAGGCATCAATGGCCGCGTGCACCACGTTACTGGTTTCTAAGTCACTGGCCAACCGCACGCGCATAATCGCCGCCAGCAGATCATTATCAGCCACCAGCCAGCCCGTCCGCAACCCCGGCATCAGGATTTTTGACAGGCTCGACACGAAGACCACCCGGCCCTCGGTGTCGAAACTCTTGATGGCGGGTAACGGTGCGTGCTCGTAGCCCAGGTCGCGGTACGGCGAGTCCTCCAAGATGATGAAATCGTAGCGATTGGCGAGGGCCACGAGTTCCCGACGCTTGGTCACACTCATGGTGATGCCGGTCGGGTTGTGGTAGTCCGGCACGGTATAGAGTAGCTTGATCCGCGGGTGACGCTTCAACGTCTCCTCCAACCGGTCGAGGTCCAAACCATCCGCCTGCAGCGGCACCGCGTGGTAGGTCGGCTGATACAGGTCGAACGCTGCCAGCGCCCCCACGTAGGTCGGCACCTCCACGGCCACCTCATCCCCCACGTTCAGGAGCGCCTTAGCCACCAGCTCGATGGCCTGTTGCCCACCGACCGTCAAGACGACGTTATCGGCGGTAGTCGGGACCTGCCCCCATTTGCCAATGCGGGCCGCTAACTTCGCCCGCAAGTCCGGATTGCCCTGCGCCGTCTGGTACTGGAAGAGGTGGGCCCCGGTCTGCGCGATGGCTGTGTCAAACGCCGTCTGCATGGCCGCCACTGGAAAAAGGCTCTCGTTCGGACTCCCAGCCGCAAAAGAAATCGCGCGCGGATCGGTGTCCTGTGGGAACAAGCCACTCAAGGCAGAAGGAACATCAGGATTAACGCGTTGTGCAAACAAGTCATTTAACATGAGACTCACACCTTTCTGGAAAATCTTGGAAACTGGTTTAATGACAGATCAGATTGATGGCCCACTCGCCTTACCGGGTGGCGCCAATCGCCCGGAACGCGGTGGGCGGACGTCCAGAGCCAAAGGGCGGTCTCTGAACTTGTCGGTAAACCGCTGTGAAACGCGTTTCACCAACACCAATGTTCTAAGCGGCAAACCCGCTAAGAACATTCCCACGGCTGAGGCGATTGGCACCACCCTCACGGCTTAACATGGATTTGAGTTGTCGTGAGACTGGTTGCCAGTTTTTGCATAAATTGCATGTAGAACCTACATGCGTAAATTTACGCAATGCCTACTTTTATACATATCCACCAACCATCCAAGCACGTATGACAAAGCCCCAGTAGTCACGATCACATCCGCCGCAATCCGTTGTTGGGCCACGCCACCATGTCAGCCGCAGGGCTGGTGAAAATGGGCTCAGCCGTGGGAGTTGTCTTAGCGGCGGGGTGTGCCGGTTAGACAACTGGTGGATTTGAGACGCGGGTTCTAGCGGCTCAAGTCCAAGTGCCAAGACCGCTCTTCGGCTTGGCGCGTCCGCCCACAGCGCCCTGCCCATTTTCACCAGCCTGGAGGCACCGCACAACCACACAAGCCCAACAACTAATTGCCACCCAGAATTAACCCAACTGCCAATTACCACTACCTGCTTTTCAAGGAGTATGATAGAATACCGTTGACAGAAAAACTATTTCAACTATCTAGAAATAGCATGAATGTAATTCATCTTAACCAATTTGGAGGTGTCCCCGATGTTACCGTTTGCCTATCGCGTCTTTCAAACCATTGTGCAGGAACAGACCTTTTACCGGGCTGCTCAAACGCTGAACGTGACGCCCTCAGCCATCAGCCACTCGGTCAACCAGCTGGAAAAGGAGCTGGGCTTTCCGCTATTCATTCGCAACCGGACCGGCGTCGAACTGACACCGGACGGGCAGACCATTCTGCCCCTGATTCAAGCCATCATCAATGCCGAAGACCGGCTTCAACAGGCTGCCGCCAACATCAACGGCCTCAACGCTGGCTCCGTGCGGATGGGCGCCTTCTCGTCCGTCTGCATCAATTGGCTGCCACCGATCATTCAACAATTTAAGCAGGACTTCCCCCAGATTGACATCAACGTCGAGCAGGCCGACTTCAGTAGTATCGCCTCCGCTGTCAAGACTGGGCGACTGGACCTGGGGCTCTCCGCGCTACCGGTGGCGGAAAAGCTGACCGTCCTGCCGCTGGTCAAGGACGAGATCTACTGTATCACGCCGACTGATTTCATCCCCGCCAACCGCACGACGGTGACCGCCGCCGACCTCGCCGACCAGAACTTTATCCTGCAACGGGGCGACTACGACAAGGACACCAAGGCGGCGCTGGATCACTACCAGATTCGGCCTAACGCGCTCCGTTTCTCCATCGACGACCAGTCCATCTTGGCCATGGTTGAAGCCGGCATGGGCATGGGTATCTTGCCAGAACTGGCACTGGAACGAGTCAGCGGGAACGTCAACGTCTACCCGTTTGACACCACGTTCTTCCGCACCATCTGCCTGGTGGTCAACTCGGAACAGGCCAAGGCCCCCTCGACAGCCAAGATGATTGCGGCCATCACCGACTACGTGACGGCGAAGTACCCGGACAAGGTGCTGGCTCATCCGCATGTGGGGTAGGATTTAAGGTTAGATGGCCTTCAAGGTCAGCCCAGATATACCGTAATTCTCTAAAATTGACACAACAAAACCGCAGTTCTGCTCGCCAATACCTTGGTGAAGCTGAACTGCGGTTTCGTTTCAAAACGACTTAACTTTATGGCTAAACTCTTGATACTTAATCGATCTTTTACGCCAATGCAACTTTCTGTTCGATTTTTTCGTATTGGCTTGCCGACATAATGGCTTTTTTAGCCTGTACCAACGTGGCAAATGCGACAGTATTTTGAGATAGTCGAAAAAGACTCTCTTGCTCATCCGTTTGCAAGACCAGGCCATTTTCAATTTCAGAAAGCGTACTATAACTCATCCCTAAAACCATCGCAAATTGACGTAAACTCAGCTGATAATTCTCACGAATCTCACGCACTGCTTCTGGAGTCAATACGCCAAATCGCCGACGATACTCTCGAAAATCGGCTTGTAGATTAAGATCCGGATCATCAATTGGTTCTAAATAATTATCTTCATCATCTAACCGTTGGCCGGCCGGTACCCAATAAATATGGGTCATTTGAACTTCCCGTCGTCGAACCTGCACAGTCTCTTCTAAACTAATAACCGTAAACTCCGCCAGGCGACCGGTTAGCGTTCTTTCAATTTCAACAGTTTTGATTACTTTATATTTCGTAGTCATTTTATCCCCTCACTTAAATTTATAGAAAGTTCGATCAGGTGCCTTTTCTGCCGGATGAAATGAATGCAGCTCTGCACCCAATGCTGAGATATAGAATTTAATGTACATATGGCCTTGGTACAAGATAACCAAGAATTCGTAAACTGTCACATCTTCCTCTTCATGATGATGCACAGGTGAAGGTCCCCGAAAGTACTGACTCGTTTCCAATGATTCAATGGCATCCTTAACAACCATGCGATACGATCGTCCCGTCTTGTCTAAAAATAGTTTAGACTTCCGATTCAAAACAACTTGCAGCTTCCCCTGTTGATAGAAATCTCTGAGCCGAACAACTGCCAATGAAGCATTGAACTTGTCATCTTGCAAAAATTCTCCTCCACTCCGGAACTGTTACTCGTGAGTAACAGTTTAACCTTCACTCCTGAGGAACTCAAGCAATATCTCCTGAATATCGTCAGTATTCAAATTACCCCTAAACCTATGAATCAGTTTGTTTATTTGATTGCTGACTAAAATCGTGAATCGGTATCTCGTTATGTACTCCAAACGGCCACCACACCTCACAAGGAAGTGGCAGCCGCCGGGATGTTGCGTTACAGGTGACTAACTACGACTGATACTGACTAGACAGTGGGTGCTGGTACGGGTTGTGGTCCGCCCACCAAGGCCGTCTTGGTCGTTTCCACGATTTCAGCACGCAGAGGTTCTGCGTACAGATCCACCTCGCCCTTAGCGAATAACTTAGCGGCCGCCACTTGCTTCATCAACGTTTCGACTTCCGCTGGTGCGAGGTCGGCGTTGACGTACTTGAGGCGCAGGTGTTTGACGCGTTTGTCGGAACCTTTAAAACTCAATTCTAATGTCTTCATAGAGAGACTTCCTTTCTATTCTGCGAGAGGGACTTAGGCGACGGCGCTTTGACTGGACACGACGGCGGTACGGAACGGTAAGCCGGTCAAACCGGAGAGGATGGCCCCGAAATCTTCGACTTGCTTGGCGGCTGGCGCGTTGACCGCATTCTGTAGCACGATCTTAACGGGCTTGGCGTCGGTGGCGCCGAAGATAAAGGTGATGGTCGTTTTCTTCCAATTTGTTTGCATGGGTGGTGCTCCTTCCGTGGTGCGAGATTTTATAAGTGGCTGGCCAACCCTTACACTTATTACTAATGTAAAAAATCGGAAATCAGTCTCACTTATTTTCAAATTATTCCAAAAAACTTTCTGGCGGTGCTAAATGATGGACGAGTCGACGCAGTAATGATCGCCGCCACCGGAAGACGGTTGCCCGGCCAACACCATATTTGGCGGCAATCTCCTCTGGCGTGAGCTGATCGATCAGGGTGCCGACTAGAAACCGCCATTCACCGGTATTCCCCGCACCACCGATCAACTTGATGAGGTACGTCCGAAAGTCGTTGAGGCCAATGGCGTTCAGAATATCCTCGTCACTGGCCAGTTCGTCAATGATCGGCGTGTGGTCCCCCGGCTCCATGGGAATATCCTGGCGGCGATTGTTTCGTAGCTGATTACCCACGTGCCAGACCAGCGCCTGCTGGGCAAACGCCAATAGCTGGTGTGGCTGACTATCTGGGTCACCGGGAAAGTCTGCGTAGGCCTGGGGAAAGTACAGCCGGGCCTCCTGCAGGTAGTCTTCGTAATCGTCCTGATCCGGACGCAATCGCAGGCGTTTCAGGGCAGCGTAAATAATAGTTTCGTGATCGCCGGTATACAAGAAGCGGTACGCGGCGGCGTTATCTGTGGTCAATATGGATCATCCCTTCACTTGTGGTGATCCATAGCGCTATGGTCAGCCCCCACTTTACCGGAGTTTAGTGACAACGCCTAATGCGGATTATTTCGCAAAACAGGTGGAAAATTCGGGGTAATTTTACACAATTTATCGAAAAAAAGGCCAAAAAGCTGATAGGACGTGATCGACGCTCCGGCCCGTTATTTCGGGAACCAGGGCGATTTTTTCGATTTGAGTCGAAAATAAATTTCGGGTTTCGTCCCCTCACACTGATTATTTTGTGGTATAAATAGTTATGTGATACGAATTTAGTGTGCCTAGAAGGTTTTGGGTTGGTGTGACCGGTTCGATTGAAAGCGCATTCGTCAAGTGACGGTGCGCACCATCGTTCAGCTACTATAGCCCCCCACCAGGCGCGCAATTTCAGGAGGAGATTCGGATATATGAAGAAAGCAGTTCTATTGACCACTGTCGCTGCGGCCGCCCTATTATTTGGCGGGTCGACCACGCTGGCACAGGCCAAGACGTATAATCAAAAGGGTAACGCGTTGGCAAACTACAACGTCAAGAAGTATAAGACGGTCGCAAACAAGAACTTATTCGTTAAGCGCTACTCGTTTAAGACCAGCTACAGCAACATCTTCCAGACCAAGCCAACCAGCATCACCACGACTAAGGGGAAGAAAGCCACTTTCAAGTCCAACGTCTTCTTGCCAGTAACCTACAAGACGTCCGCCGACTGGGGCAATCCTCAAGCCGAAGCCATGTCTAAGGATGGCAACACGCTGTACGAACTGATCACGAAGAACGGGAGTAACCGGGGCTGGATCGTTAAGTACAACCTGGGCCAACTCCGTAGTAAATTCGGCGTCAGCAGCAGTCACATGGATGCCTTACGTCGGGCTTCTTACGACCACTCTGTGGGCAAGATGACCAGCAAAGACAAGCAGATCATGAAGTACGTCAAGGTTGGTCCCACCTTTAACACGGGCCATGGTCAATCTTTGGCAATGAACCCCAAGAACGGCCAACTCTGGTTCATCGGTAAGCCGGTCGCTGTTAACACCAACGTGCAACGGGTCAGCACTAGCAGCTTGAAGCCAATTACTAAGATTAACTTTAAGCTGAAGAGTACCGTCACGATGGGCTCTAACCTGACGTTTGATAAGAACGGGAATGCCTACTTCTTTACATACTCCAATGGGGGGTGGGCGCCTAAGGGTGCTGTCAAGATCTACAAGGGAAAGATTGGCAGCAAGTCCGTCAAGTTCCACTTGGTGATGCAGGGTCTGCGCAACCGTCCCGGGACCAAGCCACAGTCAATGGCCTACAACGCCAAGCGTAACCGGCTGTACTTCGTCTCCGACAGCAGTATCTCATCCGTCCCCGCTTCCAAGCTGGGCAAGCTCAAGGCCAGCCAAGTTGAAGGGTCTAACTTCAGCGGTAAGCGTGAGTTCGAAGGGATTCAATTCGCCAAGAACGGCGCCAGCTACCTGTTAGTCAACAAGGGTGCCGAACTGATGCAAGCAACCAACAATAAATTCTAAATTTTCAACTTAAAAAGCCAGTGTCCGTGCGACGGTTAAGTCGTGGAGACACTGGCTTTTGTGGGTCTTAGATAGCGTTAGTTTTTTGAGCGAGGTGGTAGACCGTATCGAGGAATTCGTCGAGATCTTCAAAGACTTCGAATTTTTGAAAATAAGGGTCACGTTCCTGAATACCCTTAAAATCAGGACTAGCCGACTTTACCATGTGCAAACTGTACACTGGACCCTGTACCTTAGATTTTTCCATTAATGTGTCCCAACGTGTACTCACTGCCTCAGACTCGAGACTCGCGTAGTGATAGGCCAAGGCCTGATTTCCAAATTGTGAAATAACAATTAAATGAAAGTATTTGTACATCCTCAGTCAATTCCTTCCTGCATGTGACGTTCCTTCTCATGTCGCACATGTTCACTATAATTCTTAAGTTCTCGATTTTTATCCCAGATTTGAAGTTCCCAGGGGAAATAACGATTGTCACTCTGAAAATAACAATGTGTGGCATGATACTTACCATCATGACGCGTGTAATATCTAGAAATTACTTGGCCATCTTTTAATCTTTGTAGCAGCCTATCTAATCTCTCCTGCTGCGCCTCAATTCCACTTAAAACAATTCGAGCACCAAATAGATCATTTATAATCTTTGAAACGTAGCGATGTTTGCCATAATTATAAGCAATTTTGGTAGAGACACCTGTGACTGCTTTAATTCGATACTGAAAATTCAAATCATACTCAAGCTGATTTAACTGTAAAATATCCAATTTTCTTAAGAAATGAACATATTGTCTAACCAGTGGTTCCACCTGGCACCAATTCTCATTTTCACCAATTTCCACATGTTTCAGGTTTTTCAGGTTTTCCTGTCCCAAATCAGTATAGAATTCAATGCTAAACGCATCATACATGTCTTTGAGTGCAATTGCCACTTCTTCAATTATCACAAGATTATCCATCAGCACCATCATTTCCGGAGTTTTTAGGTTACATGACTTAACTCCGTAAAATGTGACCGAATATTTTTACTGATTGCGACAATCCACTCTTTTTCTCAACACAAATACTGCTCAAACTTGTTCCACAATGTTATACTGGCCCCGAGACGGACCGGCACTTTGATCGGTTCCGCCTGGAATAACTACCATAACTCAATCTCCAACAAAGGGAACATCGACGCCTGCCCGGCGCTGACGTTCCCTTTGCTAACTTCTATCGGTAAAAATTGGGCTACAATAGTGCGAAAATAACACCAATCATCAATAAGACGGCTAGGCCAATGCCAGCCTCGTACTTCCCCCGGCGCGGTGTGCGCTCCAGGCGTAAGGTGAGGTGGGGTCCGTCGACTAATTTCATGATGGTTCTCCTTTCACGGGTCCAGAGTTACTGCAATCTGCCTAAATAGTGAAAGTCCGGATCACGACCGACCGTGTAACAGGCAAACGCCTTGGTCAGTTCGTTATGAAACGTGACCAGAATTGCCGGCGTGGCCCACGTCGATGCCGCCCAGAAAACGGTATCGTCGGGTTCTCGGGGATCATTAGGGTAACGGTAGTATCCCTGTTGCTCATCCCAAATGGTGCCTTGCGTATTCAGCCAATCCTCGGCCAGCCCCGCCTGCACTACCGCCATAACATCGTGATTATCACGAATCAGGGCCGCCAGGGTCACCCAGTCCAATTGCCAATCGTGTTGCTTGGGCAATTGGGAACGGGTTCCCAGTGGCGTGTGACTGAGGGCAATCGGCGTTAAATCAATAAAGTCCATGTGCGTGACCTCCTAGCGTTTTACCCTTATCATAACGCATCGCTAGGTAAATGGCCGGTAACGGGTTGGGTTATCCCCAACCCTACAGGAGTTTGCTTAAAATAGCGACCTTTATCGTACCCATGGGCTTACTGACTAACGGTCTGAGCAGTCCAGTCGGTTGTTCATCCAGCTTCACAATCATTAGAACCAAACGGTCCTCAGATAATTAATTATCTGGGGGCCATTTTTCACTGCCTATCATACATGAAAGCGTTTAAAATTGCGACACTTATCATATCAATACATTAAGTTGGTTAACCATCAGCCTATCCCATCCATTAGTTAGCTGTCGTGAATGCTGGTCCGTCTACTGTGCCCACGCCACCCAACGAATTTCAGCCAACGTCAAGTAGCGGAAGTGGTCGCTCGCTAATTGGAGAACGATTTGGTCTTCGTTAACGCCGGCAACGATCCCGTCCACCGTCGTTAGGACCTGGTCGTCATCCAAAATATTCAGCTGCAAGTGGACCGGTTGTTGTGCATGCCAAGCGGCCGCCAACTCCCGACTGATCTCTGTCAGCGGTTGTTGCGGCTGGGCGTGTTCAACCCGCTCGGCGGCGTGCATTTTAGCCAAGGCGCTCGTATGGTC
This sequence comes from Levilactobacillus fuyuanensis, assembly GCF_003946395.1. Taxonomy (GTDB): domain Bacteria; phylum Bacillota; class Bacilli; order Lactobacillales; family Lactobacillaceae; genus Levilactobacillus; species Levilactobacillus fuyuanensis. Next base: position 179,675 of record NZ_RHNZ01000005.1, on the reverse strand, counting down.
GGACAGGTAAAAGCCGCCCCACTTCAGCATCCCCCGGTCGTGATAGTCGCGGTGGAAGAATTCAGTTGCCAACTTATCATCAGGGGCCTGGTGTAAGATCATGACCCATAACTTCCTAGTGCACCCAGCGTTGGCTCTCCGGCCAGCGCACGTGCCCAAAGTTAATAAAGTTCAGGGACAGCTGGGTCTGTGCCTTGAGTGCCCCAATGACTTGTTCCAGGATTTCGAGGTCAGTCGTTTGAATCGTGTGTAGTGGAATGGACCGCTCACGGTGGCCCTTCCGCTGAATATCCATGAAGAAATTGGTTGTCTGGGCGTACTGGTCATGCACCACATCAATGCGATACTGACAGTGCCACTGCGCTGCAAACAGCTTGTCTGCTCGCGTAAAGATCAAGTCGGCTTCCTTCTGCACATCAATCAAAACTATTCCCTCCATTGTGACCGCCAACCAATGCAGCCCGCCGGAGCATCGTGCCCCCAGGCATTAGACTGCTGGCTGGAATGACCGCGGTCTTGCCGAACTTATCCCGAAGTTCGTCAATGACCCGGTCGAAGCGTTCATCCTTAATCTGCCGGTGGGGATCTTGAAAAATATCGAGTTGCAAGCCACGGCTTGTATTCAACCGCGATAATCCCACACCGATGTTGCGAATGGACTGGCCTTCCCAATGCTGACGGAAGAGCCGTATCAACGTGGCACAAATCGTCTGGGCATTATCGGTCGGGTCGATGCGACAGCTGTGGTGGAACCCACTGCGCCCATCGTCCGCTTCACCCGCACGGGCAAAACCAACAGACAAACTGACGCAACCAGCTTGTTGTCGATGATGGCGCATCCGCGACGTGGTCTGCTGGCCGATCTCCCGGATCACCAGCTCAATCTCTTGCTGCACTTTATAGTCGCGTGGTAAGACCTGTGAATTGCTCCAGCTCTTCTCCTTGGCCGGTCGAAGCTCGTGCAGGTGACTGCGATCGATCCCCCAGGCCAAAGCAAACAGCTGGGCACCAATCATTCCCATCTCCGCGCGCAACTCATAAGGGTTGACCATCGCCAAGTCACGCATGCTATGGATGCCCAGTCGCTGCAGATGAGCGGCCGTGCGATGGCCAATGCTCCACACCTTCTCGAGGTTGGTGATTGGCCATATTTTCTCTGGAAAGGTCTCGTAAGTCAGCCGGCCGATGAGTTCCCGGTCATGCTTCGCCTGCAAGTCCAGGGCCAGCTTGGCCTGTACCGGATTTTCACCGATACCCACGGTCGTGTAGAGTCCCAGCTCGCGGCGAATCCGCAGTTGAATTCGCCGGGCCACAATCTCGGGGGTCGGTCCAAATAGGCGCCAGGACTTGGTCATATCCAGGATAGATTCGTCGATTGAGTATGGAAACAGGTCATTATCGGCCACATACTCCCGGAAAATTTTATTGATCTTCAAGTTCTCCTGAATGTACAGATTCATCCGCGGCGGGACGACCAGAATTCGGGGGTCGTCGGGAACTTCATATTGGCGTGATACGTTGCTGATACCGAAGAGTTTCTTGGCCATCGGCGAAGCGGCCAACACCAGACCACTTCCCGTGTTGTCGGCCTCGGACATCACCACAATCACTGAACGCAATGGATTCAGTCCCCGCGCGTCGCTCTCGACGCTGGCGTAAAAGGACTTATTATCAATCATGAAAAACATGCCATGTGGTTCATTTCCATAATCCATCACCGCGACCCCCTTTGCTGATGTTCTTATTATACGAACATTTGTTCGACAATGCAAGCTTGATTTTTAAAAGTTTAACTGATGACAGCCGACGCTAGCCTCACCGCCGTTAGCAGTCTTACTTAAAAATTTCTTCTGGCAAACGTGACCTCTTCTAGCCACTTAAGTTCGAAACCAATCGCATCTTTTTCCGGTATACTTAGTATACGGTTTATCGGCGAAATTATGTTATTCAGTAAACTAGTTCATCTAACAAATCGCCATTTACCAACACCAGTTAGGCCTGTTAATACCTTATGTGACAAAATAATAAAGTTTTCCATTTAGGTAGCTTTTCTCAAATATCCGTGTTATTATGTACTTGTGAAGTTAGCCCTAGTCAACTAGCTTCCTCAACTTTAAATGCGAAATCAGCCTTACCGTCACTTAAACGCGGTAAGACTGATTTTGTTTTTTTATGGCTAATTTTAATTTTTCAATGATGTTACAATGTTAATAAATTGTTACAAACCAGTTAATAATGACTTAACAATCTGCTAACTGGCTATTACTAGACCATCAAAAAAGCTGCTGACACGGGTAAGAATCTTTCCGGTGTCAGCAGCTTTCGTTAGTTACTCTCTAACATTATTTTTTGATAACACCGCTAAACTGCCGCGAATGCCGTTCGCATTGCAGCAATGTCCGCCGCAGGAGCGGTGCTCTGCGTCAACAGCGTAATCACCGCAACCCCCGCGGCACCAGTAGCTGCGATGGCCGGTAGACTCGGCACCGTCACGCCGCCGATGGCCACGACGGGCACGTTAGCCTGTTCAACGAGTGCCTTCAGACCCGTCACACCCATGACAGGGTCAGCATCGGCCTTAGAGGTCGTTGGATAGATCGGACCACTGCCAATGTAGGAGATTCCCTTGATCTGGTTCGCCTTGGCCACTTGTTCCACCGTGTTGCAGGACAGGCCCACGAACATATTGCGGTCGGCTACCGCATCGAGGACCTTCGTGATCTGCTCGTCGCTCTGACCGACGTGAATGCCATCCGCCTGTAGCAACAACGCCAGATCTACGTCGTCATCCACGATAAACGGCACACTGGCTTCGTGACATTGGTCGCGCAAGTCGCTACCCAACGCCACGCGCTGTTCCGGCGTTAATTTACTAGCGCCCTTATCTCTGAACTGAAACGCCGTGATGCCGGCCTTTATCATGGTTGCCAACACGTCACGCAAGTCTTGACCGGGAACATCTTGGCTCCCCGCCACAAAGTATGCCCGTAATAGACCGGGCTCAAAAGTTACTGACATTAGTGCGCACCTCCCTGGCCGTAAGCCCAATGATTCAGTGGGCCGTGGCCGTTTCCAACTGCAATCGGATTCGCAATGGCTGCCGTCACATAGTCCTTACCAATGCGAATGGCCGACTCGAAATCCTGGCCCTTCGCCAATTCTGCCGTGATGCATGAAGACAACGTATCCCCCGTGCCGTGAGTCCGCACGGTGTCGACGCGCGGTGCCGACAGCCAGAATGATCGACCGTCCGCCAACAAGACAAAGTCGCTGGCCTTATCCGGCGTCGCCTCGTGGCCACCTTTGATAATCACGTTCTTGGCGCCCAGGTCCTGCAAGACGACTGCCGCCGACTCCATCGCTTTGGCATCGGTGATCTTAATGTTGGTCAGTCGTTCGGCCTCGGGTAAATTTGGCGTCAACACGTCGGCTAAAGGCACCAGTTCATCGCGCACCGTCGCCACGGCATCGTCGGCCAACAATGCAGCCCCGCCCTTGGCGATCATCACGGGATCGACCGTGAGTGGGCCAAAGTCGTATTTTTTCAAATTCGCTACCACACCATGGACGTGTTCCGCATCCGCTAACATCCCCGTCTTGCAGGCCCGAATCTTCAAATCGGCTGCTAATGACGCAAATTGTTCATCGACCAATTTTTGTGGTAAGGCCATGAAGTCCTGAACGCCCAGCGTATTCTGCGCGGTCACCGCGACAACCACTGCCGTCCCAAAGACGTTGCGTTCCTGCATCGTCTTCAAGTCAGCCATGACACCGGCACCCCCGCCGCTGTCGGTCCCCGCGATCGTTAACGTCTGTGGAAATTCATTTGCCATCCTTACTCATCCCTTCTCTACTGATAAGCCGCGATTGCGTTGATCTGAGCAGTCGTGGTCAATTGTAAACCGTCCATTAACTGGACGCTGAAGCTGCCGGCACCAAGGTTCGGCGTGGCCTGGGCCACCCGTTCACCGATGGCCGCGAAGACCAGACAAGCCGTCTGGGCCGCTTCAAAATAATCCGCTTCAACAGCGCAAAATGCTGCCACAATACTTGATAACATGTCACCAGACCCAACGTGGACCTGGAACAGTGGTGTGCCGTTCATCACCTTAACGACCCGTGTGCCATCGGTAATGACATCGGTCGGACCGGACAAGATAACGACACACTTTAATTTTTGCGCACACGCCTGCGCAATTGCCACCAGATCGCCAGTCCCCTCACCGGCATCGATGCCCTTGGCCTGCCAATCCACATCCGCCAACGCTGCAATCTCGCCGGCATTGCCCCGGATCACGTCCGGGTGAAAATGGGTCAGGAGGTTGTTCGCAATCATCTTGCGATAGGCCACTGCCCCCACGGCAACGGGGTCAATCACTAACGGCTTATGTTGCTGGTTCGCGACCTCGCCGACCTTGCGGATCTGTTCGACCTGTGTCTGGGTAAACGCCCCCAGATTGAGGCACACAGCACTGGACAAGCCAACCATTTCTTCGGCCTCGGCAACCTCTTCGGACATGATGGGTGACGCACCCAATGCATTGAGCCCGTTGGCCACGTCCTGGACCGTGACGAAATTGGAGATGTTAAAAACGATTGGGTTCTGGTGGCGCAAGGTGTCTAACAAGTCTACTTTCATTTTCTTCCCCCTTAGGAATACCTGATGCGATTGCTGAAAGTCATGCGTTGCGCCTACGACAGACAAGGATTCCGCCTGCTGTGGCGGGTAGATCGCCAACTTCGCCTTACCGGGCGGTCAAAATAGACCGGGTCGCGGTGGGCGGACGTCCGGAGCCACAGAACGGTCTCCGGACTTGGCTTTAAGCCGCTAAGAATCGCGTCTCAAAGCCACCAATGTTCTAAGCGGTAAACCGCTAAGAACATTCCCACGGCTGAGTCTATTTTGACCGCCCTCACGGCTGACATTGGCATATTCCCAAGCAAGCTGATTCCTAACGCATCACTTTCATCACAACTAATGCTTTATGCTTACTCTTTATCAGCATTCTCGCGATGCCTCACCACTTGGCTCGAACACCGCTACCCCACACTAAGTCGTGTTTCCTAACGTTCCCCACGTCTTGGCTAACCATTTTAATTGTGATTTCAATCCAAATTAAAACGGACCGCTGGCTCACAAAGTTAGTGAACCGGCGGCCCGTTACCGTGCCACGACACATTCCCTTCGCAAGTTTGAGCTTGACAGGTTCCAAGGGATTGCGGTATTCGCCGCATCTCAGCCCGTTGTGGACACCCCTAGTGTACTGGTTAATTTAAGCATAACAGGTTTTACCGTCACGTCAACGATTCTCACGTTACCGGGTAATCTGTTCAGCCGCTTTACCAACAACTTGCCAGAGACGGTCGATCGTCTTGTCGGACAAGAACCGCTGCGCCCACAAGATTTGACTTCCCGCCCCTGCCGAGTAGCGGGTCTTCGGCCGCCGAGACAGCGCTGCTCGATCCACCAACCGCGCGATGACCTTGGGCTTGCTGGAGAATTTCTTTACAGCCTTTAAGATTGCTGCCGCCTGACTTGCATCCTTTTCGTACGGACCGTTCGCCGATAGCTCCTGTAAATGATCAGCCGCAATGTCCGCCCATTCCGATTGGATGGCACCTGGTTCAATTACCGCCACGTGAATTCCCTGAGGATGAAGTTCCATACGTAAGGCATCCGACAGGCCTTCCAACGCAAATTTCGATGCCACGTACCACGCACCAAAGGGCTGCGCCACCTTACCATCGACCGACGTGATGTTAATAATCCGGCCGGCGTGTTGCTGGCGCATCATGGGCAAGACCGACTGAATCAGCCGCGCCGCCCCAAAGAGGTTCACGTTGAATTGGTCCTGCGCCTGTTCCATGGGAACGTCCTCGACCGCCCCCATCAGGCCATAACCGGCGTTGTTAACCAGAATATCAACTCGGCCGGTCTCATTGACGATTCGGTCAACCGCGCTTTCCACGCTAGCTGGATCGGTAATGTCCAGCGCCAGGGTCGTAATCCCTAGGTCATCGAGGTCGTTCATCCGACTAACGCGCCGGGCCCCGGCGTAAACCGTGACCCCGTTTCGATGTAAACTCCGGGCAATCGCATTGCCAATTCCTGATGACGCCCCTGTAACCAACGCAACTTTTCGATGTGACATATGTTTTCCTCCTAATTTGACGGACCAACTAACTGTTTACGTTCATTGTAGAATTCCCGGTAAGCCCAGTAACAGGCCAATACCGAGCCAATACTGGTCGCCGACATCAACATGAAGGTGACCATGATCTGATATTTAATCGCCCGCACCGGGTCCACGCCGGCAAAGATCAACCCGGACATCATCCCCGGCAAGCTCACGATTCCCACGGTTTTAGCGGAGTCGATGGTCGGCTGCATCCCCGTCTTGATGCTGGCCCGGACGATATCGCGGGAGGCATCCTTCAGGTCGGCCCCCAGCGCTAACTTTTCCAAGACGGCCTGCCGTTCCTGCTTGAACTCCGCGTTGAGATTGCGGTAGCACAAACCAATGGCGACCATCGAGTTCGACGCGATCATCCCCGAGATTGGAATCATCTGCGACGGCATAAACTTGATGGCCCCCGCCAGCATCAATACGCCCAGGGTAACCGCCGTACTGATGAGAATCGCCCCGACGGAAATCGGCAACGCCCGTGGAATCCCGTTACTGCGCTGTTTGGCATTATAGCCGGCATTAAAAATAATAATTAAGATCAAGACTGCCGTGAGCCAAACGTTATCCAAACGGAAGACGTATTTCAACAGGTACCCGACCACGAACAGCTGAATGACGGCCCGCACAACCCCAATAATCATGTCGCGGTCGATGCCCAACTTCTCATGCCACCCGATTGCCAGGACAATCATCACCAACCCCAGTGCCAGAATCAACGATTGATTATTCACTGCTAGATTCATCGTGTACCTCCCGTGATGCGCCCATCGGTCAAGGTTACCAGCCGCGTCGCCGCATCGATCTCCGATTGATCATGCGTGATGGCAATGATCGTAATCCCATCGTCGCTATTAAAATGCCGAATCATCGACCAGACAAACGCCTTGTTTTCGGCATCTAGGCCAGCCGTAACCTCATCTAAAATCAAGGCCTCGGGATAGATCATCACGTTGCGCAGTAAGGCTACCCGTTGCCGCTGACCGCCAGACAGGTCAATAACGGCCTTATCCAAGTCACTGGCAACTAACCCTACGTAGTCCAACGCCGCCACCGCGCGTTGTTCATCGAACGGTAGCTGACGAATCTGATAGGGAAAGCTCAGGTTGTCGCGCACGGTTTCACCGAACAAGGTCGGCTGTTGAAGGCTGTACGAGACCCGCCGCCGATACGCTATCGGGTCGTAGGTATCGATAGATTTGCCGGCAAAATTCAACTCGCCACTGGTTCGACTCAGAAGTGACGCGATGATCCGTACCAGCGTGGACTTCCCGCTCCCCGACGGTCCGGCGATGGTCACCCACTCACCGGCGTTGATGGTCAGGTCGATATCTTCCAGGATCGTTGTTTCACCAGCTCGGTAGCCGACCCCTCTCAGTTCCAGCAGACTCATAGGCTCCTGCCCCCCTCTTTGGCCTTCATGCAGCATCTTGGGCAAAAACTGTCGCCTCCGGCTGCCAGGAATTCCGGCCGCTATGGGGAACGCCTCCAGCCAAAGAACGGGCTTCCGGCTCGGTTTAGAACCTCGCCAGAAACACGCGAGTTTCCAAACGCGTCCCGCGCTGTAAGACCGGGGAAAGTCATCCGGGTCTAACACCGCCGACACAGCTACCTCCATCCCTGGCCTCCTGCGGCTAAGCTAGTTTTTACCAAAGATGCTAATTTACAACCCCTACATAATTTACCTGCACCTGTGGGACAGCTTCCAGCTAACATCCACTATCCACTAGTGACGACAGCACATGTGGGATTACCGCCATCTCAGCCGCAGGGACGGTGAAAATGGGCCCAGCCGTGGGAGCTCTCTTAGCGGTGAATTGGGCCGCTTAGAGAACTGGTGACTTTGAGACTCGGTTCTCAGAGGCTTGAAGTCAAGCTTCGAGACCACCCTTTGGCTCGGAGCGTCCGCCCACCGCGCCACGGTCCCATTTTCACCGTCCCGGAGGCGCTATACTAACCCCCACGTTCGATGATATTGCCGTTATTGCTCACATCCGCGTCAGCCGTGAGGGGGTCGCAAATAGGCTCAGCCGTGGGGATTCTCTTAGTGACGTCCTTCGTCGCTTAGAGAATTGGTGTCTTTGAAACTCGGGCCTCAGAGGTTCAAAGCAAGCTTCGAGACCGCTCTATGGCTCGGAGCGTCCGCCCGCAGCGTCACGGCCTATTTGCGGCCCCCGGCAAGGCGCCAACAACGACCAATGTGAGCGATAACCGCATATAAGCTTATTGTACATAAATGGGGGCGGATTGCCTATGGAAACGGCTTCAATTTGGTGAAAAAGGCTCACGGCCCCGGTGAGCTCTAAAGTTTGGTATAATGTTCAAGACCGTAACTGTTCGGAATTAATGATTTAACTTAACTAACGTCAACCTAGTAGGAGAAAATATGCCAAATTATGAGTCAAAGAATCACCGCGGCTACGACCGCAATGACCGCAACGATCGGCGCCAACACAATGCTGGCAACCATTACCGGCCTAACAATAATCACCGGCCCATGAACCGACGGCCACGTCAGGAGACGCCCCAAGTTCAAGTCGAAGTTGGCCAACGTTTCCCACTGACCATCAAGCGCATGGGGATCAATGGTGAAGGGATCGGCTATTACAAGCGGATGGCCGTCTTCATCCCCGGCGCCTTAACGGACGAAGAAGTCGTTGCCGAAGTCACCAGCGTAGCCACGCGTTACCTGCGCGCCAAGATTCACCGGGTCCGCAAGACTAGCCCCCACCGCGTGGAACCTCGCGACAGCTACGCCGATCAAGTCGGTGGCTTTGAGCTGGAACATTTAGACTACCCCGGCCAATTGGCCTTCAAGCGAGATGTCGTTGCCCAGTCCCTCGAACGCTACAAGCCCGAGGGCTATCGCCACTACGACTTGCGCCCAACTCTGGGGATGGACGACCCTTATGGCTACCGTAACAAGGCCCAATTCCAAGTCCGCCGCAACGCCGAAGGCAAGGTCGAAGCCGGCCTGTACGCCGAACGTAGCCACGACCTGGTCGACCTGGAAACCTGCTCCGTCCAGATGCCTGTGACCATGACCGTCATGCGCGCCGTGGTCCAGATGCTCCAGGACTTAGACATGCCGATTTACGACGAAGAAGCCGAATCCGGTATCGTTAAAACGCTGGTGGTTCGCGCCGCTGCACATACCGACGACGTTCAGCTGGTGGTCATCACCAATTCACCAAAATTACCTCACAAACATGACCTATTGACGCGGATCGCAGACGAACTGCCCCAAGTTACTTCCGTCATGCAAAATATCAATCCTGGTAAGACGTCTCTTATCTGGGGTGATGAAACGGTTCATTTGGCCGGCGAAGAAACGATTACGGAAAAACTCGACGGCCTGGCCTTCAAGCTTTCCGCACGTGCCTTCCTACAACTGAACCCGTCACAAATGGAAGTCCTCTACGGCGAAGCCAAAAAGGCCCTGGACTTACAGCCTGGCGAAACCGTCGTCGACGCCTACTCCGGTATCGGGACGATTGGTCTCTCCCTAGCCGATGTCGCTGAAGAGGTTCGCGGGATGGATGTCATTCCTGAAGCCGTGGCGGATTCCAACGAAAACGCCGCCGCTAACGGCATCACCAACGCCCACTACGAACTCGGCACGGCCGAAGAACTCCTGCCTAAGTGGATCATGAGCGGTTTCCATCCGGACGCCATCGTGGTCGATCCACCCCGTACCGGTTTGGACGACACGTTGATTGAAACCTTGCTGGCAGTGCGGCCACCAAAACTGGTCTACATCTCCTGCAACCCTTCAACACTGGCCAAAGACTTAGTTGAATTAACGCACGATTACCAAGTCGACTACATTCAGTCCGTGGATATGATGCCCCAGACGGCGCGGTGTGAAGCCGTGGTTAAATTAAGTCGCCGTCATTAATCGCAAGAGCGTTGGCTGTTGACATTTCACTCAGTGGCATGTCGCTACTGCTTAATCGGCACCAAATAGTCACCGCCAATAGATTAATAGGCAGACACGTCTTTTCGTGTTAGACTTTTACTTAACGTATAACACTGAATTCTGTAGAAAGTTGGCAAATGACATGCAAGATCCTTTTAAGGGCTTTAACGACGATGATCCTGATAACCAAAATGGTGACGGCCCTCAAGGTCTGCCGTTACCGCCGAACTACGCTACCGTTGTTAATCCCGAAACGGGGAATATGCGTATCGCCAAGGTCGGATTTTCCTGGACGATGTTTATTTTCCCCCCATTTCCGACCCTTTTCCGGGCTGATTGGTACAATCTATTCTGTATCATGGGTGTGGAATTAAGTCTCATGATGGTGCTCTCCATGGCCGTTCCCGTTAAACAACTCGCCCAATTCTTCGCGATCGGCGGTTGGGAAATGTTGCGCGGCTTTCTGTGGGGCTTCCTTTACAATATGATGTACTTCCGGCACCTGTTCACCAAGGGATTCGTTCCAGCAGACGACCGGTCAAAAGAGCTTCTGACCCGTGCCCGCTACTGGTCACAACCAAAGAATAATGATTAAACGAACGATAACAAAAGCGCCCAGAACATAATTTGTTCTGAGCGTTTTTGCTATAGATATAAGACTTGGTCTCGATTGAAAAATCTGGGCAAATAAAAATCGTTCATCAAACTTTCGACAGACTAGAACGATTTTTGTTCGCTTATCAAACTGTCAGTAGTCTTCAACGACTTCACCATTGGCATGGGTGTAGACGCACCTGTGCCTTTGTTGCGTTCAGTATACCACAGACATCTGAAGGACAGTGACTTGACGCCCATCATGATTCAAAACAAGTACACGCAATCACCATCACTCAAGGTCAAGGCAACAGCCAAACCGTTCCTAAAGTAATTCCTAAGTTAACTCGCCCTTAGCCGCTTTTAGTTGCGCCGCTGTGTGGGATTTGGTAAATTGAGAGCTACAACTATGACCATTAAGTAAAAAAGGAGAAACGCATGCAAACTACGCGATCCGATGGCCCAGTGAAACGCTTCTTTAAAGGCGTGATCATTGCGCTAGGCTTCATTCTTCCCGGTGTTTCCGGCGGGGTACTCGCCGCCATTCTGGGAATTTACGAACGACTACTGGGCTTCATGGCCCATTTCCGACAGAACTTCAAACGTGACTTCTGGTACTTTGTGCCGGTCGGCCTGGGCGGCATCGTGGGCATTGCCCTCCTGTCGGCCCCACTGGAATACCTATTGGCGCACTGGCAAGTCATCGTGCTATGGGGCTTTGCTGGTGCCATCGTGGGGACCCTTCCTGCGCTGCTGCAGACGGCCAGCTCCCAGACACCCCGCGACGCTGCGGACTACGGTTGGTTCTTTGGCACGCTGGTGATCAGTGGCGGCCTGCTGTACTTCATGAGCGATATTTTTGGCACCCTTCCGGCTAACTTCTGGGGCTTCGTGGTCGCCGGTATCCTGATTGCCCTAGGTGTGCTGGTGCCTGGCCTGAGTCCATCCAATCTCCTGTTGATTCTGGGGTTATTCACGCCCATGTTGACTGGCTTTAAGAACTTCGATCTACTGGGCGTCTACTTGCCGATTGCGTTGGGGGGCATGCTGTCCATGATTCTCTTCTCCAAGGGCATGGACTATCTAATTCACCGCTTCCACTCGCGCGTCTACCACTTTATTCTGGGTATCGTGGTTGCCAGTACCATCCTGATTCTGGTCCCCAATTCTCACGCCGCCGAAAGTATCTCTTACGCGGGCGCGACCTGGAGCACCCTGTTATTCAGTGTGCTGGCATTGGCTATTGGAACTGGTCTAGGCTACTGGATGAGCCGGCTGGAAATTAAATATAAATAATTCCAAACTCCGCGAAAAATCAACTCTTTTTCAAAAATCAACTCTTTTTCGCGGAGTTAGTCTATGTACCGCCAATTTGAATTTCAACCTTTACCTACCGAATATGACATTTCCCTTACTTTCCGTAAGATTACTTGTTCCTAGCCACCAGATTAACTACACTGAATAGTGTTGTTTATTTTGTGCGCCAACGAATCGTGCACGATAAGCTGTTTACTCTTAATTCTACGATGTAAGAAGGAATCCCCATGTCCACTGATATCACCTCAAATGAGTCTCAAGACGGCGCTCAGCACAACGAACGCCCGCAACAAGGCGTCGATAACCCTGAAGTTGCCGTGGCAATGCGCGCATTACGCCAGGAAACTGGTTTATCGCAACACCGTTTTGCAAAGCTAGTCGGCAAACCCCAGTCGACCATCATTCGCATCGAAGCCGGAACAATGAATGTCTCCATCAAGGTTCTGCGCGACATCGCCACCGCTGCTGGAAAATCACTTTCTGTGAAGTTTGTGGCCCCGACGACCAACGAAAACATCTCCTAGATGATATTAAAGCACCGCTGTGATTCCCTTCACGGCGGTGTTTTTGCTAACGCAACTATTATTCAATCATCGGCTGAATTGATTCGTTACTGAAACGATTTTTAACCTTACTTCGCCAAATTATGAGACTAGATTCGTCATTTTTACATTAGTAATAAGTAAGGGACCAGTTCCGATTGGAACTGGCCCCCTCATAGAAAAAAGCAACTCAGTTAAATTCAACGCAACATCTTAACTCACAGATTGTCCGGTTTGAATGCCCGTGTCGCCTTCACTGCCTGCTTCCAGCCGGCGTAGAGATGCTCGCGGCGATCCGGCAACATGTTCGGCGTAAACAACCGGCCATCCGTCCGAATCTGTTTGATTTCATCCAGACTCTTCCAATAACCCACGGCCAAGCCCGCCGTAATGGCAGCACCCATCGCCGTGGTCTCTTCATCGGCCGCCCGTTGCACTGGCGTGTCGAGAATATCGGCCTGAAACTGCATCAGGTAGCGGTTCCGTGAAGCCCCACCATCGGCCATCAGTTCGGAGATGTCGATGCCGGTATCCTGCTTCATGGTCCGCAAGACGTCGCGCGTCTGATACGCAATCGACTGTAACGTCGCCTTCACAAAGTCATTACGATTGGTTCCTCGCGACAGACCAAAGACAGCGCCCTTCGCATCGGGATCCCAGTACGGCGCACCCAAGCCGTTAAAGGCGGGCACCACGTAGACTTCATCCTCATCGGTCGAGGCCATGGCAGCCTGGCGCGATTCGGGAACATTGTCGATGATCTTCATGCTTTCGTGAAGCCAGGCCAACGCGGTTCCGGCGACCAAAATAGATCCTTCTAGTGCGTAAGTCACCTTACCATCCAGTTTGTACGCAATCGTGGTCAACAGATTGTGCTCGGATGTCCGCGGTTCATCCCCAGTGTTCATCATGACGAAGGCCCCATCACCGTACGTGTTCTTGACGGTTCCGGGTTCCAAAGCCAGTTGTCCTAGCAGGGCAGCCGATTGGTCCCCAATCAGACCGGCGATGGGGACTTCGACCCCGTAGAATTGGAAGTTCTGCGTGACACCGTAGACCTCGGAACTTGACTTCACTTCGGGCAGCATTGCGGCTGGAATATTGAGCCAGTTCAGAATATCCTGATCCCACTTGAGCTCGTGAATGTTGAAAAGCATGGTCCGACTGGCGTTACTATAGTCGGTCACGTGAATCTTTCCCCCGGAGAGCTTCCAGGCTAGCCAACTGTCGACTGTTCCAAATAATAGGTCACCATTCTCGGCGCGTTCTTGCGCACCCGGGACGTGATCCAAGATCCAGCGAATCTTGGTGGCACTGAAGTAAGCGTCCAGCACTAGTCCGGTCTTGTCCTTGATGGTCTTGGCGCGCCCATCAGCAGCCAGCTTCTTCGCTAGGCTCGCCGTCTGTTGACTTTGCCAACCGATGGCATGATAGATTGGTTCACCGGTAATTTTATCCCACACGATGGTGGTTTCCCGTTGGCTACTAATGCCAATGGCTTGAATATTTTCTGGATGAATCGAGGCGTCGATAAGGGCGCTCGCGATCACCGAGAGCACGCTGTTCCAAATTTCATTGGCGTCGGATTCGACCCAGCCCGCATGCGGATAATACTGGGGAACCTCCTTATAGCCTTCGATGACCTTGCGCCCGGTGCGGTCAAAAATCATCGCCCGGGTACTACTCGTCCCTTGGTCGACCGCCAAAATATAATCTTCCGGTTGTTTAAGTGCCATATGTATTTACTCCCTCCATAACTGCTTTCGAATCGGAAGCGGTTCCAATTTCACTTCACTCATCATAGCACGACCCCGGTTGAAAACACCAGATTTTGTATCGGGCGCCCGCCGGCTTGGCAATTCCTTAAGATTTCAAATCCACGTGTTCATCGCCTTACCGGGTGGCGAAAATAAACTGGAACGCTAGGGCGGACGCTGGGAGCCAAAGAACGGTCTCCCAGCTTGACTTTGAACCTCTGAGGACCGAGTTTCAAAGGCACCAATTGTCTAAGTGGCCAAAAACGCCACTAAGACAATTCCCACAGCTGAGCTTATTTTCGCCACCCTCGCGGCTTACATGGATTTAAACCCTTACATCGCGCAATCCCATGTTCTCCCATGGACACAACTCGCCACTATCCTATCAATCCTGACGTGAATCCAACCGCAACTCACCGGCCCTACAGCTTCACATAGATTTAAACCCAGATAACCTTCAACCTCATGTCAGTCATTCTAAATCATCAGTTGTTTTCCGGCCAGAAATGATTGGTCAAAATCAGTATCGTTTTTGACTTGCTTGCCGAACTCGTCGATCAGGGCGTGGAACTCCTGGTAGTCGGCCAGACCGAAGTCGAGTCGACCCATGACTTTCTTCTGGAATGCTGGGTACGTCTTGGGCATGGTCACACCCAACCAGCCGAATAGTCGCCGCGCATAGGTGTCGACCATGAAGGTGCCGTGATCCAACGTGTACATCAGGATGTAATCGGCGGTCTCGTTGCCGATACCCGTAATACTGAGCAGTTCGGCACGTAGACTGGCCCCATCGCGTTGTTTCAACGCAACTAAGTCGTCATTGGCCCCGCCTAACCAGGTTGCCAACGCAAGAATCGCCTCACTCTTCCGTTGGTAGAACCCGCTGCTGCGAATCACCGGAATCAACGTATCCGGCGTGTATTCCCGCAATTTGGCTGGGTCGAATCCCGTCTGAGTCTTGAGGGCGATCAATGATGGTTCCACGTTGCGCCAGTTGGTGTTCTGGACCAGAATCGCGCCCAACATAATTTCAATCGGCGTTTCGGCCCACGGCGTACCGGGCTTCAACCAGGGTTGCGGCCCCATCTCCCTCGCCATCGTGCGATACAGTTCTTCTAGCGTCACATTGTCTGCCTCCAATTCTGTCAAATCAATCCTATCCATTCTACCGAAACTAGCCGCAATCCGCCAGCGAGCCCTCTTTTAATGGTAGTCAACCACGCCCGTTTAAAAACGGACGCTTGTGAGAACCACACCCCACGGCATGGTGACCACAATTTGCTTAGATACAGCGCTAACCTACGCATAGGACTTATCCGCTAATTACCAAAGCCTTTTAGGTCCGCAGGTTGCCAGGCGGACTCATTTCTTACAGGGTTGCTAAACCCTTAGCTAAAATATTTTCAGCTGCGTTATGATCACGCATATGAAACGTATCACATCTGGGACACGTCCACTTGCGATCAGCTAACGTCAACTTGTTCTTACCAGTCATGATGTGCCCACAATGGCTACAAGTTTGCGTGGTATTTCGAGGGTTGACAGTCAAGAATTTCCGGCCGTACAAATCAGCTTTGTAGGACAGCATGTTCAATAGTGTTCGCCAGCCAACATCCGAGATACTCATTGCCAAAGCATGGTCCCGCAACATATTTTTACCCCGCAGTTCTTCAGCTACGACTAAATCGTGGTTTTTGATCAAGGCCGTAGAGATGTGGTGTAGGAAATTCTTGCGTTGATTAGCGACTTTAAGCTGTAGCTTAGCCACTAATGACCGTTGCTTTTGATAATTCTTTGATTCTGATAAGCGTCGTTGGCTCTTTTTAGCTCGTCTGGCCCGCCGTGACAGCTTCCGCTGAGCTTTAGCTAATTTTCCGCTAATAGTCCGGTAGTAACGTGGATTGTCAACCATTTGTCCATTGGAGTCCGTCAGAAAATTATCAAGGTTCAAATCGATGCCAACTTTAAACTTAATGACTGGTTTCTCAGAAACGAAGGGGTACTCCGAACCCATCTGCAGGGAAACGAAGTAATGGCCAACAGCATCCATCGAAACTGTCGTGGTCCCGATTCTAATATCATCGGCCTGATCCAAAATTTTCGATGGTAACCCCTTGAAACGGAGATGCCCTAGCTTGGGTAGTTGTAGGTGATGGGTATCATTTAGTCTTACGCTACCATTACGCATGGTTGGCACTGTCACCTTAGCACTGTAAAGACAAGACGTTTGATAAGTCTGGGTATAACCACGTTTATGAAATTTAGGAGTTCCCGCCTGATGGACCTGGTGGAATAGCTTCCAGGCAGTCTTGTAATTCTTAATGGCATTAGCTTTCATCAGACTGTCAAAGTCCGGGTGATTGAGCCAACCATGAATGTTGGAGATAGCAGTTGATGGCTTTCTTAGACGTTCAGTCAGATCAGCGATCCGATCCAAGACAATTGTAATTGGAATCTTCACTTGCTTTAACCAGAACAATTCATTATTCATGCCGTTCATCTGATTATAAATAAATCGACTGGCGTCACTGTTACGCCTAATCAACCGTTTTTGTTCGGTTGAAGGAAAGACTCTAACTTTAACCCCATAATGATAAGGTAATTGGGCCATTGTCTTCGCCATAAGCTACCACCTCCTCTTGCTTGATAGGAGCATAGCATATGGGCATACTGTATCCATAACAAAACGGCTTATAATAATATTTATGGAGGTAACGTATGAGCAAGGAAATCGTAGAAAACTACATTGCCAGTCAGCGAAGGGCATAGCAGCATTCATCCCTTGTTTGAAAGCAAGGGGATTCTGCCTAATTTATATTAAAAAGAGCTTGAGGTCAGCCCCCAAGCTCCGGTAAGTCTAAAATTCGTTGCGCCCTATTCACTACCATAACCGCGAATATGTAAAGATTAAACCCGTTTGATGACTAAGCGGATATCGCCTTCGCCTTCAGGATTCAACTCTTCTTTGTACTGGAAGTTAGCGCTTTCGAAATACTTCTTGATTTCGTCGTTTAACTCCTCGATGGGCCGAACATCCTTATCTTGACGTTGCAGTAAAAGCGTGTATTCCTTTGAATCCTCATCGACGTTTTCAAAGCTGTAAAGAACCGCTTCAGAATTCAAAATCTCTTGAATCACTTGTCGTTCTGTCATCATGTTTACCTCGCTTTATTTTTTTGTCTACTATCCTATTGTAGGGTTATTCAAAATAATTGTGAATTATTTTGTCAAAGTATTTTCCACAGATTGGGTAGCGTTTCCAAATCAGTTAACTTAAGGCTTTCAATGCCCAGCCGACGACCGCAAATAACTCGCTGAATATCGTTACCAGCACCTGATTGAATCCCCAGTTTCCACCCAATCCCAACATTCCTATGCCCCAACTTAGCCAGAACCTCCAATTCGCCAAATAAGCGTGACAAAGGTTCAACACCACGGGTATACTGGGCAGTATCATCATATTGATTTCCATAAGATATGACCAATTACTAGAAATTCACTGCGGGTTAACACCGTGTCAGCCGTGAGGGTGGCGAAAATAAGCTCAGCTGTGGGAATTGTCTTAGTGGCGGTCTTAGCCGCTTAGACAATTGGTGATGTTGAAACTCGGTCTTAGAGGTTCAACATCAAGCTGGGAGACCGCTCTTTGGCTCCCAGCGTCCGCCCTAGCGTTCCAGTTTATTTTCGCCACCCGGCAAGGCCACGGACTTAACCCGCAATGAAGAAATTGAAAGGAAGCGACGCTATGCGCCCACGCATTGCTTTACCCGCCGACACCCTCGACGAGGCCACCAATATCATTAACGAACGGAACGCTGCTTTTGCGCCACGCCCCGCAGTGGAGGCCATCGTCAAGGCTGGCGGCCTGCCGGTTATCTTACCCAGCGTCGATCCAACCGATGTTGCCGAATACTTGCCCCTCTTTGACGGGGTGCTCTTCCTCGGTGGTGCCGACGTCGACCCGACGTTCTTCAATGAAGAACCCCACATCCGGTTAGGCAAGACCTACCGTAAACGCGACCTGTTTGAAGTCGAATTACTGAAGCAGGCCGTTGCCAACAACAAGGCCATTCTCGGTATCTGCCGCGGCTTACAGCTGATCAACGTTGGTCTGGGGGGCACCTTGTATCAGGATCTCAGTGAAGATAAGACTGCCTACATCAAACACAGCCAGGCGGCCATGGGCAACCAACCCAGTCACCACATCACGGTCACACCCGGTAGCATGTTGAGCACGTTGGTCGGTCCCCGGCCCTACGTCAACTCGCGGCACCATCAAGCCGTCAAGGACGTCGCGCCCAGCTTGCAAGCGACCGCTACGGCTGATGATCAAGTCGTCGAGGCCTTGGAGTCTCCCAACAGCGACCAGATTTTGGCTGTCCAGTGGCACCCTGAGAACATGTATAAACATCACGAAGAGTCACGTCAGATCTTCGCAAACTTTGTCCAGCGGGCGGCCAAGCGCACAACGACTTTGTGAAAAGACTTCCCATTGCAGACAAATTAAACTACACTAGAGGGTATATGAAAGAAAGCAGGGTGACGGAAAGTGGCGAAAATGCAAGACTTTGGACAACGCATGCGTTTTTTGGTGTTCTCCATCTTTTTAAACTCCGCCGCTAACGCCTTAACCATTTCGACCAACCTTGGGAGTGCCGTCTGGACTGGTTCATCCGTCAACCTGGCGAATTGGATTCACGTGCCCCTGGGGACGACGCTGTTTGGTTACGGGATTATCGTCACCATCATGAACCAGCTGTTTCTGGGTCACTTCGACCGCAAGCGGTTCGTGTCTAACATTCTCTATATCATCCCCTTCAGTTACCTGGTCGAATGGATCGGCTACTTCTGGAATTGGATCGGGGTCAACACGCTGAATCTGACCGGCCGCGTGATTGTCGATATCATTGGCCTCTTCGGGGTGGCAGCCGCCGTGTCCATCTACCAGCGTTGCAATATCATCATGCATCCCAACGATGACCTAGCTTATATTCTGCGGTTCCGCTTCCTGAAGGGTTCCGCCGTCATTGCCCAGTGGACGAGCTACATTCCACCAGTCACCATCATCGTGTTGTCCTACATCTTCACGGGCCAGTTACATGCCATCGGTTTCGGGACGGTGTTGGCCCTGGTTGCTCAGGGTGCCGTCATGGGCTGGTCAGACTATCACGTCTTTCCAAAGTTGAAGCACCACGTAGATGTTTAAATTATTTTACAAATTAAAAATATTTTTTTCGAACTATCCGAGGTTAGAACCCTATCGTCCTAACCTCTTTTTAATACTCAAAATGAGGGTAACCAATCATTATCGGTGGCATAGGTCATCATCCCCTGAAACCATTTCCATGTGAGACAAACCCTATTTAAATTGCTTGATATAACAAGTTTTCTAACCAAAAAAATTTTAAAATGATCATCGGATGAACGATTTCCGTGTTCATCATTCAACTGATTACCACTTTTTAGTTGTTTTGTGCAACTGACATTTTATCTATTATTCATCTCATTATATTTTAAAGTAGTCCGCTTTCATCATTATTACAAAGGCATTTCTGCTCTTATATTATAACTATAATTATGGTATACTGCTCTCCAATGAGTAAGTAAAAAGTATATGGGGTGATTTAAATGCTTAAAATGACTAGAAAAATTACAATTGCCGGTCTAGCACTGATTCTCTTTGGGGGAGTTGTCAGTCCCAGTGTCGTTCACGCTGATAGTACCGGAACAACAGATAATGCGACCGCAGCCACGACTAAGGCTAACGATTCTGCAGAAACCACGATTAAGATTGGCTCAATTGGAATGCCCTATACCCTAATTAGTGATAAGGATGGTAATACGAAATATTACACCTATCCCAATGCACCTACTGTGCTAACTGCCACAGAAATTAATAATGATGAGTTTATGAATAACATCCTGGCTGATTATCCTAATATCTCTATAGACCAAAGTTCACTTCAACAAATTCTTGAAACGCCTGTTACTATCAACTTAAATGAATCCTATCTCGATTACATGTATGACGCCTATGGCGCGGCAGAGGGACTTACAAAAGATGAGCTACGCAATGGACTAGTTCTACAAGCATACGCGGTAACATGGCTTGCTAGTCACGTTGCGCAAAAAAGTGCAGGAAAAATCACCTTTGATCAGCTCCAATCCGACTACCAAAACTCACTTCAAAAGAAGCTGGCTTCCTCTGCACTCACTGCAGGGACTTTATCAATGACAGATAAAATGTTCGCAGACGAACCGACTTATGACGCTGTGGGAGGGATCGTCTATGCTAGCTTAGTCGGTAATTCCGCCTTAAGTAACTATTCGGATGCTAAATTAATGACGCTTGATTCTGACGCCTCTTATCGCCAAATGGTCTCACTGCTCAACAAGCCAATGTCCGACTACTATATCAAACAAGCAGATGGTACTTACCAAATGAGTGGTCTACTTCTAAATGGTCTGCAGGCCTACAGCTTCTGGTTTGAGGAAAAGCCATCCATTCCCGACCCAACACCAACACCCACGCCTAGCGCCAGCCAACCCGTTACTGTCCACTACGTCGATGACCAAGGTAACACACTGAAACCAGACAAGACGCTAACGGGTAAGCTTGGGGACAGCTACAAGACTGAACCGCTCGACATCGATGGCTACGGTTTGACCAACACCACCGGTGACGAGACAGGAACCTTTAGCAATACTGCTAAATCCGTGACCTACACCTACGCTCCGGTTATTACCAGCGGTGGTGGCAATGATACCATTGCACCTGAAGGAACCGTTATTTACGCCACGAAGAAGATTGGTCTCTACAAGCATGCCACCTTCACCAACAAGGCGCGCAAGCAATGGTACGCTAAGAAAGCGCGGATCAACCGGCCAATGTTCGTCGTAACCGGCTACGCCAAGTCCAAGAACGGCGTCAAGCGTTACCAAGTCAAGGACGTCAACCACCACAGCAAGACTAACGGTAAGACCGGTTACGTCACGGCCAACGCGAAGTACACCAGCCGCGTTTACTACGCCACTAAGCACAAGACGATTACTGTGATTAATCCTAAGGGGGTCAACGCCTACAGCAAGAAGACTCTGACCAACAAGAAGGCCCACTACAAGCAAGGCCAAGTTCTAAAAGTTAAGAAGATCGTGAACCAAAACCTAACGACCCGTTTCGTCTTAAGCAACGGTCGTTACATTACTGCCAACAAGATGCTCATTCAGTCCGGCAAGCAAACGATGCCTAAGCGCGTTCAGACTAAAACTGGTTTGAACCGTTACAGCACAGCCAACCTGACGAAGCAGAACAAACACGTCTCCGCTCACGCCATTCTCAAAGTGACTGGTTGGACTTACTCCAACGCCAATAACTTTAGTAAGAGTGACACGTTGCGCTACCAAGTTGCCGGTGGCTACATCACTGGAAACAAACAATTAGTTCGCGTGTTTAAATAGAAGTTTAGATGTGAAGAACCGCCTCCCGAATGGATTGGGAGGCGGTTCTTTTTGGGTTTGGTTTAATATGATTTGGTTTGGAGATTGGGGCTGGGTTCTTTGTAGGTAATTGCTTGGCCTCTATACTTGCAGTGAGATCACGGCCGCTTAGGGACTTTCGCACCCTTTTCACATTGCCGAAACGTGCTCCACAAGGCAGGTCCCTGCGCTTAACCCCAATAAGGAAAAATCCAGGCCCGGGATTTTGCCCTTATTGACGTTAATGCTCAGGACCTAATCGCCTTGTTCCGCACTCTATTTATACTCCCCTGCCAACTTCCCAAAATCAACCGTCCCCAACCCCGCGGCTTGATTGTACGTCTTACCAGGTTGGCCAACGTAATAGAGATTGCCGTTGTTGGTTGAAGCATCTAGCGGGGTGAATGGCGACTGCGACGTCTGGGCTAGCTTGTAGATCTGTGGATTCCATAGTCCCATGCGCTTGCTGCGATTACTGTTGATGACCGCCGTCATGGCCGCAAACTGCGGCGCTACCACGCTAGTGCCACCAATGACATCCCAGCCATCTGCACGCGTGTAGGAATCGTAACCCGTCAATGGGTCCGCATCCGCCACAACATCCGGATAGTTTCGGCCGCTTGCCCTGCCCTGAATCAGACTCGCATTCAGGTTAGGTAGACCGCTCGCCGTCAGATATTGCCGCGCGTTGTAGGTGTTTACCCCGGAGACGCCCTTTTGGTATTTCGGCGTGCCGTAGAGTGTGGAAATTCCACCGCCACTGCCGGCTTGGAGCATCCCCATCAACTCGTCATTCTTCGTGAAGAACGCCTGGTCCTTCTGGTAGGCTGCGAAGAGGTAATCGCCACCCCAGGTCCGTTCCCGATCAATCTTGACCGTGATACCGTTGGCCAGCGTTCCTTCAACGGGAAGCGTCGTCCCACCGGTCGCGGTGACCCACGGGTTATTTGCTGGGAAGTTGGCGTAAATGCCTTCGGTGGTTGAACCGTCACGTTGCAAGCTTTCACCATAGGCTCCAGTATCACCGGACGCCGCAAAGGTTGAAATTCCTTGCGTCGCCCCCTGCGCAAGTAGCGTACTCATAATGCTCCCGTAAAGCGGCGTCAGGAGATGATATTTGTTCAGACTCTGAAGCACGCCTTCCGACAGCCCCCAACTCAATGATAACGAGCTGGCCTTGTTCTCCGCAAAGGCGCTGGCAAAGGAATTGATCCAACCAACATCACTCAAAGATGCCGTATACACGCGAATCTTAGTCTTTGGCGCAATCGCCCCCGCCTGTTCAACGTCCAATGCCGTCTCGGCGTTGCCAGGATCCACGTTACCCCAAACGTTATCGCCACCAGTTGCTTTCACACTGATCCGCGACGCTGAGGAAGAGACGCCCTCAGCCGACCAGAAGTGGGTAATGTCAGATTGGGCCACCTTACTAAAACTAATGATACCAATGGTCTGGCCCTTCCCCTTATTGCCTTGGGTGGCCTTAGTCGTCGCGTTGTATTGCGTCAAGAAGTTCTGCGGTGCACCATCACTCGTAGGCCCATTAGAACTCGTCGACGACGTATCCGCTAAGCTACTGAGCTTGACCATGTTAGTAATCCCCACGACCGCTTCGATAGGTTTGGCCACATTCTTGGGTAATTTGGGGGTCTTCTTAGCATACTGAATCTTTTCGCCGTGGTAACGAGCCGTCTTCAGATTTGTCGCAAACGTCTTATTCACAGCAGAGGCGGAACCCTTCAGTTGCATGATCAGTCCGTTGTTATAGGTCGCCACCTTTAAATGGTGGGCTTTAAAATAGGTGGCCAGCCGTTGCGTCGTGGTCGTAGACTGCCCGAACTCTTGGCGGAATTGCTTGGGCGTCAGGTACTTCTTGAATTGCTTGTTGCCGGTGGTATTGACCGCCAGCGCCGTCGATGTCAGCTTACTCCCATTGCGGGTCTTCAAGACCAAATCCAATGTGATCGTCTTCCCAGCCGACACCTGCTTAACTTGTTTCAAATTACGCAATTCACTCTCACGATAAGGTGTTGCTACCGGGGTGGTCGTCGCGGCCGAAGCCTGCACCCCACCATAACCAGCCAGACCCACTAACAGGCTGGCTAAAATCAATCGTCCCTTCATCCAATCCCTCCTCTAATCACTTACAAGTAGGCTTATTATACCCCGTGGCCATCTGAGTTGCGGGGTCAGATAACAGTGAATGACACAATTAGTTATCCTGTCAAACAGAACCCCCATCCACCTTTTTTCGGGATAAGTAAACGGGCAGCCGCAACCATTTCACGTTGCAACTACCCGTTTTAATGCCTATTCTAGTTCACCGGTTAAGATAAACTGTTTGATTTCTTTGAAAGTCTTTTTTGATTCCGGCAATTCTGGCCACAGAATGTAGTCATGTAGCATCGACTTCATCACGTGGGCCGTGAACGGCGTGCCGCTGGCGGTCTCCAACTTCTGGAGCAGGCGCTGATCATCGGCCCACAACAGTTCATTGGTGCCATAGTACAGCATGATTGGTCCCAAGTCGTCAAAGTTCCCGTAGATGGGACTGACGATGGGGTCCGTCACCGGATGATCACCCGCATAGCGATAGCCAATCTTCTTCAACGTTGCCAAGGTGAGAAACGGATCATGTTTAGCAGCCACGTTGAGATCGGGATTCATCATACTGAGGTCGGTCCACGGCGAGACGAGAATGGTTCCGGCCGGCAATGGTTCTTGGTGTTCCTGCAACTGCTGCAGCACCGTCAACGCCAAGCCACCACCGGCTGAATCCCCCATTAAGAAGAATTGGTCATCCGGATACTGTGCCCGCAGATATTCGTAGGCATTCATCGCAAACGTCACCGTTTGATCTACAGTGGCCTCGGGAACTAACGGGTAATCGACATAGGATACGCGCAGATTAGCTTGCTGGATCATCGCCACCATTAGCTTACGGTGACCTGTTGTGCCTTGCATGGTGTAGGCCCCCCCGTGAAATAAGATCACGTGTTGGGGCAACGGCGCACCGGAACCTGCGGTGAGAATCCGACCGCCAAACACTTCGCGTTCCTTGGTCACGATGGACTCAGGGAATTTCTGGGGTACCACGGCGCGATTCTGCCGACTGGGTTGTAAAAATGCCTGCTGCATCTGCTGCTTGAGCTGACTATGCTGGGTCTTGAAGAGTAACCATTTCCCACGCAAACTCACGACTATCACCCTATCTTTTTGCCTTCTTCATTCTCTTTGCCCTTATGCCAGTATACAGCGTTTCATGAAAAAGCGCTTCCCCCAGAAGCAATTACTAGGTAATTTTTGCAAAAACCGTTAAAATAGAACGCGTAGCAACTGATAGGAAAGGGTGGAAATAGTAATGACAAACAACCGAATTATCGCTGTGACTGGGGGCCTCAACTTCAGAGAATTAGGGGGTTATCCCACGATCGACGGGCACACAGTTAAATGGCATAAACTGATTCGGACTGCCGGTTTGGCTGACCTCACCCCCGCCGATCAACAACACCTCACTGATTACGGTGTCGTGGCTGATGTGGACTTTCGTTCCAAGGACGAACAGCTCCAGTCCCCCGACAAGGTGCCCGCTGGCGTAAACTATCATTTTCTCCCAGTCTTCCCTGCCGATGACGAGACGGACGCCTCTGCTTCACAGGAGCAATTGGAAGAACGTTTCTCAACCGATGACCAGTCTGGCCACGATCACATGCTGGATGTCTACCGGCAGATGATGACGCTCCGCTCCGCCCAGGTTGCCTACCACGACTTCTTTGAAACGTTGCTGGCAAATGACCAACCGGATAAGTCCGTACTATTCCACTGTACGGCTGGCAAGGACCGCACCGGGATGGGCGCCTACTTTGCATTGAGTGCCCTGGGCGTCGATCCTCAGGTGATTCGTCAGGATTATCTGATGACCAATGACGTGATTGCCCCTAAGATTGCGCAGCAGAGTGCGGCGGCCAAGGAACGTGGCTTGAGCCAGACCTTCATCACCAACATGCGCGCGCTCTACACGGTCAGCCCGGATTATTTTGATGCGGCAACTAAGATTGTAAATACCCAATATGGGGGTGCCCAGGACTATTTACGCGATGTGTTGGGTCTCTCTGGTCGTGACATTACCGACCTGAAGCGGCTGTACCTGGACTAAAATTAATTGACAAATCGTTGAATGACTGCCAGACTGACCGTTTATCGGTTAGTCTGGTTTTTAACCACAGTAAACTGTTGAGGTTAGTTTCGCCTGCGGCTGCTAGGGATTCCGCCTGCTGTGGGGACCGGTACAAGCCAAAATGCTGTCTTGTACCTCGACTCGGAGCCGTCAAAATACAGACGTCTCCAAGCTCGTCCCGTGCTCTAACCTGGCTGAGGAACGCCAGATAAGACCACCGACACAGCTGGCTGCATCCCTAGCCTCCTCCGGCTTACGGTATACGTTCAAAGTTTATCGTGGTTAAAGTCCTACTGCCTTCTCTATAGTGGCTTTTTATCAGCTACCTCTTGACCATGATTAGTGACAGCCATATTCAAAAACAAAATCCCAACAATCTCAAAATACGAAAGGACCTGATTAATTGAAGAAGAAAACATTGACCTGGACCCTCCCTCTGGCTGGTATCGCGGCGACCTCGCTGTTTGCCAGTGAACGGCTCTTTAATTTCGCTTTTAAGCGGGTCAATTACGTTCCCGAAACGTCTGCCGATAAGCAAAAATATGCCGATGCCTACTACGCCTACGTGGACTGGTACAAAGCCGTCCCCAAGGAAAAATGGTACCTCCACGAACACGATCCCAAGAACCGGATGGTCGCAGAATACATCCCCGCAGAGACACCGAGTGACAAGACCGTCATCATTTCTCACGGCTACAAGGGCAACGGCGAAACCATGGCGAACTTTGCCCAGATGTATCACCGACTTGGCTTCAACGTGCTCTTACCCGACGATCGCGGTCACGGTGAGAGTGCCGGTAAATACATCAGCTTCGGTTGGCTGGATCGCTTGGACTATCTCCAGTGGATTCAACAGGTCATCGACCGGTCTAACGCCGACGTAAAAATTCTAATGTTTGGCGTCAGCATGGGCGGTGCCACCATGGAAATGTTGTCTGGCGAAAGCCTGCCACCACAGGTCAAGGCCATCATCGCCGACTGTGGCTACTCGAGCATCGAAGCCGAATTAACCTACCTACTCAAACGGCAATTTCATTTGCCAAAATATCCGATTGAACCGCTTGTCAGCACCATTTCCAAGCGGCGGCTGGGTTATTATCTGGGCGACGTGACGGCAACCGATCAACTCAAGAAAAACAAGCGACCAATTCTCTTCATTCACGGCGAAAAGGACGTCTACGTGCCGGTGGGCATGGCCTACGAAAATTACGCGGCAACCCACGCGGCCAAACAGTTGTGGATCGTGAAGAACGCCTCGCATGCCGAGAGTTTCTGGATCAATCCGACCCGCTACCAAACCCACGTGGAAGAGTTTCTGGAGACCTACTTTGACGCAAAGAACTAAAGAAACTTCACACGTTTAGAATTCCTTTAATAAATTGTCAAAAAGTCGTCACAGGTTTCCCCCGTTTCTATTCACAAACTCCGGGTATAGTAATAATCATAGTAATTAGCCAATAACTGTTACTAGTCAAATTCTAGATATCCAATCCCTTTAGATTCTCTCCCCCTAAGAGAATCGCATCCTGGTTAGGTTCCCTCAAGCCTAACCAACTCCTCTAAACTGAGTGTCACTCCCCCTTAAGTGACCTCACTCCTCATAAAAAAGAATCGCACTGCTCTCTCCCCGAGACGGTGCGGTTCTTTTCGTTTACGTTCGTTTATAATCGACCCCACGCCCGATAGAAATCTTGGCGGTGGTGCAGTTCGTCCTCTGGCTCTTGACTGGCAAGCTGTTGTTGAATAGCCGCCCAGCGTGCTTCACTAAGAAGAACGGCGCCCTGTTGCGACCCTGCCTTGGTTTCAATCTTAACGGGTGCCCCCGTGCTGGCTGCCTGCATGAGTGCTTGTAAATTCTGCTGTGCGTCAGTCACTGAATAAGTCGTCTTCATGGTATCCGTTCCCCCTAGGATGTGCGCTAGTCTAAGCCTAACCGGTGGAAAATATAGTCCACCCGACGTAAGTGATAGTGATAGTCAAAGGCATCTTCGATTTGTTCTGGCGTCAACCGTGCCGTAATTTCAGAATTGGCTTCTACCAATGGTCGGAATTGCACCTGTTGGTCCCAGGCCTGTGCCGTTAAGGGTTGCACCAGGTCATAGGCGTCTTCTCGACTGAGTCCCGATTCAATCAACTTCAACAGTAACCGTTGGCTGTAGATTAGACCGTACGTCCGGTTCATGTTAGCCTTCATGGTTTCTGGGAAAACATCCAGATTACTTAAGATCCGGTTAATCCGGTGCAGCATGTAATCCAATAGCGTCGTGCTTTCCGGTAGAATCATCCGTTCGGCCGAGGAGTGGGAAATGTCGCGTTCGTGCCAGAGGCTCACGTCCTCGTACGCCGTGACCATCGTTCCGCGTAAGACTCGCGCCAATCCGGTCACGTTTTCCGAGCCAATCGGATTTCGCTTGTGTGGCATTGCCGAGGATCCCTTTTGTCCAGGATTAAAGTGTTCTTCAACTTCATGAATTTCCGAACGCTGTAAGCCACGAATCTCAGTGGCAATATTTTCCACACTGGTGCCAATCAGCGCCAGCGTCGCCACGTAATCGGCATGCAAGTCTCGCGGAAGCACCTGCGTTGCGATGGGCTGTGGCGTAATGCCGAGTTGGTCGCACACGAACGCTTCCACTTCGGGTGGCACGTTGGCAAAAGTTCCAACGGCCCCACTGATCTTCCCTGTCTCAACCTCGGCAGCTGCCCGGTCAAAACGGACCAAGTTACGTTGCATTTCTTCATAGAAGCGTGCCATCTTCAACCCAAACGTGGTGGGTTCGGCCTGAACCCCATGCGTCCGGCCAATCATGACAGTCTTCTTATACTGCAATGCCAGTGACTTTAAGGTCGCAATCAAATCTGTCAAACTTTGCCGAATCACGACATTGGCCTGCTTGAGTCGATAGCCCTGCGCCGTATCCACGACATCAGTACTCGTCACGCCAAAGTGAATCCACTTCCGTTCGGCCCCTAGTGATTCCGACACGTTACGCGTAAAGGCAACCATGTCGTGATGCGTGACAGCTTCAATCTCGGCAATACGATCCACGTCAAAAGTCGCGTTGGCCCGAATCTTCCAGGCATCTTCAGCGGGAACCTCTCCCAATTGTGCCCAGGCTTCATCAATGGCGATTTCAACCGCCAGCCAGGACTTGTATTGATTTTCTAGTGACCAGATCTGACCCATTTCCGGTCGGGTATAACGTTCTAACATGCGTTTCCTCCTATAAATACGGACTAAAACCCGAACATTATTTAAATTATAGCTTATGTTGCTCCGCAAGTAATCATACCATAGATTATCCCATTTTAGCTAGTCATTTTGAATGCAACTAGGGGATAATTAGTTTTATATAGAAATAAGTAGAACTTTATTGAATATAAATATAAAAATAGTTCGTTTTTCGGTTGCTTTTTAATTCCGAACTTGTTACACTTATTCTTGCTGGGTGTTCGGCCTAGCAAAATAAAGTAATGAGGTGTTGTTATGTCATCAACAGTAGTAGTTGGTAGCCAATGGGGCGACGAAGGTAAAGGAAAGATCACGGATTTTCTGAGTGAGAAGGCTGATGTCATTGCCCGCTACCAAGGTGGTGACAACGCCGGTCATACTATTGTCTTCAATGGTCAAACGTTTAAACTGCGACTGATTCCTTCAGGGATCTTCTACGCCGACAAGACCAGTGTCATCGGTAACGGTGTCGTCTTGAACCCCCAATCATTGGTTCAAGAACTCGAATATCTGCATGAAAACGGCGTAGCCACGGATAATCTCCGGATTTCCGACCGAGCTCACGTGATTCTGCCTTACCACATCTTGCTGGATCAAGCGCAAGAAAAGATGAAGGAAAATAAAATCGGGACGACCAACAAGGGTATCGGTCCCGCCTACATGGATAAGGCTGAACGTATCGGTATCCGGGTGGCCGACCTGCTCGACCACGATATCTTTGCCGACAAGCTCCGGCAAAACTTAATTGAAAAGAACAATGTCTTAACGAAACTCTACAATGAAGAACCGTTAGACTTTAATGAAATTTTTGAAAAATACTACGCACTCGGTCAACAGATCAAAGCTCACGTGACTGACACGTCCGTTGTCATCAACGACGCTTTAGATGCCGGCAAGAACGTGCTGTTCGAAGGTGCCCAGGGTGTCATGTTGGACATCGACCACGGAACGTATCCCTTCGTCACGTCATCGAATCCCGTTGCTGGTGGGGTAACCATCGGTGCTGGTGTGGGGCCAACCAAGATCGACCACGTTGTCGGTGTCTGCAAGGCTTACACGTCTCGCGTCGGCGATGGCCCATTCCCAACTGAATTATTTGATGAGATTGGTGATACCATCCGCGAGACCGGCCACGAATATGGGACCGTTACCAAGCGTCCCCGTCGAATCGGTTGGTTTGACAGTGTTGTCCTGCGTCACGCCAAGCGGGTTTCCGGCTTGACCAGCCTATCCTTAAACTGTCTGGACGTCCTGACTGGTCTGGAAACCGTCAAGATCTGCAAAGCTTACGAACTCAATGGTGAAACCATCTACCATTACCCAGCTAGTCTGGTCGATCTCGATGCTTGCCAACCTATTTACGAAGAATTCCCAGGTTGGACTGAAAACATCACGCACTGCCACTCAGTAGAAGACCTGCCCGTTAACGCCCAAAACTACGTCAAGCGCTTGGCTGAATTGGTCGGCGTCGATATCGCGACCCTTTCCGTCGGCCCTGACCGCGAACAAACGAACATTTTGCAAGACGTCTGGAACGCCTAATTCACGAACGAGGAGTGACCTTACATGCATCCTGCTGAAGTATTTGATTACGAAGATATCCAACTGATTCCCAACAAATGTATCATTGAAAGCCGTCACGAGGCCGATACGAGCATCGAATTTGGCCCCCACCGCTTCAAGATTCCCGTGGTCCCTGCCAACATGGAAACGGTCATCAACGAACCATTGGCCGTCTGGCTTGCCCAAAACGACTACTTCTACGTCATGCACCGTTTCCAACCCCAGGAACGTCGGGGCTTCATCGAACGGATGCACGAGAAATCACTATTTGCTTCCATTAGTGTCGGGGTCAAAGCCGACGAACATGCCTTTATCGACGAACTGGCTGCCGCTAATTTAGTTCCCGAATATATCACGATTGATATTGCCCACGGCCACAGCGATGCCGTGATTCGCATGATCAAGCAGATCAAGGATAAGCTCCCTGACAGCTTCGTCATTGCCGGTAACGTAGGCACGCCTGAAGCCGTCCGTGAACTCGAAAACGCTGGTGCTGACGCTACCAAAGTTGGCATTGGCCCGGGTAAGGCCTGCATCACCAAGCTCAAGACTGGCTTTGGGACCGGGGGCTGGCAACTGGCCGCCCTGCGGCTCTGTGCCAAGGCTGCCCGGAAGCCAATCATCGCCGATGGTGGAATTCGTTACAACGGTGACATTGCTAAGTCCGTACGTTTCGGCGCCAGCATGGTCATGATCGGTTCAATGCTTGCCGGTCACCAACAATCACCTGGTAGCCTGCTAACCATCGACGGCCGCACCTTCAAGCAATACTGGGGCTCCGCATCCGAGAAACAAAAAGGTGCCTACCGGAACGTTGAAGGTAAGCAGATGTTAGTGCCATTCCGTGGCGACATCGCCGATACACTCAACGCGATGCAAGAAGACCTCCAGTCCTCAATCTCCTACGCCGGTGGCCGCAACTTACTAGACATCCGGACCGTGGACTACGTCATCGTCAAGAGCTCCATCATGAACGGCGATAGCTACTAATCGTTTCACCTAACCCAGTGCTCCAATGAAATACTCTAAAATCACACACAAAGCTACCCCTGAAGACCAGCATCTAACTGATTTTCAGGGGGTAGCTTTTTTACTAGGCACTGTTGCTACTGACGATACATCGCAACCCTCATGACCATCAGCGACAAACGATAGCCGAAGGCGGCCAGAGATGGAACCAGCCGTGCAAATGGTGTTAGGGCGGGTGCTTGGTTCTTCCCGTTCTTACACCATGGGACGAACTTGGAAACTCGCGATTTTGGCGAGGTTTCAAGTCGAGGTCCAAGACCGCTCTTTGGCTTGGACCGGTCCCCACAGCAGGTGGAGTCTCTGGCAGCCATAGGCGACACTTTTACCCAATTTGGTCGCAGGTGGCAAGTCTATCGAACCACTAACACCGATACCGGCGAGTACTTCGCCATATAAGCCGCCTGGCTACCGAAGTGGCGACTAACACCCTTCTTAGCCAGCGACCCCACGATCAACAGGTCCGGGTCCACTGCCGGAATTACGTCCTTAACGATTGTCTCGCCGGGTTCACCCTCGGCCACCATCATGCGAACGTCTGCCACACCAGCCTCACGCGCCTGCTTCTTGTATTCCCGCACGTGATTTTCCAGGTCAGCATATTCACCGTGAATAAAGTCCGTGTCTAACGTCTGATAAATATTCATCTGTTGGTTCTCTAATACCGAGGCAATTACCAACTCCGCGTCATCACGTTTCGCTAAATAAATGGCGTAATCAAATGCTAACAGCGCATCCTTGGAATCATCGACACCAACTAGAATTCGTTTAAACGTGGTCGCCATCAGCCATCCCTCCCTCTAATTAATCTTGTGACTAACTCTCTTATCGCCGCTAGTGTACGCGCATTTACCATTAAGTGACTCATTTTAGGGATATTGTTGCGGGCCAACACCAACCCTAGCCACGAAAAAAGCCGGTAGACCGGGCATAACCGGTCTATCGACTTTGATAAGTCAACTTATTAGCGGATCACTAATACTGAGATTGGTGCGTATTTGGCCATGTAGGCAGCTTGGCTCCCAAAGTGACGCCGAACGCCCTTCTTGGACTCCGAGCCCACGATTAGCAGGTCCGGTTTCACATGAGGAATCACATCTTTGACGATGGTCTCACCGGGATCACCCTCGGCAACGACCATTCGTACCCGCGCGACACCCGCATCGAAAGCCCGCTGTTGATACGTTGCCACGTGTTCTTCCAATTCGCGATGTTCGCCGTGAATGTAATCAGAGTCCAACGCCTGATAAACATTCATATCGTCATTTTCCAATACGGAAACAATGACCAATTCTGCATCGTCTCGCTTCGCCTGATGCGTCGCATAATTAAAGGCTAACAAGGCATCCGCAGAGTCATCGACCCCAACTAAAATCCGTTCAAACGTTTTTGCCATGAGTTAGTCCTCCTTGTGTAGTTGCTGAGCATCAGTAGCGGCCTCAAGCGCCATCCGCTTAGCACTGCGATGCAATTCCCAAACGGTCCAAGCTAGCAATGCAATGATTGCCACATTCAAGGCCCAGGCAATCACATTGGCCATCGTCGTTTGACTAGCAGAAGGCGTATTGCCAAAGAAGGCAACGATTGAAGCTGGCATGTTGTACAAGTTCAAGCCAGTCAGCAAGAGTACTGAGAACCAGCCCAGGCCCTTGATCCACCAAGAATTCTTGAACCGTTTGCCCATTTCCAGTTTACTATCCGTCATCATCAATAACGGTAACATCGAGAATGGCAAAGCAAACGCCAGGAAGACTTGCGAATTGTTCATCAAATCGTTTAACGCTGTGTGTTCATCAATGGCACTCTTGCCACTGGTCAACATGACACAGATCAATACTGGAATAACGGAGATCAACCGGGTAACTAGCCGCCGTAACCATAGTGGCATCCGCATGTGGACGAAACCTTCCATGATAACTTGACCGGTTAAGGTCCCGGTAATCGTGGAGTTTTGCCCAGAAGCCAGTAAGGCAACCGCAAACAGCGTAGAAAGCACACCGGTCTTGGCAACCCCAGCTAACAAGCCATTGCTCATGGTGTTGGTGTCAGACAGCGCTTGGAACAACCCGAAGAAAGAAGGATCCTTGACGGTACCGCTCTTGAAGACGGCAACCCCCATGATCAATAGCAAAGCGTTGACGAAGAAGGCCAACGTCAGTTGAATGTTGGAATCCAAGCTGGCAAACTTCACTGTCCGAGCAACGTCGTCTTCATCCTTGTGATTGATTTGACGCGTTTGTGAAATCGCAGAGTGCAGGTAGAGGTTATGTGGCATAACCGTCGCCCCAATGATTCCCAAAGCCCCACTAATTGGCGTTTGACCACCAATTGTTGGTGATGATGAGATTGTCTTAACGTTAGGAACTAACCCAGCAAAGACACCCATCCAGTCAGGCTTAGATAAAGCCACTTGATAAGCGAAGACTAACAGAATTACCAGAATCAGGCACACAACGATTGCTTCGATCTTCCGGAAGCCAATCTTGGTCAACAGCAATAATAGCAAAACATCAAATACGGTGATAAACACTGAAATGACCAATGGAATGTGGAATAACAGGAATAAAGCAATCGCAGCCCCAATGACTTCGGCAATATCCGTTGCCATGATGGCAAATTCAGTCATGATCCAGAGCACGATCCCCAGTGATTTACTAGTCCGCGCCCGAATTGCCTGCGCCAAGTCCATTTGACTCACGATGCCAAGTTTAGCCGCCATGTATTGTAATAACATCGCGATCAAACTTGAGATCAAGATGATGGACATCAGCAGGTACTGGAAGTTTTGCCCACCGGTAATCGATGTGGACCAGTTCCCGGGATCCATGTACCCCACCGCAACTAATGCGCCAGGCCCAGAGTACATGAACAATGCCTTCCAAAAACTAATATTCTTGGGAACAGCCACGGTACCGTTTATTTCCTCCAATGAACGGCCGTTGGCATATTCAATCAATTTGTGCTTTTTAACAGTGTCACTCATGTTAAAAGCCTCCTCCTCAAAAATTTCTAACGGGTTCATTGTAACGTAAAAGTTAACCTTTGCAAATACTTTTTTAGGCGACCTTAACTTTAATATGCTTGTATATTAAGATATTAATATGGCGATTAAGCGATTTCATCCCCAGCCGATTACCATTTTGAATTTGTATAAGCCGTGACTATATCGTAATAAATGTTTTTTTGGTGTCCCAAACAGTAACAAGGGTAAATGCCCATTATTCAACGTTTTGTCTATAAAATAAAGTAAACTTTCATTGGCCAAATTCTATGATATCTAGAAAAGGTTGCAACCATGACTCAGAACCCTTAAAATTTCATTTGGAGAATATAATTTTTAGGGGCACTTAACTATTACAGAATTAATGGGGAGCTGATTGGATGTTGAACCATCGAAATACCTACTTAAAGATCATTGCTGAGTGTAACTTTGCCCGGCCACGCGTTAGCAATAAACAAATCATTCATTTCGCCAACGTTTCACCGGCTACCGTGACTGAAATGACGCGGTCATTAGAACGCGCCGGGCTCGTCAATCGCCGGCGTTATACTGGCGTCACCCTTACCACTACTGGGGAACAACTCGCTTGTCAACTCCTGCACCACTACCGTCTCTGTGAGACCTTTCTCGTACAGAAACTTCATCTGCCATTGATTGCGGTCCCAGAACAAGCCTGGAGCATGGCAGCCGACCTGAATAGCGAGACAGCGCTGGCACTTAACCACTATCTCAACGATCCACAGCGCAGTCCATTTGGCGGCAGTCTTCGTCCTGACCAGATTCTTAATGACCACCCCATCACGCGTCTAAGCGCTGTTAGTGTGCCGACGACCGTTGTTCTCACCAGTTACTTGGAGTCGGCCGCACTAGTCGATTACCTGCAGCATCTGGGCCTTCCTTTCGGCGTCCCACTTCGAGTCACCAAGGCGGACACCAGTCTCAACCTGCTCTACTTAGAGGATGCCCAGCAACGCGCGTACACCCTCAACGACCAGGCTGCGGACTACATCTACACGAAAAAGGCGTGAGCCACTTTGCTCACGCCTTCCAGAGGATACGATTTATATAACGGTGGTAAAAGTTGTCGCCTGCGGCTGCCAGAAATTCCGTCTGCTGTGGGGACCGCCTACAGCCAAAGTACGGGCTTCCGGCTTGGTTTGAAACCTCGCAAAACCCATGCGAGTTTACAAACGCATCCCATGATGTAATCCCGGGAAGAATCAATCACCCGGGCTAACATCATCGTCACGGCTGACTCCATCTCTGGCCTCCTCCGGCTAAACAAACTGTTTAACCGTAAATATTAATCAACTATCACGGCAGCTCTGTCTACATTCAGTCCGCGACGTCTAGTCGTTCACGGATGCCCACACGTTTGGTAGTACATTGCTGACATGATTTTAAAGATGGAGATTCATATATTCTCAGTTGCAGGCGACTTTATAGCACAGATTCAGTTACTTAGGCACCTTGGCCTTCACGTGCTTGTGTCGCAACGGTTGCGGCAGTTGCACTGCTGTCATCAGCTGATGGCAGGCGCTTCAGCCCAATGCCAGTGAACCCACTGAGGATGGAGAAGATCGGTGACAGGAGACTGAAGAAACAGAATGGCAGGTATGCCAACGTGGAGACACCCAGTGTGTTGGCTGCGAAGACAGCGGCAACACCCCATGGTATCAAGTAGTTAATAACAGTCCCACCATCTTCAAGGACCCGGCTCAAGGCCAAGTTGTCCAAGCCCCGGTCGTTAAAGGTTTGCTTGAAGGCTTTCCCAGGTAAGATAACTGAGAGGTATTGTTCCCCAACGAAGATGTTCACGCCAATCCCGGAAAGAATAGCGGCAGTGACAACGGAACCAGTATTCTTCAGGCGTTGGGCCAATGGCACCATTGCCGTTTGAATAATGTTGAACTTCATCAACAGACCACCTAAAGTCAGCGTCAAGATAATCAGAGAAACTGTAGACATCATGGCGCTAATCCCACCACGAGAGAGTAAAGCATCAACACTGGCATTACCAGTCTTAGAAACGAAACCAGATTCGATCATCGTGGCAACACTGCTCAATGACGTTGATGGCTTTTCGATAAATAACATGACGATCCCTAACCCAACGTTTAACAGTAACGTGGCGATAGCGGGAACCTTCCGCCATGCACAGACGAACATCACGATGATTGGTAAGGCAGCCCACCAGGACACGGAGAAGTTAGTGGTCAAGGTCGCAATGGTCTTGTTAATCTTGCCCATTGCATTAGCATCGGATGAACCCGTCCCTAAGATGAAGTACAGCACCAGAGAAACCAGAAAGGCAGGAATCGTAGACCACATCAAGTTCTTGATATGCGCGAACAATTCGGATTCGGCAATGGCAGAAGCCAGGTTGGTCGAGTCGGACAGTGGTGACGTCTTATCACCGAAGATAGCACCGGAGATGATGGCCCCAGCAACTAATGCGGGGTTAAAGCCCATCGTGGTTCCCATCCCGAACAAGGCAATCCCAATCGTGGAGATAATGGTAAAAGCACTCCCGATAGACGTCCCAACAATAGCACAAACTAAGAAGACGGATGGCACGAACCACTGTGCTGAAATCAAATGGAACCCGAAGACCATCATGGATGGAATAATCCCAGCGGCGATCCAGACACTGATCAACGCCCCAATCAGAATGAAAATGAAGATTGGAATGATCCCGGTTTTAATCCCTTCAATGATCCCATTATGAATGTCATCCCATTCGGCCCCACGAATCTTGGCCCACAGAATAACTAAGGCGATGACCAATAACACTGGCGTCATTGGGGATAAGCCAAACTTGATAACGCCCAAACCCATAATCAATAACATTGCTAACAGAATAATCATTGCTTCGCCAAAACTAACTGGCTTCCATGCTCTCTTGTTTTGTTCTTTCATAAAAATCGCTCCTCTTTGTTTATGCCTGATTTATGTATAAAAAAATCGCCCCCGCTGCAATCAACATTGCAACAGGGACGATTTAGACTTCAACCGTGGTACCACCCAGCTTGAGCCACTGGTTCTAGACCCAGTAACTCCACTCACTAGATGGTAACGGCTCTAGTTATTATCCGCCTGCCGGAGCAGGACATTCCACTGTATTTCATCGTAATCACCCTGATCGGTTCGCAGCAACCACCGACTTTCTGACACACAGATGACACGCTACTTGGTAATGGAAATTAGCGTTCGTTGTTTGATTGATTTGATAATAGCACGATGAGAAAGTATCGTCAACCTCTAATCAAAAATTTATTTTAGTGAGGTTGGATATTCCAGCATCCCACCGACGTGAGCTAACGCCCCAGCCGTCAACGGTTTGATGAGGTGACTTCCCATCGGTACAGCTAGACTATTATGAATTGAAAAATCTTCTGCCATGACATAGCCACGGCCACCAAAGAAATTCATATCGCCCACCACGCTGATAGCCGCAAAGCCAGCCAATCGCGCACGGGATTCCAATTCACTTAGAAGTTGACTTCCAATGGCTTGACCCTGCCACTCTGGCGCAACGGCCAGCGAAGCCAACCCAAGAATCGTGGTCGTATGACGGTTGCCACGAATCGTCACGGGACTCAATAGGCCATGGCCCACAACTTTGTGGATTTCTGGCTTAGCGACAACTTCTAAGCTTGGTTGATAATCGTAGGTCGTCCGTAACCGATGGACCAGATTACCCTCGGTACCGGCACTGGCCTGAGCGGGTGTGAACGCCGCCGTAACCAATTGGTCTACCTGTTTAAAATCTTCCGGTTGAATGGTTTCAAAACTCAAATTCAATTCGTCTACCTCTCATTTCCAAAGCGGTCTGTAACAATACTGTGCTATTATACACGACTCACCATTAAATGCGAAACTTTCCTTTGGTATTGATGGTTTTGTTTACTGAAATTTAAAGGTCAGATACAACTGTGATCTTACTTACGCCTTACCAGGGGACGGAAATCAACCGGAACGCGGTGGGCGGACGCCTGGAGCCACAGAGCGGTCTCCAGACTTGGTTTTGAACCTCTAAGACCCGAGTTTCAAAGCCACCAGTTTTCTAAGCGGCAAAAATCACCGCTAAGAAAACTCCCACGGCTGAGTTGATTTCCATCCCCCTCACGGCTTACATAGATTTCATGGTCGTTACTGGCCTTTTATTAATCGTCACATTTTCCCTAACCTCTCAACTCCAGTAAAAACATTCAGCACAGCCTCCTATCTTCAATAATCTTCGCTCCCAAAATAAACGGTTAATTTCCATCGCTTGTTATCCAAATAAGGCAGCTGTTTGAACTCTCACTAACTTATCACCGAAAATAACTTGAAATCTATCCCATAACCCCGTAAACTAAACGCAATCATTCAAGAATCGAGCTGAATCTTATGACGTCCAAACAGCGTTGGGCTGGTCTTTCCGTATTAATTTACGTAGCTTTTGTCCTCATCGCGATCTTTACCGGCTTCATCGCGCCCAGCCAGGTTGGCCTGGAGTGGACGATTTTCTGGTACTTTACCGTGGCCGGACTTTGTTATTACTTTTACTTTAAAAATGTCAGTTATCGCGAAGTTATTTATTACGCCAAAAAACTAGGCTATCACAAGGATGACCTAGTCTCGATGGTATCTAAATTAAAGGAAACTCAGGATGTGCCCGATCCGGACCATCCCCACATCTTCAGTCCCTTTGCGAAGGTGCCTCTCACCGTCGTCAATCAGTTGACCGACCAGCTAGAGGTCATCGCTAAGGAGCAGAATATTCCACCCTACCGTTAATTACTTACGGCTAGAGTACGTCTGAGATTGCTTGAGCCAGGCTTCGTCAGCAGGATCTGGACCCACGCGCTTGCCAGCATCCAGGTCGCTAATGGCCCGCATTTCATCTTCATCCAAGCCAAAGGCAAAGACATCGCGGTTTTGTTGAATCCGTGCCTCGTGGATGGACTTAGGAATCACGATTTCTTCGCGTTGAATGTGCCAGCGTAAAATGATTTGGGCGGCACTCACATCGTGGGCCGCAGCCAATTCATTGATAACTGGGTCAGTCAGCGCATTGTTGTTGCCGCCACCCAGCGGACTCCAGGCTTCGTGCAGAATGCCTTGGGTTTCCAGGTAAGCGTGCAAATCGTCTTCTTGGAAGTATGGGTGCGTTTCGATCTGGTCAACTACTGGCTTGACCGTGGCCGTCTCCATTAACTTCTCGAGTTGAGCTTGATTGAAGTTGGAGACCCCAATGTTCTTGATCTTGCCGGCCTTGTACAGGTCTTCCATGGCGCGCCAACTTTCAGCGTAGCCCGGAGCTGGCCAGTGAATTAGGAACATGTCGAGATAGTCAAACCCTAACTTGTCCAACGTCTCCTGGAAGGCCTGCTTCGTTTCGTCATAGCTCCGGACGCTGTTCCAAAGTTTGGAAGTGACGAAGATATCTTCGCGCTTCACATCACTCTCGCGAATGGCTTCGCCGACCCACTGTTCGTTGCCGTAGTAAGCCGCCGTATCAATGTGACGGTAGCCGGCAGCCAAGGCCCACTTGACCGCGTTCTTCGTGTCTTCAGCGTTATCGACTTGGAAAACACCCAAGCCAAGCTGGGGAATCCGGTTGCCATTATTTAGAGGTAATTCAGGAATGTCATTATGCAAAATAAAAACCACCTTTCAAACTTAGTTCCACTACCATCATACAATATGCTGGCAGTTTTCGCGGTAAGAAAGCTGGATAAAAAGTAAAATTTAGGGCTAAAATTTTCTTCTGCACCCGTTTTGCGTTACTATGGAGGGTGTGGTAGTTTGTCGTCCTGGCGGCAAGCTTGTTTTTTCACACCGTTTCTGACATGGAGGTTTTTCAGTTGAACAACCAAGAACCAAAATCACGCGTACAACGGTATAATTTTAATCAAGATCCTAACCGCCCTATGCGTCAACGGCCACGAAAGCCGCGGCGCTGGTGGCCGTGGGTCATGACGTTATTAACGTTGGCCATCGCTATCCTGTTAGTCTTAGGCATCACTCACCATAACAATTCCGCATCCAATACCGTCTCGTCATCGAGCAACAGTGCCTCTCTCGTAGCCAAGGCATCGTCCGTTTCCGAGCAGACCGCCTACGAGAGTTTTAAAGCCAAGTATGATGACTACAACGATAATGGCCTTACCGTTTCGCAAAAACAAAAGCTACAGAATGCCATCAATGATGAATCCAATAGTGCCGTTCAAGCACGCGAACAAAAACTACTCAACCAGGCGCAGACCAAGTCGTCTAACGCTAGCAGCTCGAGTACGTCAAGCTCATCATCAAGCAACCAAAGCCCAACATCGTTCGATTCTGTCCACACCTTCTCTTCCGTCGAAGACGCCCAGAGTTGGGCCCAGGCTTCTAAGAATCAATGGTTGCAGGCGGGCTACACGACCTATACGATCACATCGGATGGTCAGGGAAACTATAATTTACAGTTTGTCCGTTAAACGCGGCGCTCACAAGAGCGTCCGCGTTTTTTTGTTGTGGTTAAGAGCACTCAAGCTCTTGGCGCACGTGGTCGCCTATTCCTTCTTCTGCCGCGTCGTCGCCTCGAGCTGACGCTGCAAGTCATCGACCTTGGTCGATAGCGTCTCGATTTTCGCTAATAATTGGTCGAGATCGGCCTGCTCGTGGTCTTCTTGACTGGCCGCCATCTGCTGACCTCTGGCCGTGAAGAACCCACTAATGGTACTGGTCAACAACCCAATGAATCCGACGCCACCGATCATCAGGACGCTGGCAATGATTTTACCAAAAGCTGTGTGGGGCGTCTCATCCCCGTAGCCTACCGTGGTGGCCGTTGTGATGGCCCACCACAGGGCGCTTGCCAGGCTCTGTTTCTCGGTCAGGGAGAAGAGAAAGGCACTGATAACGATGATGGTCACACTGAAAGAAAACAAATAAATGAAACCGGTCTTATAAATAAACTGATGGTAGGCCCGCGTCCACTTGCTGTTGATTCTTAGCCGCCAAAACAAGTGGTGGTAACGAATCAACCGAACCAGTCGGCCCAACCGAAAGAACGCAAATACCGGGTGAAGGGGAATGATCCCCAACAGATCGAATGCCGACTGGACGAGAAAAATTTTACGATTCCTAGTCAACACCAGCCGAGTCACATAGTCAATGGCGAACACCACCAACAGACTGTTAATGATTGTCATTTCAACAGTCGCGTTGCCCCATCCCATTAACAATAGTAGTACCGTGCCAACGGAGATCAGCGTCAATAGCGTGACCCCCACGTGGTAGACGATTAGTCGTGGTCTCCGTTTTGCCATGGCCTTTCCACTCCCCCAATCACAATTACATCTTAATATAGGCGCATCTCTCAGAATTACCAGCCTCAGGAAGTCAATTTAACCAGTTTGCTAGTTTCTATATGTAAACTTAATAATTTTCCGCCATCACTTTGCGCAATCGTTGCCACACAAAAATGGTGATTACCCCGACTTAGCGGTAATCACCATCCCTAATTTTAATCAATTATTCAATAACACTCTCTGGCTTTTGTGCTTGTTGCAAGAAGGCGGGCACCAAAGCTTCATAGAAATCGATAGCCTGCAAATACTCCTTGATGGAAATGTACTCGTCAATCTGATGAGATGTATTGCTTCCAGGACCAATTTCAATACTGGTGAAGTCGGCCTTGGCCCGCAAGAACTCTGCCCCATCGTTGGCGCCACCGGAACCGACGACCTGCGTATCGTGACCGCAAACTTTATCGCTGATCTGCTTGGCTAGTTGAACCAGTGGGGCCTGGGGATCACCCGGAATTGCCTCTTCGGGGAAGCTATAACTGAGGTCGAGTTGTACCCCATCCTCTTTATTCAGCTCAGCAATCAAGCTCTCTAACTCATCGTAAATCACTTGGTTTGGATAGGCAGGAATCGTCCGCATATTGGCCATCAGTTCGGCATGGGCGGGAATTGAATTAATCTGTTCGCCCCCGGAGATCAGGTCCACGTTGTGTAGCAAGCCACCTAAAACGGGATCGGTCTTGGTATGCTTGGCCATCAACGGCCCCACCGCGTTATAGAATTTCATCAGATTATCAATGGCGTTGATGCCATTTTCAGGCTGCGCACTGTGGACACCTTTCCCGGTAGAAACGACCTTGTAGTCAATGACGCCCCGCGCCGTGTAGACCACATTGTCTAAGCCGCTGGGTTCGGCAATGACCAGGCCGGCCAGGTTATCCGCGTAGCCTTCATCCGTCAGTTGACCTGCGCCATATTCACCGGTCTCTTCGCCCACTGTAGCTAGTAACCGAATACTCCCGGGCAATTGTGTACCCTGTTCCAAGAATTCCAGCATCGTAATCACGATAGCCGCGAGTCCACTCTTCATGTCGGAAGCGCCCCGGCCAAACAGTTGATCACCCACGACCTCACCGGCAAATGGAGCGTGCGTCCAAGCGGATTCGTCCCCGGCAGCAACGACATCCATGTGCCCAGAAAGTCCCAATTGCGGGCCTTCATGGCCAATCGTCACGACCAGATTGTCACGGCCATTGGCATAAGTTACTTTCTCGATCTTTGCTTGGGGATACGGGGCAAACAGGCTAGCAATATAGTCCGCTACCTGGGCCTCGTGGTCGTTTACTGAGGGAATCTGAATCAAATGCTGTAAAATGGCAATCTTTGCTTGAGGAGTCATCCGCGTCAATCCTTTCGTCGTTTCGTTAAGTTGTTATTAGCATACGCCCTTTTGTGCAAAAGTCAAGCCATTTTTGTAATTATATTAGTTATATTCTATTTATTCGCATTTTTATACATTATTCATGAATATTCGCGACTGGCGTTTGACTGCGGTATAATGAAGAGTGTTAGATATATCTAGGAGGGATTTCATGCGAATCGTTGTGCCAACCGAAGAAAATGGCTACTTAGCCGATGAATTTAGCAAGTACGCCACGGGTGATGACGTCTATGGCGGACAACCCGTCAAGTCGTTCCCCATCAAGCTTCACAAGATACCGAAGAAGACTCAAACGCTAGCGCTGAACCTCATTGATTTCGATGCCGTTCCCGTTAGTGGTTTTCCTTGGATTCACTGGGTCGCCGCTAACTTTCCTGGGACGACGCGCGAGATTCCAATGGACGTCTCCCGGACCAACGCCATTCCCCACGTCCACGGCCGTAACAGTAATGGTGGCTCACTGATCGGCAACACCGACCCCGCCGTTTACCAGAATTACACCGGGCCGTTCCCACCAAATGAGGATCATGACTACAGTCTGACCGTTTATGCATTGAATACCAAACTCGACTTGGCCGATGGCTTCTGGTTAAATGACCTCCTCCATCAAATCAATGGCCACGTTCTCGACACCGCCACTATTACCTTACGTGGTCGCGTCTAGACAACTCAGCTCAAAGAAGAAGGCTAATTATGGGACAACAATACCAACAGATCTTAGTGCCCGTGGACGGCTCCATTCAAGCGGAACTGGCCCTAAAGAAGGCAGTGACCGTGGCCCAACGCAACCACGCCCACGTTGATCTGCTCAACGTCTTGCGGATCAACCACTACGGCTTCTACGCCAGTGGTTCCATGCCGGGCAGCGTGATTCACGAATTGGCAACGGACGCCACCTCTTATCTGACCTCATTGGTCGAAACGACCAAAGCTGCTACTGGTTTTACCGACCTCGACATTCACGTGCGGTTCGGCAATCCCAAGACGGTCATCGCTCACGAATTCGTCCGCGACCACCAGAATGACTTAATCATGCTGGGCGCCACCGGGATGAGTGCCGTGGCTCGGATGGTCGAAGGCTCCGTGACTGCCTATGTCAGTCGGATGGCCGACGTTGACGTCATGGTCATTCGGACCGACGAAGCGGGTAACCCCGTTGATACCAAGCAAGTTGCCGTTAAGAACCAAGATCAGCCAAAACTCTAATTGTATATTTTTCAAATTATTGTATAAAAGGA
Source organism: Levilactobacillus fuyuanensis (assembly GCF_003946395.1). Lineage (GTDB taxonomy): Bacteria > Bacillota > Bacilli > Lactobacillales > Lactobacillaceae > Levilactobacillus > Levilactobacillus fuyuanensis. The sequence continues at coordinate 134,927 of NZ_RHNZ01000005.1, read as the reverse complement.
TGGTGCTTCTCCAAACTTCTGGAGAAACATCATCCTTTTTATGTCACTATTTTTCAATTTACATTTACAACCGTTTACGATACCACAACGTCCCATAGCTGACCGCACAGCCGATGCTGGCTGCGAGACCGACCCAGCCGCCTGGCACATGATAACTGATGACGACTCGGTTCTGGCCCGGCGTCAGTGGGACTGCAGTCATATCGCCGAGTACCGTGCGGGTCTTAACTGACTGATCATTCACCGTGATGCGCCAACCGCTGTCCTGCGGCAGGCTCAGGTAAGCCCAGCGCTTGTTAGGCGTGGCTTCGATAACACCTTGATAATTGGTCCGTAAATGCCCGCGATGCTGCCGTAACCGCAACGCATGGGCACTGACGGCCTGATGGACCGCCGCCATGCGGTTGGCGGGTAGGGTTGCTACCGCTAAGACCTTCGGCGTGGGCCGATTGCTGGCGTATTTAATGGTCAATGCTTCACCTTGCCGGTACTCCCCCAGATTGATCATGCTGGTATTTCCATCGGTCAGCATCTTCGGCGCCACATTATGGCCATTGACACTCATCGTAGAATACTTGCTGGCGCTGGTCGGATCAAAGAGATAGACCCGTCCGGTAGCCCGAGGCGTCACGTGCCAAACATGATTGTAGACGAAGTTGGTGGGATGATTGTTGATCCGCCAAATCGCTTTGACCTGATCATGCCCCGCCATCACCGGCACAAAGTAAGCATGTTGACTGGGCCGTAATGCTTGGAGAATACTTTCTTGATTCGTCAGCGCATTAGCTGTCAGCTTCACCTTGAGGAGGCGTGAACTGACGGCAAACCCCATCCCGCTGTAACTACCCACGCGAACGTTTTCGTCCTTCGTCAACTTGTTACGTACCCCGAAGAGCATTTCGGTCACCGGCGTAAAGCCCTGATTACTGAGCCGACGGGCATCTCGCGTATAGAGCCCAAGTTGTTTAGCCATGGTCATCGTGTTGGCCGGCGTTGTCGAACTATACGCACCGGTCCCGTTATATCCCAACCACATCGCATCATTATAAGGATTGTAGTGATGCTGAAATCCAGGTGCCACGGTCGGTGCATCGTTACGAATACGATAGAGCTTAGACGTTGTCGTCACCGGCTGGAGACGCTGAACAGATTCATTGTAAGCCTTGGCGTAACGCTGCTGACTCCCGTAATCAATGCCAACCAGTGCAAAGCTAAAGTTTACAAATAGCTCGATAACGACAACCACGCCCAACCAGACTGGCGGTACGTTTCCAAACCACAGAAGGCCGGCCGTTACTGCCAAAATAGCGAGACTCGTCCATACAGCTGACCAGTTAATTGGCTGCAGACTGGCGTAATAGTCAGACTGGGTCCACGTCTGCATCAGTGGAATCATCCAACATCCCAGTAACATCAAGATGCCGAGAATCAACGGCGTGCCCCACCGCCAACGACGAGACAGCTGGGACAAACCCGCCTGCCACGCGCTACTGGCAATTAAGATCAGGACGAAACTAAAGAAGAAACTGTTACGGAATGGATAGCCAGAAGGCGGCGTCATTAAATGCCAGACCGTGTTGAACCCCCGTAACCACATGCCTAGGAATAGAAAGACAAGTAGCGCGGCTGCCCGGACCTTAGCGCGTGTTTTAATCTGCGGCAATCCAAAATACGTGATCGCTAGTAAGGCCACCAACGATGACGAAAAGATTGCTGGACCATGGCTCAGCCGTTGTAGGTAATCACCGGCACCTACGCCCAACTGGTTAAAGAACTCGAGGCCAAACATCGGAATCAAATGAAAATTTCCCGCTTGTCCCTGCGTTTTAGGCGTCGTTAGCATGCCCAGAACGGTCGGTAAAAGGATTACTAGCGTCGTACCGACACTCAGTAAGGAGGCCCCAATGAAGCGATAGCAGATGCGGTGCTTCTCATGGAACCATTTCCGTACCGATTGTCCAACCGGCCATTCAGCCGTCAGCATATACACGAAGTACGCCACAATAAACAAGCAGGTCATGTACCCCAAGTAGTAATCTGTCAAGACACTGACCAGTAGCCAGCCAAAGTAGCCGCCAGTGCGCCCCGTAATTACGAGACGATCAATCCCCCAGGCAACCAGTGGTAAGAAGATCAAAGCGTCCAACCACATCAAATTAAAGAAGTTCAGGGCAACAAAGCCACTGAACGCAAAGGCCAACCCGAAGACACCGGTAAATAGCTGTTGCGTCCGCCAATGTTCTTGCAGATAAAAAGTCATGGTCCCAGCAATTGTCGCAATCTTCAGCATGATAATCACGGCCATGGCAATCGGAATCTGACTCGTCTTAAAGAAAATCAGGAGCAAATTGAACGGACTTAATAAATAGTACGCAATCGTCGGTACCCAACTGGTTCCTAGGGCTTGATGAAAATTAAATAGATCCCAGGCATGACTGCGAATCAGGCGCGTAAAGTCTGTAAAAAAAGGAATGTACTGTGTTCCCAAATCACCGATCAGCAGGTTATGGTCGCCAAAGGGCGTCACCCCACGGATCGCAAATAAACTGGCCACCAAAGCAAGGGCAATGATCCCCGTCAAAACGGGATTGCGCCAGTGGTTAAATCGCAATCTTTCTCGTCGCATTTTTCTAAAATCTCCCCGAACTCAAGCTACTCCGTCGTAAGCTCTGCTAAAGCTGTCCCCTGATAACCTGTACTGGGCTTACTTGCATCGTATTTGCTACCCAAATATCTCCAGGTAGCTTTCTCATTTTTCATTGTACCATTTACCAGTTGATAATTGGGCCACCCAAAATGTAAATTTCGCTTGCAGAAATTATTTAATATCCGAACAAAAACGGACCGCGTATCCCCTCAGGGACACCCAACCCGCACGCAATTATTTACGCCAAAAGGTCTCACAATCGGCCTTATCAGCAATGTTAAAGGCAATCATCTGATGGAGCAAGTCGTAATCGACTGGTTGGGTCCACTTGATGCGGCCAAACTTCTTGCCGGGATTATAGTGGGCAGCGGCAATCTGATCGGCAAACTGCGTCATGACAACGCCTTCTGGTGCAAAAGCCATGTGTGGCTTGGCGACACTAAAGCCAATGATAAACGTGCCGTGGTCAGTAAACATCGGCTGATTCCACGCATACCGCTGTTCCAACTGTGGGAAGGATGTCTGCACCCAGTTCAAAACCTCGCGGACACGGGCTTGGTGCTCAACGTCTTCAATTTTAGCAAGATAGTCTTCAAATTCAGCAATCATCATGTCACCCCTAAATGGTTTGATTAAGTCCCCATCAGTATAGCATTTTTCGACGACTGACTGCGGCTAAAACCCGTCACTTCCCCGTTATTACAAATATCATATTGACCTTTACACAATCTGTACAGAATCAAGGTGAAAACAACATCTGCGTCCGGTAAAGTTACCTTATTCGACGACAATAAAAAGAGGTTGCCCTCTCAGGAACAACCTCATTTCAAACATGATTTAAATTATTTCGTAGCGTGAGCGGTTTCTGGTTCACCAGCCTTGGCACGTAACGTAGCTTCGATCTCTTCCAGAGAACGGTTCCGCGTTTCGAAGACCTTGGCATGAACAAACCAGATAGCGAACAAGCAAAGCACACCGTAACCGATGAACAAGCTCCCAGTACCGAAGAAGTCCAGTAAGGATGGGAACGTCAAGGAAACGACCATGTTAGCACCCCAGTTGATAACACTGGAGAAGGAGTTCCCTAACCCACGAATGTTCAATGGGAAGACTTCACCAATCATAACCCACATTACAGGACCCCAAGTTGCAGAGAAGAAGGCAATGTAGATGGTCAAGGCGATGACGGAGATAATTGCAGCGGCATGAGAACCACCGGAGAACTTCATCCCGAAGCTCATGACGAACAATGAAACGGCCATCCCAATGGCCCCGTAGATCAGCATCTTCTTACGGTCAACTTTATCCATGATCATAACGGCCACGGCAGTAACGATAACGTTGAAGATCCCAATCCCAATGTGGGCAAGTAAGGCGGCGTTGACCCCGAAACCAACATCAGTAAAGATGGTTGGTGCGTAGTACAACACGGTGTTGCAACCCATGACTTGTTGGAAAATAGCTAAACCTAAACCAATGATGAGTGAAGGACGAACCATCTTACTGAAGAGTTCAGTCCAGCCACCACTGACGATTTTGGCTTGTTCTTGAATTTGCACAAGTTCTTTGTCAACGGCCTTGGTATTGTGTTTGTTCATGGTATCCAAGACTTCACGAGCGGTGTCAATGTGACCCATCTTGACTAAGAAACGAGGACTTTCTGGTAAGACCAACCCACCTAAGAACAACAGTGCGGCTGGAATAGCAGCAAACCCTAACATCCAACGCCAGCCAGTGTACATGCCAGAGAAGGAGTAGTTGGTGATGTAGGCGAACAGAATACCGGTCATAACCATCAACTGGAACAGACTGGACATGGTCCCACGCTTATCAGCAGGTGACAATTCAGCCAAGTACGTTGGAATCAAGGCAGAGGCGGCACCAACGGCCATCCCTAAGATGATCCGTGACACAATCAGCGTCCAGAACTCTGGTGAGAACGCAGAGCCTAAAGCCCCAATGAAGAAGATAATAGCAGATAACAGTAAGAGCTTCCGCCGACCAAATCGGTCAGAAGATGGTCCGATGATTGCGGCACCCAAAACGGCACCCAACAGTACGGCACTTACGACCCAGCCTTGTTGCCAAGAACCTAAGTGCATTTGTTTCTGAATAAAGAGAATAGCTCCTGAAATTACCCCGGTATCATACCCAAAGAGAAGTCCACCAAGGGCACCGAAGAAGTAAACGAAACCAGTCGAAACCTTTCGCATTATATTACTTCCTTTTCACGGTTTTCGCCGCCAGAATTATGCAATATGTAAGTTGGTAATTTTCTCGTTGGTTGATTGCGGCAACCAACTACGTTATCTATGATAGCACTTACATTGTATTTTTGAAAGCGTTTACCAGAAAAAGTTAGATTATTCACAACGATTGCTAAAGCCGTGAAAGCTAATATACTATTTTCATTTCACTGATTAAATGATTCATCCGGTTTTATCTGCCATGATCCATTTCCTATCAGTCAACGTTTAGCCATAACAATCCCGACCTTTACACAACCTGTACAGAAAGATTGTTAAAAATACATACAGGATAGTTAAGCTGATGATAACGCGTAAAAAAGATTCTCACTAGAATTTCTTCCTAGTAAGAATCCCAACTGCAACACAAAAATCATGTTGCTTTGAAATATGAATATTTTAATTACTTAGTCTTTCCAAAGACTTTCATCCGCATCCTTGCCTGATACGAATGGTCCTGGAACAGTTGAAACCCCACGATGGTTACCGAAGTAATCCTCGTTAAAGATGATGTCATCACCATTTGGTTGTTCGTAACGTTGTTCTGGCTCGAAGGCTTCACCCAAGGTGTCGGTCGTAATCACACCTTCGTAGTAGTCCCCAATCAGGTCATACAGGTTGGTCTTCAAAGCAACCTTGTCGCCATCTTCGACCAATTCGACGGAAACTTTGTCGCTGGTGTTGACCAGGTTATCCGTTTCCTTCTTCCAAGCCTTAGCCCCGTTGAAGTAAACATTCCCGGCAGCCCAGACTGGCAAATGACCATAATGGGCACTCATCAAGTCAAACATATCGGTTTCCTTGGCAAACGTCCCGTTGACGTTCTTGAATTGGGCATACCATTCGTCGTAGGTTGGATACTCATCGAAGCCATTGGTCCCAACTTGTTCCGTATCTTCGTGTTCACGATCAACAACCGTCTCCTCTTCTGGTTTTTCAACTGGCCAGTTCTGAACGAAGATGTTGTTGTAGAAGCGGTCATCCCCGTGGAGGATCGTCATAAAGCCGGCAACTTCAGTTCGGTGTTGAATGTGATAAGGTGTGAACCGTGGTTGGTTCTTGCCATCTACAGTGAAGTCCGTGTTGGCCCCAATGGAGGTAATGGATCCCAATATCAGATTGTGAACGCAGGCGACACCCTGTGTTGCCAACCGTAATGATGCTTTAGACAACAGCAGGTTGTTATCGATCAAGGTTGGCCCATGACCAACTTCAACGAAGATGTCTTGGCTTTGCATCGCCCCAACGATCCGTTCTGCAGTGCCAGTTGGCGCATAGTTGTGATCCAACAGATTTTGCGTGATCCGGGTTCCTTGCGCTTCCCAGTCGGTCCAGATACCCATCGTGCAATCGTTGATGTGGTTACGGCGGATAATGACGTCGATAGCGGCGTGCATCTTAATCCCGGCGATTTCAGCACCAGCTAATTCTTGCATGTTGTTGATGTCGTGAATGTGGTTGTCTTCGATAATACTGAAGACCCCACCTTGACGACCAACGATTCCGTCTTGTTCACAGTGGTGAATGTTGTTGCGACGGATGATGTGATGGCCGATGTTTTCCTTCAGCCAACCATGGTATTGACCGCGACAAACTGCGTCCCGTTCCATTTGAGTTGGACTCTTCACATGCTTGTAAGTAAAGTATTGGTTATTCACCGGATCTTCGTACTTCCCTAAGGAAATACCGGCACACCGACTATGGCTAATGTCACAGTCTTCAATAATCCAGCCGCGAGACCAATGTGGTCCGATCATCCCATCTTGATAAGATGCAGGCGGTGCCCAAGTCGTAGCCGCTTTGTTGACATTGAAACCACTAACCGTAATGTTATTGATGCCTGTCTCTTGTGGCATGAAGACTTCACGCCGAACGTTGATTTCAACCGTTTCTTTGTTAGGATTCTTGCCTTGGAAGTTAGCGTAAATAACCGTTTCATTCCGGCCGGTATCCTGTTCGGTATACCACTTGTAAACGGAATTCTTCCGTTCCCATGAACGGCCATAAACTTTCGCTTCAATACAGTCTTCCAATGACGTGGTTTCGTAGAATTGACGATCGTTCATGTAGACCGCACCGGTATGCTTGTTCACCGGTCCGAAGTACCAGTCACCCATAACAAATTCGGTATATGGATTATACGAGCCGAACAACCCGTTATTGATCCGAGCGACCCAAACATTACCTTGGTATTGTTGCCAGTTCTTAACGGCTTCAGCACCCGTAATGATGGCCTTTAAGGGTTCAACACTCCGATAGGTAATCCGGTCATCGTCCGTCCCACCATTCTTAGGGTTAACGTATTCCCGATAGGTCCCAGGGAAGACGAGCACCTTATCACCTGGCTGGGCAACCTGCGCAGCCTCATTAATTTGTTTAAATGGTGCCTTCTTGGTCCCGTTACCATCATGGATGGCTTTTGCATCAACATAAATTTTCACGATTGAATGCCTCCTCAATATTCAGTATATACATGGACGACCAACTATCTATCACGTACTTGGTTACTGGCCAGTCGTCCGCATTGCACTTTAATGAAGCGCTTACATTTATTAGTGTAGTCGAATCAGTCTCTAATTGTTTGCAGAAATATCCGTTTTTTTGGATAGTTATCCTGAATAGTTGGTCAAATCACCAGTCCCCCTCGTCCAACCAGTCTTTGTGACTAGCCTAAATGCAGTCACAGTTTTCTAAAAATTACCGTTCCCCCCAAAAAAGAGACCATCCTCACCGGAATGGTCCCTCGGTTAGCTCACTTATTTAGCAGAACTCAAATTTTCTTCGCCGACACCGGCTTTTTCCCGTAACGTTGCTTCGATTTCTTCCAGCGAACGGTTCCGCGTTTCGAAGACCTTGACCTTCACGAACCAGATGGACAGGAAGCAAAGGACTCCGTAACCGATGAACAGGCTCCCGGTTCCAAAGAAGTTCAGCAATGCGGGGAACGTCAGGGAAACAACCATGTTGGCAGACCAGTTAATCACACTGGAGAAGGAATTCCCCAGCCCACGAATGTTCAGTGGGAAGACTTCACCAATCATCACCCACATAACCGGACCCCAAGTTGCGGAGAAGAAAGCAATGTAGATGGTCAAAGCGATTACGGAGATGATAGCTGCGGCTTGCGAACCACCGGAGAACTTCATCCCGATACTCATGACGAACAGGGAAACCCCCATCCCGATGGCCCCACCAATCAGCATCTTCTTCCGGTCAATTTTATCCATGATCATCACGGCAATCGCCGTCACAATCACGTTAAAGATCCCGATCCCGATATGAGCCAGTAACGCGGCGTTAACCCCAAAACCAACATCGGTAAAGATGGTTGGCGCGTAGTACAGCACCGTATTACACCCCATGACTTGTTGGAAGATGGCCAGACCCAATCCAATAATCAGGGAAGGTCGAACCATCTTACCAAAGAGTTCAGTCCAACCACCATTCTTCATCTTGGCTTGTTCTTCAATCTGAGACAGTTCCTTATCAACGATCGGCGTGTTGTGCTTGTTCATGGTATCCAAAACTTCACGCGCTTGGTCAGAGTGCCCCATCTTCACTAAGAACCGAGGACTTTCGGGGAGGACTAACCCACCTAAGAACAACAGTGCGGCAGGAATTGCAGCGAACCCTAACATCCAACGCCATCCGGTGGCAATGCCGGCCCAGGCATAGTTGGTGATGTAGGCGAACAGAATCCCCGTCATAACCATCAGTTGGAACAGACTAGACATCTTCCCCCGTTGATCGGCAGGCGATAATTCAGCCAAGTACGTTGGGATCAAGGCGGAAGCGGCACCAACGGCCATCCCCAAGATCACCCGTGAAATAATCAGGGTCCAGAATCCCGCAGCAAACCCGGAACCTAACGCCCCAACGAAGAAAATAATTGCAGATAATAACAGTAACTTCCGCCGACCAAAACGGTCAGAGGATGGTCCAATAATGGCGGCCCCTAAGATGGCTCCCAAGAGCACAGCACTTACAACCCAACCTTGTTGCCAAGAACCCAGGTGCATTTGTTTCTGGATAAACAGAATGGCCCCGGAAATAACCCCGGTATCATACCCAAACAGCAATCCACCTAATGCACCGAAAAAGTAAACAAATCCGGTCGAAACTTTTCGCATAGATATCGCTCCTTAGTACGGCAAGCGCCGTCATGTCAGCAGTGGCAGTATGTAGAGAAAGTATAGCTGAAAAATGTAAGTTGGTTAACGCTGGTTGGTTGATAACCCCAACCAACCATGAGCCTATCATAGCACGCTGTTCATCAAAATGAAAGCGTTTTCTAGACAATTGATTAATTTCGGTTAAGTTTTAGTAATCACTTGGTTTCATCGCCGAATTGTTTAGTAAAAGGCCGGTAGCTACCACTCATATTTACTATTTTGAAAGTTCAGTGAACGTTCTGTCACTGTTGGAAGATTTACAGACCATAGTCAATCCGCTAAAAGGTGAGATGACCATTTGGCCGACAAAAAAGGTGCAGGATTTCTCCCACACCTTCCGATAATTCATCTTAAAGTTCTTTACGCCGGTAATCCAACAGCTGAGCACTAATGCTCTTCGTTTGTTGGTAGACCTGCTTGTAGATCTTGTGCATTTTAGCATATTTAGCCGCGTTCTCTGGGTTTGGTTCGTAAGCCTTGCCGAAGTGAACGAAGGTTTCAGCACAGTCCTGTAAGGAATCGAACCAGCCCAGGCCAGTGGCGGCAATCATCGCTGCCCCCATGCCAGGACCCTGTTCGTTCTTCAAGCTGACAACTTTACGGTTAAAGATGTCGGCTTGGATCTGTAGCCAGAGTGGGCTCTTAGCCCCACCACCGATGGAAACGACCGTATCGAAGTCCCCACCGTTTTCTTCATAGATATCGAACAAGTCTCTGAAGGAGAAGACGATGCCTTCCAGAACGGCCCGAACGAAGTCGTAGCGCTTGTGTGTGCCATCGACCCCGGTAAAGCTCCCCCGGATGTCAGCGTCGGCATATGGTGCCCGTTCACCCACAATGTAAGGGGTGTAGAGCAACCCATTTGCCCCGACCGTGGACTTAGCAGCACTCGACACGAAGTCCGTGAAGTCTTCGTTTGGTGCGAAGGTCTTCTTGAACCAGCTGAGTGAGTACCCAGCGGCTAAAGTAACCCCCATGGAGTAGTATTTGTCAGGAATAGCGTGGTCTTCGAATTGCACGACACCATGGTAATTTACGTCAGGCGTGTCTTCATACTTCAAGACAACACCGGATGTCCCGATACTGGATAAGACCATGTTGGGGTGTAAAATCCCAGCACCAACGGCCCCGGCGGCATTGTCGGCGGCCCCACCAAAGACTTTGGTGTCCGTGGTCAAGCCAGAGAATTCGGCATAGGCCGGCGTAACCGTCCCAGCGAAATCAACAGACTTGATCAATGGTGGACACATGCTCATTGGAATATCGAAGGTATCACAAATCTTCTTGCTCCATTCGCCCTTAGCAACGTCGAGCAGAACGGTCCCAGTGGCATCGGAATAATCCATAGCCAGGTTGCCAGTCATGCGGTAGCGCACGTAATCCTTAGGCAGAACAAAGTACTTGGCCTGAGCCCAGATATCTGGTTCGTTTTCCTTAACCCACAACAGCTTGGTTAACGTGAACCCTTCCAGTGGTTGGTTCCGCGTAATATCAACGAATTCGTCACCCATCTTGGCTTCGATTTCTTCACGTTGTGGCGTGCTCCGCGTATCATTCCACAGAATGGATGGCCGCAGAACCTTCTTGTCCTTATCCAGCAGAACTAACCCGTGCATTTGCCCGGAAAAGCTCAAGCCTTCAATGTCGCTGGCCGTTAAGTGATCGTTTAAAATCAAACGCACAATCGCAACGGTCGTGCCAGAAACCCAGTCCTCTGGATTCTGTTCGTTGTAGCCAGGCTTCTTCTGAATCAAATCATAATCAAAACTCTCTTGGGCGACAATCTGCCCACTGTGATCTAGTGCGGAAACCTTAACGGCACTCGTTCCTAGGTCAACACCGAGAACGTACTTCCCCATCGGTCATTCCTCCTAATTGTCGTTTCGTTTATTTTATTAATGTCATACTATCAGCAAGCCGATTAATCAGTAGACCATTTCATAATCCACACAACCTAGGCTTGACTAACCAACGTATTCTACTTGGTCGATCTAAGTTAGCCGTGAGGGTGGTGAAAATAAGCTCAGCCGTGGGAATTCTCTTAGTAGCGTTACTTTGCTGCTTAGAGAATTGGTGCCTTTGAAACTCGGTTCTCAGAGGTTCAAAGCAAGCCCGGAGACCGCACTTTGGCTCCGGACGTCCGCCCCAGCGTTCCAGCCTATTTTCACCACCCGGCAAGGCGGCCAGACTCAGGCCATACAAAACCCGTTGGTTATAAAAATGGCGGACGAACACACCGTCCGTCCGCCATTCTATTGATATTTTATTTCGCAGAACGCGAGATTACTTGCTCAAAGTGTCAATGATGTAATGGTTGATTGTATCCTTGACTTCTTCCAAGTGATCTGAGTGCGTAGCAGCAATCAATTGTGATTGTGGCATGTCGATAGCGTACTTTTCAAGGGACTTGAAGTCAGCCTTGCCGCTTTCGATATCAGCACCGATACCTGATTCGTAAGAGCTGTAACGGTTCTTACGTAAGTTGTCCAAGAAGCCGTCTTCCTTCATAGCAACAGCAACACGTAAGCCGGCAGCAAAGCTATCCATACCTACAATGTGGCCGTAGAAGAGGTCTTCTGGGGCGAATGATGAACGACGAGGCTTAGCATCGAAGTTCAAACCACCGCGAGGGCCGATACTCCCGTTGTCAACAACTTCTGACATAGCAGCAGTCGTTTCGTACAAGTTAGATGGGTATTCATCAATATCCCAGCCGATCAACTTGTCACCTTGGTTAGCATCCAATGAACCTAACAAGCCTGCTTCACGAGCAACACGGATTTCGTGTTGGTAAGTGTGGCCAGCCAAGTTAGCATGGTTACCTTCCAAGTTCAACTTGAAGTCTTTGTCCAAATCGTATTCCTTCATGAATGCGATAGTGGTTGCGGCATCGAAGTCGTATTGGTGAGTCGTTGGTTCCTTTGGCTTTGGTTCGAGCAACATTTGTGCATCGAAACCAATTTCGTTAGCGTAGTCTTTAGCCATGTGGAAGAACTTAGCTGCATGTTCTTGTTCTTCCTTCATGTTAGTGTTCCAGAGTGATTCGTAACCTTCACGGCCACCCCAGAAGACATAGTTTTCAGAGCCGACACGCTTACCAATTTCCAAACTGTGCTTCAATTGTGCGGCACAGTAAGCATAAACGTCAGCGTATGGTGAGGTTGCGGCACCTTCAACGAACCGAGCGTTCGTGAACATGTTTGAAGTGTTCCACAGAACCTTCATGCCACTCGTCTTTTGGTATTCAACGATCTTGTCAACAACTTTGTCCAAGTTGGCGTTAGTTTCACGTAACGTGTCGCCTTCTGGAGCTAAGTCACGATCGTGGAAGCAAAGGTAATCTACACCCAATTTGTCGTAAAATTCGAATGCAGCATCAACCTTGGCTAAAGCCAAGTCCATAGGATCAGTGTACTTGTCGTAAGGACGTTGAGCAGTACCGTCACCGAATGGGTCAACTAAGCGTTGATCGAAAGTGTGCCAGTAAGCTACGGCAAACCGTAACCAATCGCGCATCTTCTTACCACCAATAACTTCATCTGGATTGTAGTACTGAAAGCCTAAACCTGATTTTTTATCTGAATGACCGACGTATTGAATCTTGTCGATACCTTTCCAATATTCTTCTGCCATAATTTATAAAAACCCTCCTAGTTAGTTCGTTGCGACAACCAACTTACAAATTCAATTATACAAGGTTTCTGTGTTAATGCAAGCGTTTTCGAAAAAAAGATTTAAAAAATTGGTAGCGATTTCTAAAGGCGGTAGATCGGCATTTCAGGAGATGCTTACGGGGCGTAGTGATTCGGTCGGATTTGTTCCTTTTCCTTTATATAGTATTGGAAAATCTGTTGCGTTTTTTTAGCCTGATGGATTCGTGGTCAGAGCAATCTTCGATGAAGAAACGTCAAACAGTAGCTTGTACTCATGAAATCAAGGTCATTTTATTAAGACATATGTACAAAAGTTTTTATGATAAACTTTTTCACGTATATTATAGGTTGTCCGTTGCAAACACGCTATAATAATGGCGTACACAGGTAGATGATAAAAATCAAGGAGGAAATTATGGTTACTCTCGATAAGAAATCGGAAAATTCGTTAGTGTATAAAGTCGGAAAGAATTGGATTTTTGTCAGTCTCATCTCGGCAGGTGTCCTCTTTACGCTAAGCAATCCAGTGGTATATGCGGATACAACGGCCGATTCTCCAGTCGCAACCGGAGAAATAAATACGCCCAAAACATCACAATCACCCACAACGCCTCACAAACCTGATAAACTTGAAATCCCTGAAGATGCAGCACCTAAAGAACCATCAACGGACACTAATAATCGCGACAACTTAGAACTACCTTCTGAAGAAGCTCCAAAAAAATCTAGTTCTGTACATACGGCGACTATGGCGTTACCACCATCTAAGCCAACCGGCCGCTCCTCCTTGGCATCACCCACACCAGAAAAGCCACAGCCAGTAGTGTCCACGCCCCCCGCAACATCACCTGCTCCTGTAACTCCGGTTGCTCCTAACCCCCAGGTTCAGGTCGCACCAAGTCAATCAATAAGTGAATGGATGCCCAACACTACATTACAAAAGATGGTTGCCGATGCTTTAGGAATAAGTGTCTCAGATCTCTCACCCCAAGCCATGACTAAGCTAACCACTCTGACCTCACAACATAAAGTCGGCAGTACGACATTCGTAGATGGACAGACCCCCTTCTCATTGAAGGGACTCGAATGGGCTATCAATCTTACAACCTTAGATTTATCTTATGGCAACACGAGGGGAAAAGATGACTACACTAATTTGGAATATTCGCCCAATGGATCTGGCAATTCGGGTGATATCATTGATATTTCTCCATTGAACTGTCTTCAAAATTTAGTAACATTAGATCTCTCAGGAAATAAGATCCATGATTTAACCCCTCTTGCTCAATTAAAAAATCTCAAGACTCTTGATGTCACAAACAATCGCATTGCTGACTTTTCCATGTTGGATGCCAATCAAATCACATCGTTAAAGATCAGAAAACAAATAGTTATAGTCGATTATGCACAACGTCAATTTGTTAATCTCGCAACCCACGCGATTACTGTAGCCCTCCCAATACATTTGCCTAAAAATTCTAAAAGTAAAATTATCATGCCCTTTGCCATTGAAGATGGTTTCGAAAAAAAAGAAATTATGATTCAAGAATTTCATCTTGGTACTAATTCTGGTAAAAGCATATTTCAGCTTTATTTTTCAGGCGAGCCATCAGATGGCTTTCAGCTCAGTGATGATGGCGGTAGTATTGCCTTCAACTCTATCTCTTCTCAGGTAACATATCACTTTGGCGGTACATATGGTGGATACCCGTTTTCAATGGGTCTTCCCACTCCTGGTAATCACAGATACTATCTACGTGCCAATTTATGGTGTAGTACGGGCGGATCATTCATTATCTTCATTCCTTATTCAAACGCAACCGCAGCAGCCCCCATTACTATCCACTATCGCAATGACCAAGATAATTCTACGTCAATAAAACCAGATCTGACCCTTGGCACAGGGAAAGTAACCGGCGATACCTACACCCTAACACCGGACCAACTGGCGGTACCCGGGTACGCTTACGATACCGAACGCAATAAAAACACTTCAACCACAATTACCTTCACTGATCAGGCCCAAACAATTACCCTTTACTACAAGAAAGATACTACGAAGCCAGTCACACCACCTGTGACCCCAGCCAGCACCGTGACCGTCACCGTCCACTACCAAGACGAGCAGGGTCGGCAATTACTAACCGATGCCAAACTAACTGGTCAACCTGGTACGTCTTATCACGTCACGACCCCCACACTTACGGGCTATCAGCTGACTTCCACAAATAATCCAACCGGTACATTTGGTAATCATGACCAAACTATCACCGTTACGTATCATCAACTCAGCACTAGTGGTGGCGGTGATACATCTTCAACGTCAGAGACGCCCACCGATTCTTCTCAGCCCGACACAATCAAACCGGTCAAACCACAACAAGCTCTCCCTACGCCCGGTAACGGTGCCGCAACGATTTCAGTCACGAACAAACATCCCCAACGCCCAGCCACAGCATCTAAAAATCTCAAGCCGATGACACTAACTGAGCAATCCCAACCAGCTCTTCCCCAAACCAGTGAGCACCGCACCTCCCCACTGATTGGTCTTGGACTCCTGCTTGCCAGTCTCATTGGGATTACCGCTCGTTTCCGTAAACGTAATTAATTTGATAGCAACTCAAAAAACAATGGTCGGCGCGAAATTCATCGTGTCAGCCATTGCTTTTTCTGTACGTTATTTACACTTTAGATTTCGGTATCTTTGGCTTTCGGCCGCGTAAAGTTCAACTCGTACCCGTTCAGGTTCAGCACGCGGTGGGTAATCAAAGAACACCCACCTAGGACCGTGGCCAAACGTGCGTTGTTGGTCAGCTCAATCCCTCGGTCATCGTTCTCGGACAATTTCCGGTAAGCAATCCGGATGTCGTCCAGAATACCTGGCAACTCCTCAACTAACGGTGAGTTGAGAAAGAAGGCATCGGGATCCAGAGTCCGCATCGTGTTGTAGATCAACCCGGCAATCCCGGTCACAAAGGTCTTCAAGATCCGCGTCGTTTCCGCATCGCCATCTTTGTACAGGCGGACAATGTCGTCCCGGTCAAGATTGCTCAAACCCTTGCGTTCCTCGACCTGCTGAATGATGGCGTCTTCCGAACAGATATCTTCGGCGTGAATTGGCCGGGCGTTACCGGCATCGTCAAATTGCAGACTGGCAACCGTCCGTCCAATTTCACCGGCATCCCCGTGTTCCCCACGGAAGAGGTCCCGGTGCAAGATGACCCCGGCCCCAATCCCACGGTGGATACTGATGGTGACGGCACTGTTCAGGTTCCGAGCACCGTTAAAGTCACGTTCGTAGACGGCGGACAGGTTGGCTTCGTTTTCCAAAACAACGGGTACCTGGTAAGCGTCCGTAAAGACCTGTTCCAAATCAACGCCATCCATTTTAATGAAGGGTGACGTGACCACTTTATTATTCATCACGATCCCGTGAATGGAGAAGCAGATACCCAGCAAGCCATTACTGCTGGTATCGGCGGCCTGCGTATCCGCAATGTATTGCTGAATGCGGGCGACCATTTCATGAATCGACTGATCCTTGGTTTCAATCCGATCGTACTGCCAAACGTGACCGTCTAACCGTGTTGCCAGCGCATGCAAGTGCCGGTATCCCAAATCAAACGTCAACGTGTACCCATAGTTCTGGTTGATCTCAACTAACGTCGGCTTGCGCCCACCCGCAGTGGAAGCCTCCCCCAGGCCTAATTCCGTCAAGTAACCTTCGGCCATCAGAGTGTTGTACAGCGATGAGACCGTTGACTTATTTAGGTGAAGCTGGTGAGAAATCTCGATCCGCGAGGTGGGATGGTTATTAAAAATCTGCTGCAGAACGAACTTCAAGTTCTGATCATGCAACTGATTACGATTCATACTACGACGAACCATCCAAATCCCTCCTTAGGTCGTTCTTGCACCACTTCTCAAGTCGTTACTGTTAGTGCAGCAATAATACCAACTAACCGTGATATCTAGCTGACTCATTGATAATTCGATTGGAAGCGATAACAGAAACTAGCATCATGGTTCAGTGAACCAACTAACCCCAGTATCGCCCACACCTTGTGAAATATCAACTGTTTGTTGCTAATTTGTTCATATTTTTTCTGATTAGTGCCGTGATTAGGTTACTGGGGGGAGTATCTCCACCTTAAACATAAAAATCGTGGTCAGGCCTTCTCGCACACCTAACCACGACGCAATAGCTCAATTTCATAATTACTTTCACAATTACTTTAGCAGCAACGATTGACCTAGCTTAGCGTCTGAATCAAGTCTTTAACCCGACCCTCAATATCATCCCGAACCTGCCGGAAAACAGCAAGAACTTCCTCATCACTGCCAGTCACTTGGGCGGGATCCGGTAGTGGCCAGTGGCGCTTGGCGACTGTCGGCGGTGTCATTGGACACTTGTCGCGGGCATCCCCACACAGCGTCACCACCACGTCGCTGTGCTGTAGATAATCATTATCGATCAGTTTGGACTGGTGCTGGCTGATGTCGACACCCCGTTCCGCCATAACTTTGACGGCTAGCGGATTTAACCCGTGCCGTTCGACACCGGCACTGGCGATTCGCCAATCTTGCGGGGCCATTTGACGGGCAAACCCTTCTGCCATTTGACTTCGACACGAGTTTCCGGTACAGAGAAAATAGAGTTGGGGCATGGGTGAAACCTCCCTTAAAGTCATCAAATATTATTTACAACACTTCGGAGCTCAGTTAACTTCACTGCAATTTTTATATTTCCATAACTGCTCATTTGCCAGCAGCTGCCAGCAGTACCGACCTAAGCTCATCATCTACCGCATAAATGTACAAGCCATTGACGCCACGTGTCAACAGAACATTCAATTCATTCGGCAACAAATCTTCGTAAACAAAGTTCTTCTCACCACTCGACAACGTCCGTCTTTCCGTGGCACGCTTATTTGAACTTAGCTTGGGATCATAAATAATCTTACCATCACGATATTTTACCGAAGGGCCAATGATAACCCCACTATAATTCAAATCAAATCCTTGAATGGTGTACGTTGATCCAACTTCACCAATTGTCTGATTCTGCTCTGCCCACGCTAGCTTTTTTCCTTGCCCCCGTTGTTCTGGTGCTAGTGGCAACTGTAAATTCCAGGGTAACGAAAGATTGCCAACCGTCACGTAATCAACTTCCTGACTACCACTCTTGTATGGCCAATCAAACGTTGCTAGCACACGCGATAATCCTGATTGTTCATCGGTTGACTTACGTTTAATTGCTTCATACATCTCTACTGGATCATCGAATATGCGCAGATCATAGTTGTCATCCTTTGGAATCTTAGAAACGACTCGTCGATCTATCAGTTCACGAAGCCACATCGTCGTTGCCTCGCTAGCATTCATTCGCATTTGGGTCTTAAATTTAATCAAATTCCCCTGTTGACCAACCTTCGCTTCCAAAGCTTTAATTTCGTTACTGGTCAAATACTCTTCTGTTTTTAAAATTTGCTTAGGATCAAATACCGCCACCGTCAATTTTGCACGATCTATAATATCTTTGAGTTGATTTTTCCCGCGATAGGACTGCTTCCCCTGAGTCCATAAGAGATGCGCCTCATCCACGAGAACGATATCCGCAGGTGCCTCAGCACTATGTTGGTTAATAAAACGCGTTGGTTTACTAACATGAGTCGTGTCCATCCCCAGCTTCCGGGCAATGTTGTCATAAACCTTAACTTGCTCATCATGATTTACTAATAAGTAATTTTGACTAACACTGAAATCCGAGTAATTTTTATCCTGGCCTAACTGCCAAAGTTGATAGAATAGTGTGCTTAACAACACCGTCTTTCCGGAACCCGCCTCACCTTCAACTAGAATTAATTGATGGCCCTTGTTTGATCGCAATACCGCCTCGATGCGTCGCAAGATAAGCTCGCGTGCATGTTCCTGTTCGGTCGTCAATGCATGAAATGGAGACGCCTTGAATAATGCTGAGTCCTGAATAACCGACTCTACTGGAAATAGATTTTGATCAAATTGATTGAGTTTTCGCCAAATCTTAGAAAAAATAGTATCTCTTTCATCAGCCGTATAATACTTATTTTGTTGATTTTCACGACGATTATTTAAGCGTTTAACACTAGCAACGCCCGACATGTACAACATCATTTTATTTTCAATATCTAACGTCAGCGATTTATTAAAGTGTTCATGTCCAATAACCAATAACTTTGAGCTTCGACTATCAGCCAGATATTTCCAATCCTGCCGGCGATGAACATCATCAAGAAGGTGCTGCTGTGTCCGCTGCTCAATATTATTCGTTTCACCAACGTAAACGTCATATGCAGCCGGTTTAGTTTCGTCATAGACCAGATAAACGGTCGGAAATTCAAGTAATAGCTCCGCTTGATTTCCCTGTGATTTCTGCCTAATAGTGACTAAACCGTCCTTACTAAAATCAACTTCCTGAATAACGGGTTGCGGAAGCTTTGCCATTACTATCACCTCCCCTATTTCTGATCAAACGACCAATGACGATTTTGATTAACTTTCAACTTTTCATGAACCAATTCATTAGGATCAACCCCTAGTTGATCGCACATGTAGTACAGGTAAGTGAGCGTGTCCGCTAGCTCCATCTTCAAATCAGCCTGTTTTTTGGAAGATAGTTCACTTTGGTCATTTTGCCATAGGAATATCTCATTAACCTCTGCAGCTTCAACCGACAACGCGCGGGCCAAAGCTGGTAATGTATGATACTTGCGCCATCCACGCTGGTCCCGTAAATCGCGTAGTTCCTGCATAACACCAGAAAAGTTCCAATTTGAATCTGAAGCTCCCATATTTCTCCCACCTCTACACTATTCTGGTAAAAGTATACCATGACTCGCTTTCAGCAAATATCGAACCGCTCCAAAATTACCTCTACACTTACTACTAATGTAAAATCCCCCAAAATTGTCTCACTTTTTTCGCAGCCTTTAGGAAAACTAAAAACATCGCACCGGAAATTAATCCGTGCGATGTCTAAATCTTCATTTACATTAACTACTTTTCAACCACCGTAGACTGTTCGTTCGCCCAGCGAAGATGACCCCAGACGATACCCAGAACGAAGCCCACGAATGTTGGCACCAACCAGCCGAGTCCCAGACTGGCAAATGGGACAACCTGATGATAGAAGCTCAGGACACTGGCGACCGGACCAAAGCTGGTGACCACCTGTGGTGAATTTGCCAACATATCCAAGACCGCTGGCACTACCGTAAAGGCAATCGTCAACTTGTAGACAATTCCGGCGTATGGCCGCTTGGCAACGGTCAATGAGGCTAAGATCAAGGCCAAGGACAGTGGGTATAACAGCATCAATACGGGCAACGACCAGGCAATGATGGTGTTCAACCCCGCATTAGCGACCAAGAAGGAAACAAACGTGGTCACCCGCAACCAGTTGAGGTAGCTGACCTTGGGGAATAATTTATGGAAGTCTTGGGCAAAGGACGTAACCAAACCCAGTGCCGTGGTGAAGACCCCTAACGTGACTAGAACACCCAGGAAGGCCGTCCCAAATCGCGTGAAGTAGTGACCGACAATTTGTGAGAGGGCCACCGCACCGTTGGCGGACAACGTCAATTTACTCAAACTGAACGCTCCCAGCAAAACCAGTCCAAAGTAGATCAGGATTTCCAAGACGATACTCAGTGTCCCGGCCTTTGCCGTCAGTTTAGTCAGCTCGCGATCGTGGTATCCTAAACCGCGGACGGCGTGGACAAACGTGACACTCAAAGCTAACAATGCCACAGCATCCACCGTGTTGTAGCCTTCCAGGAACCCACTGATCGTCGCGTTACTCTGGTAAGCCGTCGTGGCCGCATGATCCAAGCCACCCATCGGATCGATGAACGCCACAACGAAGATGACGGCCAACATCGCCAAGAATCCGGCGTTCAAATACTTACCGACAACCTTGACCAGATTATTTTGATGCGTTGCCAGCAAGTAAGCCGCGCCGAAGAATAATCCGGTGAAAACTAACATTCCTACCGTGTCGAATCGTTTAGGCAAGAATGGTTGTAACGCCATTTCATACGCCGTGGCGGCCGTCCGGGGTGTCCCGAAGAAGGGGCCGATGGTCAGGTGAACCAAGACCAGGAACAGCGCGGCGTAGTGTCGACCTACCGGCTTGGCCAGATCGTAGAGGCCGTCACTCTTGGTGACCACGACCGCCAGAATTGCCAATAACGGGAATAATGACCCGGAGATGGCGAACCCGAGAGCTGCGGTGAACCAGTGGCCCCCTGCCATTTGCCCCAGATGTACAGGGAAGATTAAGTTGCCGGAACCAAAGAACATCCCAAAAATCAGGGAACTTACCACTAATAATTGCCCAAGATTTCTGCGCGGTTTGCTAGTTACTGTCTTATCCATATTGATTCCTCCACAACTTAATTTTAGTTTTAAACGTCAAAAGAGCCCTTCTCCCACTACGGGAAAAGGGCTCTACAAGTAGAACGGTACCACCTTTTTGTGACGGTTGCCCGCCACACTCATCGCGGACTAACATCCGCTAGCCAAATAATGGTGGCCACCACGATTACCTACATATCAGCATCGAACTCGGAAATGATCTTCGTCCCCGCTTGATGGCCACTTTCCACTAACCGTGACTCACTACGCATCGCTACGGGAACTACTTTTTTCCTCAACGTTTTTTAAGTATTGATTGTATTATAGGTGGGTGGAAATGAAAATGCAATGGTAATTTTAATTATTTTCTCATTTTATTTTCTGAATTGCTTACTTAGGACATGTTGTAGTGGTCGACTCTTAACACGAACGATGATGTTTTCATCCTCTAATTGATTGATGATCCGCTTAATCACTGCGCGTGAGAACTGACGACTATTCCGTTTATTTAAGACTTCAATTAGTTCAGTGTCTTTGATCCCCAGCTCCTCATTTCCTGCGAATAAACTGGACTGTGCAAAAATGTAAGCCACTGGGAAGGCCTCTTCAGAAACAACCTGCTGTAGTTGCGCACTCACTGCTGTTAATTCATCTGACAAGTCCTGCAGTGCTCGAATAACATGATCCTGGCCGCTTTCAATTATTTCCAACATTGTTTTAACAAAAAGTGTCACATCTGCCCGATTTTCAGCATCATCTGCATCTTTAAATACCCGATAATAAGTATCACGTTGCTGATGAATTGCACCAGAAATTGATAGTCCGGTGAAAGGATCTAGCTTATTAGCTATATACGACGCCAATAAATAGCGACCCATTCGGCCATTACCATCGTTAAATGGATGGGTATTTTCAAACATAAAATGCGTCACGACGGCTTTAGTCAAATAGGCCGTCTGGTGCGAATTCATGAATGTTATCAGCGGTACCAAAGCCTCAGTAATAGCATCCTCATTCATAGGCGGCACATGGACTCGCCTCGACGCCGTTCCGATATAAACCTCATCGTTTCGAAAAAGTTCACCATCTGGCAATTCACTTTGAGC
The DNA here is from genome assembly GCF_003946395.1 of Levilactobacillus fuyuanensis. Classification (GTDB taxonomy): domain Bacteria; phylum Bacillota; class Bacilli; order Lactobacillales; family Lactobacillaceae; genus Levilactobacillus; species Levilactobacillus fuyuanensis. The sequence goes on along the minus strand of NZ_RHNZ01000005.1, from coordinate 112,709 downwards.
AATCTCGCCTTTCAGCAGCTCATCATAGATCCTTCTGAAATCTGCTAAAGATTGAATATTTTCAGATGTTCCCTGCAACACGGTAGCGTATTGATGAACAGTCGACTCTAAACGACGCGGTTTATGCGCCACTAACTGCTGTTGTCTTTCCGCTACGACCGTTCCAATCTCTACTCTGTCGGTCTTTACTCCTTCAATTTCATTAGTAAAATAGATTTCGGAAGTCAGTAAACGATTGCTATAGCTGGTCTTAGCAATCCCAGGAAGTTGCTTCATAATTTGACGAATCTGCTGAGAATTCCTTTTAATAATATCATCTAACTGGATGATCTCATTGATCTGAACAAAAAAGAGTGGAAAACGATTAGTCTGCTGACCCTCTCGATTCACTTCTAGCATAGGATGAAGTGCTGTCACGATGGTTGAATAGCCGTTCAGCCGATTCTGATATTCAAAATCAACTTCAGCGGCTGAGTATCGCGGACCACTGCCATTATATTTATATTTTGCTAATAATTGATAGTCCACGATATCGCTCCATTCCAAATTTTCTTATTATTGCAAATCATACCATTTTTTTGAATATAAAAGATGTAGTTTGACTTTATAAATCAAAAAAAGAGCGATTTTCGAATAAACAGCGCGTTTATAAGTACTGTTTATTTAAATATCGTTCATTTTTCAATAAACAGAACAAAATATCCTCTGATTATTCAAATATCCTCTATTTTTCAATAATCAGTATTAAATGATCCCTGTTTATTTAATATCTCATCAAGCCTTATTTAACTACCTTACTTTTTCCCATCATCCGCATGCTCACGCCGCCACTCCTTCACATAGTCCAAGCGCTTCTTGAACAAGTCTTCCCGACCCTGATCCGTAGGCTGGTAATATTCATGACCCACCAGCGAGTCCGGCAGCGTCTGCATCGTGGTCAACTTATCCTTGGTATCATGGGCGTACTGGTAATCCTTCCCGTAATCTAAGTCCTTCATCAGTTTGGTCGGGGCATTACGAATCTGCAACGGAACCGGTTCATCGCGCGTCTCCTTGACGTCCCGTTTAGCCGCTAGCCGGGCCTTGTAAATGGCGTTAGACTTCGGCGCCAACGCCAGATAGGTCACGGCTTCCGTCAGATGCACGTCACACTCCGGCATCCCCAGAAATTGACACGCTTGAAAGACGTTGACCGCCACGTTCAGGGCATTCGTATCGGCCAGACCAATGTCTTCGCTGGCAAACCGCACCAATCGCCGTGCAATGTAAAGCGGGTCTTCGCCACCTTCCAGCATCCGCGACAGCCAGTAAATGGCGGCGTCCGGATCACTGTTACGCATAGATTTATGCAGCGCGGAAATAATGTTGTAGTGCTCTTCGCCGGTCTTGTCGTAAAGCACAAACTTCTGCGAAATTAGCTGCTTCAGATCCGCCAGGTTGACGGTCACCTGGTCGCCTTGCTTGTTGCCGTTGAGCACCGCCATCTCCAGCGTGTTCAAGGCACTTCGCGCGTCCCCATTGGCAAATTCGGCAATCGCCCGCAACTCATCGTCACCAATTTTGACGTTGCCCTTAAACCCATCCGGACTCGCCAGCGCATTGGTTAGGAGCTGTTCAACGTCCTTAGTTTCCAACGCCTTGAGCACGAACACCTTGCAGCGAGACAAAAGTGCCGAGTTGATCTCAAACGACGGATTTTCAGTCGTCGCCCCGATCAACACAATACTCCCACGTTCCACATACGGGAGAAAAGCGTCCTGTTGGGCTTTGTTGAAACGGTGGATTTCATCGACAAACACGATGGTCTTCTCGCCGATTGCCATGTCGCTTGCCGCCTGCTTCATGATTTTCTTAATCTGGCTGATACTGCTATCGACGGCACTAAAGCGTAGAAACTTAGCCTGCGTCTGCCGCGCGATAATCTCCGCCAACGTGGTCTTGCCGACACCCGGTGGTCCCCAGAAAATCATCGACGAAACTTCATCATTTTCAATCAGCTCGCGAAGAATCTTGCCGGGCCCCAGTAAGTGCGCCTGACCCACGAAATCCGCAAGCGACCGCGGACGTACTCGACTGGCTAACGGCCTATTCTGTTGATTGTCAAATAACGACTCCTGCTCCACGAGAATCACCACCCTTTTAGGTCAATCATAACCCGTTTAGCCATTGAACAAAAGGCATTAAAACTAATCTCGCCACCTGCCAAATCGTAACGCGCGCTACATCAGGCTCGCTTTTAAGACCTCCTGTCGACCATCACGCCCCACCAACACTTCTTAATCCACTACCGTCCCACACTCCCTAATCGGGCAACCATATTACCCAATAAGGTCACCGTGAATTGTCTAGTATTTCTTAACTTTATACCGTATGATGGAGAAAATGTCCAGTCCGAATCTGCTAACTGTGGGTTACATTTACTGGCCAATCAAAGGAGCCTCATAACTATGGAAGACTACGTTGCAATCGATGTCGAAACGGCGAACGCCTCGCGCGCCTCAATTTGTGCCATCGGGATCGCCCAATTCAAAAATGGCCAACTGACTAACAGTTTCTACAGCCACATCAACCCACACGAACCGTTCGCCGCCCGCAACACTACCATTCATGGGATTGACGCCACCACAGTCGCCACTGCCCCAACCTTCAGCGACCTCTTGCCGCTCCTCCATCGCTGGCTCGACCACCAGTTGATCGTTTCCCACACCAACTTTGACATCTCAGCCTTACGTCAAACGTTGGCAAAACACGGGCAACCACAGCTGGCTTTCAAATACTTCGACAGCTACGTCGTCTGCCAACAACTCATCGACTACCCACATCATCGGCTCACCGACATGGCCGCCTACTTCGGCATTCATAACCCCCACGAACACCACGCTCTCAGCGACGCACAAACGTGTGGCCACATCGTCGCCGCGTTGGTCGCTCAGCTCGAAGTTCCCACGCTCAACAGTCTCCTGAACGCGGCTGGCTTTCACCAACTGGGAGTATCCTCACAACTGGAACAGAAGAAGTTTCAACGGACCAGCGTCCTCGATCTGATGGACATCTCGCATGACGTGAAAACGGCAACCTTCGAAAGGTTCACGCCCGCCGCACTCTTCTATCAACGAAACGTGGTGCTCACCGGTAATCTCCAACTCATGACCCGCGCTACCGCGTTTCAAAAAATTACCGCGGTCGGTGGCACCCCACAGCACACACTGACGGCGACCACTAACTTTCTGGTGGTCGGTCACACCAATCCACAGGTCGTTGGTAACGACGGTAAGTCGCCCAATATTCGTAAGGCTGAGGAGCTCAACCGCGTCTTTCCCGTCATCACCATTATCGGCGAATCCGACTTTCTCAAGGCCGTCGCCCAATAGATTTGGTCACTAAAAACAGAGCCCGGGAATTTATCCTAGGCTCTGTTGCTCTCTAATGTTATATGGTAGAAACGTGCACCAAAGGTAGTCGGTTCCGCTTAAAACTGCTAACCGCCTTTTGCCCCACTCTTCTCCTAACGATCACTCTCCGGCACCGTCCCGCGTTGGCCGACCCAGCGTAGACGCCCCCAGATGATGCCGATGGTAAAGCCAATCAGTGTTGGTACCAGCCACCCCAGGCCGAGGCTCGCAAACGGAATTGCTGTGTGATACAGCGTCAATAGGCGCTGAATCGGTGCCAAGCCAGAGATGGTAGCCGGTGTATTGGCCAACATATCGAGAACCGCTGGCAGAATGGTAAAGGCAATCGTGACCTTGTAGACGGTACCAGCGTACGGCCGTTGCGAAATAGTCAGCGACAACAGAATCAGTGCCAAGGCCAACGGATACATCAGCATCAGAACGGGGAGTGACCAGGAGATGATGGTATTGAGACCCGCATTAGCCACCAGGAAGGACAGAATGGTCGTTGTCCGTAACCAAGCGCGGTAACTGACCTTGGGGAACAATTTATGAAAATCTTGGGCAAACGAACAAACTAAACCGATGGCGGTGGTCAACACACCCAACGTGACCAGTGCACCCAACAACAGCGTGCCCACGCTACTGAAGTAGTGCCCCACGATCTGAGACAGCGCGATGCCCCCATTTGCAGATAACTTGAACCGATTCATGCTCAAGGCACCTAACATGACTAACCCGAAGTAGATCAATACTTCCAGTGAAATGCTGATCAGACCGGCCTTGGCCGTCAGCTTGGTCAAGGCACGACCCCGGTAACCCAAACCACGAATGGCGTGAATCAACGTTACGCTCAGCGCCAATAAGGCTACGGCATCCAGCGTATTGTAGCCCTCCAGCAACCCACCAATTGTAGCATTTGCCTGGTAGGCGGCGGTCGGCGTCTGACTGAGGTTACCCATTGGTTTGATAAAGGCCACTAGGAAGACGATGGCTAACAGCGTCAGAAAACCAGCGTTCAGATACTTACCCACAATCTTCAATAAACTGTTCTGATGGGTCGCGGCCAAGTAAGTCACCGCAAAGAATAAACCGGTAAAGAGCAGCATCCCCAGTGTCGAAAAATGCTTGGGAATAAAGGGTTCCACCGCCATTTGATAAGCCGTGGCGGCCGTCCGTGGCGTGGCGAAGAACGGGCCAATCGTCAAGTGAACCAGTACGAGGAAAATGGCGGCGAAGTGGCGTCCCAGCGGTCGCGCGAAGTCGAGCAGACCATCGCTCTTGGTCACCACAACGGCAAGAATCGCCAGTAACGGGAACAGCGAGCCGGAAATCGCAAAGCCCAGTGCTGCCAAAAACCAATTCGATCCGGCCATCTGGCCCAAGTGCACGGGAAAGATCAGGTTACCGGAACCAAAGAACATCCCGAAGATCAACGAACTGACGACTAATAATTGCCCCAAATTTTTCTGTGGTGTTGCGTTAATTTCTGCCATCTTCAATTCCTCCTGAACTTAATTTTTTACCCGTAAACGTGAAAAAGAGCCCTCTCCCATACGGGAAAAGGGCTCTACAAGTAGAACGGTACCACCTTTTTGCGGCAGTCACCCACCACACTCATCGCGGACAAACATCCGCTAGCCAGGTAATGGTGGCGACCACGACAGCCTTAGCAACTGCCGAACTCAGAATTAACCTTCACGAACGCGCGGTGGTCACTTTCCACTTCACATGACTCCCTAGGCACCAACGGATTCGCTACTACTTTCTTCAACGTTTTATAAGTATTGTTGCTTATTATAGCTAGTCGATTATTAAAAATCAATGGGTAAATTAAAAAAAGATGAGAAGCCCAGTTATCGTTACTTAACACGTGCTATACTCAACCTATTCTAAGAGGAAATCCCTATCGATTCCCGTGAAATCATCAAAATACTTCAAAAAGACGGCTGGTACCTTGCCAGAGTTACCGGTGACCATCGTCACTTCAAGCATCCGGTCAAGCCTGGCATTGTGACCGTTCCTCATCCTCGAAAAGATATTCCTAAAGGCACCCTCAACAGCATTTTGAAACAGGCTGGACTAAAGTAAGCTACAATAACCGAACGAGTTAACCACACAATTGGAGGTCCCACACATGAAATACCTATATGCTGCACTCTTTTCTCAAAATTCAAACGGGCAGGTGGAAGTTACCTTTCCCGATTTGGCACCCAATGCCGCAACCTTCGGCGAGAATATTTCAGACGCCCTGCACATGGCTAGTGACGCATTAACCGGCTATTTGCTCACCGCTGAGGATACTCAGGAACACCTACCCCAACCGTCAGACCCAATTAGCATTTCCCACACAGCACAACAATTGATTGTCCCCATCGAAGTCGACACACGAATTGCCCGCGAACGGGAAGAAAACCGGAGTATCAAAAAAACTTTGACGATTCCAAAATATCTCAATGATCTAGGGGTTGCCGCTCAAATCAATTTTTCGGCAACATTGACCGATGCTTTGCGTGCTAAATTAGAGGCCTGATTCTCTTATGCTGCGAACAAAGGCAGTCTGCAAACGTGGTAAGCTCAGCATGGTTGTACATGAATGAGCAGCTGATCTGATTGGCAAATTTACTACTTAATCATGCATCGGCTCTTTCTATAGACATAATGTGTCCATCTCTAATGCTATACTTTACTTGATTGATCGGTAATCCTTTTCAAAACTAAGCTAGGAGTCAAACAGATAACAAATGAACTCAAAAAAATTGAGACTATACTGGAGGAGTTTATTACGATGAAAGTTAAGATTACGACGACTCATATTACTGATAACGGAACTACAAGTGACTACAAAATTTTGAATATTGAAGATATGTCTGATTTATTTGAAGAAGTCGATAAACTTCAAAAAGAGCAAGGCGTTGACGATGTTGATTGGGAAATTCTTGATATTCAATAATCTATAAGGATGTTTATTGATAATAGATAAAAAACGAAAACAAGTAGAACCCTTGCTAACCGCCATAGCCAATCCTATGGCGGTTTTGTAAGCCTAAGATAATATCCATTATGAAAGAGCCAGATGATGCATAACCAACACGCATCATCTGGCTCCTATAAAATTATCGTACTTATCAGCAACTAATCTATTCGTTCACTGCATCGACATCCGTTTTCTTCAGTAACGTTTGCAGATAATTCATATAATCTAACGTGGAAGTTTTTTTGCCTTGTCTGCTGTAATGTTGTGCTTCAATCAAGGTATCCGCCAATCTGGCAACTTCCGGATTATTTTCAAAAAGCCCATCGGCTCGCATGTTTTGAACAACCTGTTGTGCTTTTTTACCTAACACAATCAGATGTTTCGGTTGGATAATCTGGTACTCTTGGATAAATAATTCGGCACTTCTACGATACTTTTGTTGATTCTCTCTGACTACGGCTTCATAGTCCTCGGAACTCTCGATAAAAGTATCAGCGCCAACATTTCGGAGATCTCGGGTATATCTGCTAATGACTTTACCATCCTCAACAACCGTTTCAACGCTGTCTGCATTCTTTACCAATTCCGATCGATACCGCTTTACGTATTTAGGATAACCTTTGACTGCAAGTTTCTTAACATTTTCATCGCTCTCGTCAAGGAACATTCCAGGCTGTTTCTCCTCCATATCCACAAAGTAATCATCGCTAATATTTGCCGAACTGCTATCCACGGTATTCTTCAAAATATCAGTGATATAACATCCCCGGAAGCGTTTGTCATTCGTCATAAAAGCAAATTTATATGTAGGCGTTTTAAACTCCATGTCATGGAACTGGCCCCAAGCACCATCAGCGTCAGGTTCCTTTTTACGAGCTGCAATATTTAACCCAACGAACATGTAGTCTGAATTAAATGGTTGGTCTCTCTGGCTCTTATCGGTAAAAATTGTGTCATCTACGCTTAAGTCGATATCAATAGACTTCTCAATATTAGTTGGCGTTACGCCATCCACTTTTTCATTATGAGCAACTGCCACTTTAATTGCATCATTAGTCGGCAGCTTTTTAAATGCAATAATTGAGCTCATATACTTTAACTTTACCTCAATTGGATTTCCTGACTTATCTTTACTACCTGGAATGAAAAAGCCTGTTTCAACCCCTTCCAATCCATTTAATACTTCACCATTAGTTGGCATAAGCGCAGCTCCTTCTATATTGAAAAATAAGTAACGGACAACTTGAAACTTTTATAATCATTTATTCTTGCCGACCACTTTCTTGAAATCAGCAATAACCACCTCCTAAACTTATCCGTTTCTATCAATACAGCGCCGCCATCTTCTTAATCTCTTCCTGAACCTCATCAACCAGAGATTTTGGCCTAATCACTTGAATATTGGAGCCTTGGCTCAGTATCCACAGGACCAATCCTTGTGAAAAGGCTTCTCCCTTAATTGTGACACTACCGTCCTTATTTGGCGTGCATGTCGACTTGGGTAATCGATCCAACGCCGTTTGAGGAAAATTCCAGTACTTGAACTCGTAATTAACCACGGTGCCACCACTTAACAAATAAGTTTTATTCAGCGATTCACCTTCATCTAGCTTCTTAGCACGTGGAACATTACTATTTTGATCCACATCTGGAACCACGTCATCCCCGAAGCGATCCAATCGGTAGAAATGGGTTGTATCATTTTTCTCGCTATACATCACCACGTAGTAATAAAAATCGGCAAACGTTAACCCCATTGGTAAACCCGCGTCTTTATTTGTCCCCTGAGTACTACTGCTGTAGGTAAACTTGATGGGCGTCCTGTTTTGAATATAACCAGCGAATTCAGCAAGCCGGGGCAACAAGTCTTGTCCTGCATTAACTGGCGTATAAGCCGTGACCGTCGTGGTAATCAGTTTCTTAGCAAGATTTTGTTTCTTTTCCGACAACAAATTCAGCAAGTGATCCTTCACTTGTGTCATCTCAGCTTGATTTAGTGACCGCGTGCCAATCAAGATTTTCAGCAATGCCAGTACTTCCTCAAAGCTCATCGTATTTATTGTAATCCAGAAGCGCTTGTTTTCTATACCAACGATTTCTTGATGAAATTCACAGTCCGGAAGCTCCTCAACCATTGACCCAATAGCTCTCATATCGCGTTTCACTGTTTGGGAAGAACGTCCAGTTTCCGCCGTCATCTCCTGAGTCGTTAACTTTTCTCCCTTCAACATCCGTATCATAAAATCCATGTTACGCGCCATCGCTGTCATTTCCTGATCCTCCATTTCCCGTATTAATTTACTTGAATTGGTCAAAGAAGTTTGCATCATTCTTCACTGCCGCCGTCAGCAAGGTCGTGACTAGATCATTGAATGGCAGATCTTGCGCCACTACCTTTCCACTTTCATCGCGAATTTCAAAAACGGTTTGCGTCACGTAGACACGCTCCGGCCCACGTGACACTGCACTCAGATCTATAATTTCATCATTTTCAATTTTGAAGTTCTCAATGTCACAAACGTTGACTTGACGGCGTTGTCGACGATAGAGATGCCAACCCATTTGATTAGCGCTTGTCACTAGCCAGTCAGACAACCGTTGTTGCCGACGAAGACGTGGTGTCAGCCCGCCACGCGCCGTTCGCTTTAAAACATCAACAATATCACTTGCTGCAAATGGCACACCCAACGTCTGACCGTTGCGACGACCATCAAAGAACCGATAGCAATAACTGAGGCCATCCCCTGGTTGGATTGGGTCATCCGCCAGCGTATCAAGATCGGGAAGCGACTTCATCTCTCGGGGCAGTGAGGTCTCACACCGTTCATAAATCAAGTCGGCCGCCGCTAACACTTCCTGTGATAAATCGGGCCACAAGAACAACTGACGAATCGTCCGGGACTGCATTCCGTATAAAGTACAGAGTAAGACAATACCGAGTTGTTCAGCGGGCACTGCCACCAATTGAAACCCATCCGGCCCTTGTAAGTCGTAGTACACATCGTCAAGCCCTATTCGCCCCACAATTGTTTGATCACGCACCAGCACTTCTTCGCGCTGTAAATTAACCAGTAGTTGTGAACCGTCTTTCCTTTGAATAGGAATCAATTGGGCACTCCGTGTCGCCAAGGGTTCCCGAAGCACCGCCATCAAGCGCCGATCATCGGGAACCTGCCAAGTATCTCGACAAACTCGGCGGCGACCAGTTATGGTCACGCCCTGGCGATTGGCGGCCTGAATCATTTGGCTAATGACCATTAGATTAGGTACTTCATACGTGACTGGTGCTAAATGGTTTGTCGCTAACATTCGCCGCAATGCGGACTTGAGCTTATCCAAATCTCCTCCATCAACAAAACAGATACCGTGTTCATCGTAGAGCTGGTAACGTCCCAGCGACTCCGTCAGCCGGCGGGCCGTTGCGGACAACAACGTTTCAGCCTGACCCACGACAATCTCATCAGCTGAACTATACTCATAAACGAGTAAATTTGCGCCCAAATTATTAGCTTGCATATACCGATTCAACGCTTGCATTCCCTGCTTTGTCACGTGATCCACTCCTTACTGTCCCTGAGCGACTCCACTTTATAAAGTGAGTATAGCACCCTATTAAGACATATGATGACTAAAATTTGTTACCAATTTGAACGATAAACTTGCTTGGTATAAACCATGGTCTTGATGACTTTACCCGCCGGATTTTTAACCGTCAACTTAACTGGAGCCGTCTCGCTCTTAATGATATAGGGCACGGCAACCTGAACGGATTCATTGTCCGTATAATCAAAACCACTCTGGTTATCTTCCTTAGTGAACGATGCAATACTCAGCTGTTGACCCTGCTGTGAGACTGAAACATATTTCTGATACTTTTCCCCCCACTTGTCTTGGGTCGACGCCTTCTTTGGCCAAAAATCGACGTCCAAGATGAATACTGGCTGCTTTCCCGTATAATTCCGTGAAGAATCACCGTCCTGACGCGGATTCTGTCCGGGTTTCAGGATTCCCCAATTCGCAATGTCCAATTCATAAGTGGCATTCTTAATCACGACTTTTTGATTTCGTCGGCCCAAATTATTTACCGTGTGGCTACTCCCGTTAGTGACGTGCGATGGGCTCTTTGACTGGCTAGTGCAGGCAGCTAGGCTCCCCACTGCCAATATAGTGCTAATCACAACTAATAATTTTTTCATCATTACTTCCTCCTATGTTCTGTCTTAAGCAATTACGCTTCAATACCAATTTCCGGAAAATTTCGGGTGACGGCCACCATAAGTTCCGGCGTCCGATCCAAATGTAACCGGATAAGGCTCTGTTCAAATTCTGTAGCAGTCGGTAATTCCCCCGAAAGTTGCTTTGACAAGGTCAACATAGTCAGCACTAACTGAATACTATCCGAAGTCTTCACGTAGACTGGATTCACAATCGACGCCTCCTTTAAGTACGCTTTATCGGTTAAGCTATATTGATAGCATAGCACCTCATTTGGACACATTATGTCCATAAACGTTTAAAAAATAAGAATCTAAAATTTAATTTCAGCTCTATACCATTTCATTGACATCGCTTCATTAACCCTATGCACAGCGTTTTATGAATTTATTTATTAATCAATGAAACCGTTACCCCCATTTATGGTATGCTTATCTATATACTTAGAACAGTAAGATGAGTAGGTGAATCCATGTACCTCTTTGAAAACTTTTTTCAAGATATCTTTAATATAAAATCAATCATCATGGCTTTAATTACCGTTGGCCTCATTGCGATTATGATGGCAATGACCTATCTCCTCTCACAACGGGCGGCCCAGCGGTCACGGTCGACCACTGTAATTTTGGAACTAGTGGAAGGCGTCATTGTCATCGCTAGTGTCGTGATTCTCCGACAAACCTTCTGGGTCCTGAATGGTGGTAATGTCCTGAGTTGGGGCTATGCCATTGCGCAATTAATGATTCTGTTATACAGTCTCTACGCCATGCATAATTTTGCGGTGACCTTGGTCAACTTGGCCATGCCGCTATTCTTCTACGGTCAGGCACTCTATCTGGGTGCCAGCCTGCAACACTGGTGGGTCTTTGCCATCGCAGCGGCTACCTTGTTTGGCGTCATCCTCTATATCAGCCACCATCAAGCACTGGCGTTGGATTCCGAGTGGCGCTTTCTACTCTTGCAACTCCTATACGGCCTTGCATGGTGTATGGTCATCTGGTCCGTGCGGCCGTTTCTGCTCTTCTACACAGTCAACGTCCTCGTGGTCTTTATCATTTACATGTGGATCATTCGCTTCTTCGTCACGCGGGTCAACCGCGTGATCAGCCACTTCGAGCGGTTGGATCAGGAAGCTAACTACGACGAACTGACCGGTGTCCGCAACCGGGCCAACTTTGATTCGACCACGGTTGGGGTCTTTGGCGTTTACCGTCAGCACCCCACGACACCGATTACCATGGCGATGTTTGATATCGACCATTTTAAACACTTCAACGACGAGTATGGCCACCTGACTGGTGATGCCGTGCTCAAACACGTGGCTCAACACTTCAACGCAGAGCTGACGCGCCAAACGAATAACGGCGAGCTTTTCCGCTACGGTGGCGAAGAATTCGTTATCATCTTTAAAGACACTTCCCCCACTGACGCCCAGCACATCGTCACATCGATTCGCGACACGCTACAGCAGCATCCCGTAAAAATAAATGGCAAGCAGCTAGTTGTGACCGTCTCCATCGGTATCTCGGCCTTACAAGCGGACGATGCCGACTTCGACAATTGGTTCAAACGGGTCGACCACTACCTCTATCTCGCAAAGGAAGCCGGTCGTGACCGAATTACCGTTGAGGGTGACACACGAGAATTTCAATAAATCGTTATTTATACTTAATACAGGCAGGTCCCAGTTGAATGGGCCTGCCTGTATTTTGGCAAAAAGAAAAGACGCCACGTAACCATGGCGTCTCACACAACACTATTTTTCAAGATGCGTCCCCGGGGAGTCGAACCCCGATCGAAAGGACCGAAATCTCTCGTGCTATCCATTACACTAAGGACGCCTAACATCCCTAGTGTAGTTCAAAATTAGTTACAATACCAAATAATTTAGCGCGCACCCGATGCTCGGACCGCCTCTTGTTCCAAATACAGCTCGAGTTTCTCGGCACTCTCCCGGAAATCGGCATTGAAACTGGCCCCCTGCGCGGTCACCGTGGCCGTTTGCTCGCCGTCGATATCCGTCACGATTAGCGTTTCACCCTGCCAACTGGCAGTATCGTAGTGACCATCCTCCACTTGATCCAAGAATCCTTGGAAGATATCCAAAACGGCTTGACTGATAATCTCATCCTCAGTCTTGTCTTCACCGTGCTGCTTTAATTGTAATTGGCGCAGTTGCACCTCGTCCATATCGGTTGGTATCTGAATAAACATTGGAATGCCTCCCATAATTAGTTTTACTGCTATTCTAGCACTTCCTCGCAAAGAAACGAGTGCGAATGTTATCCTCTATTCAAATCTGGTGTAAACTAGGGGTATGCAAACATTCTGACTACCTAGGAGGTGGCTCATGGAAGACTCGATACTAGACTTTACTACGAACCTGGCCATTCTCCACCGGCAATTTCAGCGGGCAATGAATCAGATTCTTGAAGCCGATGAAATGCCGGTAAATATCACTGAATTTTATTTGTTAGTGCTGGTCTCTGAGACCAGCCACCTGAACCAACGGAAAGCCGCCTGGACGATGGCTGTGGACGAAGGTCTTATGGCCCGGATGGTGCAGCACCTGGTTAAGCTGTCCCTATTGCAAAAGGAAACGGACCCGCGTGATCGCCGTAACCGTCGCTTAAAGTTAACCACCGACGGTAAACGTTTGGTAAAACAAGCCATTGAGGTCCTCCACGATTGGTGGCAACAAGCCACGCCGACCGATGCCGACTTCGACTACGCCAGCATCACCGCCCAACTGCAATTACTTTCCAGTAGCGTCCTGCAGGATCAGCAAACGGAACATTCATAATTAACCTTGTTTTTCCCCATCTAAGGAGGGATTCATGATGAGTAAAGCCATTACCATTGCCGAAGCCCAACGTTATGACGCGCATACCATCAACGAGATTGGTATTCCCGCATTAGTTCTCATGGAGCGCGCCGCCTTGGCAACGTTTAATAACCTGTTAAATGATGATTTTGATTTGAGCCGCGTCGTGGTTGTGGCTGCGACCGGCAACAACGGTGGCGATGGGATTGCCGTCGCCCGGTTGCTGCACATTCGCGGTATCGACGTTGAGGTTTACCTCCTGGGCGATCCGGCCAAGGCCACTCCGCAGACGACACAACAACTTAAGATTGCCAACTACTATCACATTCCGTTCACGACCGACCTCAATCACGTGGTCAACGCCACGCTGATTGTCGACGCCATCTTCGGCGTTGGTCTGTCGCGTGACATCACCGGTAAATTTGCCGATGCCATCAACGCGATTAACGCGGCCGACGCAAAGACGGTTGCCATCGACGTCCCATCCGGCATCAACGCGGACACTGGTGAAGTCATGGGTGTCGCGGTCGTCGCCGACAGCACGACCACCATGGCCTACAACAAGATTGGTCTCCTGACGATCACCGGCAAGCAACACAGCGGCACCGTCCACGTGGCCGACATTGGCATCTACGCGCAAGACCATCTCGAGCACGCCCGCTAAACTAAGGTCGCTGACTGAACCAACCGTGTCATTCGCCACAAGCAATTTCCCATTAAAGCGTAAACTAAAAGTTACGAAAGCTAGAGTGACTTTCGTGTTTCTTGACTGCGACCAGACCCCCTCCTGAGGCTCTGGTCGTTTTTTTTGTAAAGAGTGCGGAACAAGGCGCTTAGGTCCTGAGCATTAACGTCATTAAGTCAAAAAGCCCGGGCCTGGCTTTTAGGCTTAATGGGGTTAAGCGCAGGGACCTGCCTTGTGGAGCACGTTTCGGCTGTATAAAATTAGAGAGCATGCACCAAACCAACTAGAAGTCCCAAAGACCAGTCCCTTACCTAGTACGAATTAACTCAAAGACCTAGCCCCGTCCAACGCCACAAAAATAAAAGCATCCCCTGCAGAACGAACACTAACCTAACAAACGACTCCCCTAAAAAACCACCCAGCAATCTCCCAACCAAAATCCATTCCCCCAGAAAGCACATCACACCAGTTCACTCCCCAAACCATCCCCATCCATTCAAGCCACTTCACAAGCTTTCTCCCGGCAAACCCGGTATACTAGCACTAACTATATTGGGAGGTGCCCCACATGTCACAACTAGAAACTGGCTTCACCAACGTCCAAGCGCTGGATCCCAGCATTATTGTCGACCTGCGCTACGCCACCACGGATAACTTTACCCACCAAGTCATTTACGATTTCGCCACCGCCATCGCCCGTACAGGAACCGCCAAGAAGTTAGCCAAAGCAAGCGAACTTCTGCGGGCACAGGGCTATCGGCTGAAAGTCTGGGATGCCTACCGCCCCGTCACCGCGCAAGAGCGGCTCTATGAAGTCTACCCCGATCCGTCATTCGTTGCCAAACCCAACCCGAACTTTTCCCATCAAAAGGGCGTTACCTTCGATGTCACATTGTGTGATGCCACTGGCAGGGAATTTGAAATGCAGACGGAATTCGACGACTTCTCAGTTGCCGCTCACCGGGACTTCACTCGAACACCACTTCAGGAAAAAAATTACCAAATTCTCGACGAAGCTATGCAGTCAGCCGGATTCTTTGGCTACGAAAACGAGTGGTGGGACTACCGCGACACGCAGATGGATGATTATCCACCAGCAACGGCTGATCCTAACGATTTTCAAATCGCAGAACATGCATAACTAAAAAATTGGAACTGACTTGCTGAGCGAGTCGGTTCCAATTTTTTAATTACAGTCCATTCATGAAGGCAGCGCAGACTAAAAGAACTATCAAAAAAAAGGCCCCAAGCACTCGCTCAGGCCCTCTCATAAATTGTTCAACTAATTGGTGTAACCCGAATCCTTCAACATAAAGGAATGATCCGGAATCCGAATCAACGTGAAGCGGTTCGCCAGCCGACCCGCGTGTAGGCCAAGTCCGTTAACGAATGACTTCTTATAAGTCGTTTCGATGACGCCGACCCACGCCTTTTGATGGCGCTGGTCATACTTGGCGACCTTCTTTTCATCCCATTTGTAAGCAGAAGCCGGCAAGTTAATCGGCTTCTTGCCATCCGAAACGGTGGCATCGGTGCTGCTGACCTGATACTTCTCGCCTTCGGTCAAGTACGTATAGCGTTGTACCGGCTTCTTACCGTCACTGTTGTCGACTTCAACGTAGTAGGCCGAACCGGACGACGCGCCCGTGTTGATGACCAATGGCTCGTAGCGGGTCGTTTGACTGACCCGATTACTCCCCAGCTGATTCACGTTTTGGAAGAAGGTCGTGTAACTCATGCCACCAAAGAACAGTAGCCACACCACCAACTCAATCGTTGAGAGCGTCAAGTTCTGCCACGAGAAGCTGCGGTGTTCTTTCACGATCAACCGAATGCGCCGAACCCGCATGTCGTGGACCATCCACACGAGTGTCACGAGGACGACCAACCATAGGCCCATCCCCACTAAGTTCCATGCTGATTTCATAGTTCCCAATTCCCTTCCAAGAAACAAACCTCTTACGGGTATTTCTGTTCTCTATTAGCTTACGAGATTCACGGTGGGAATACAAGCGCTACTTCTTGAAAATTATGGCATCACCGCCCGAAAACACTGTCATCCGCTCGTAGGGTGTTATAGGCATTTTCATCACGCCCGGGTTTGACTCTCCTCAGGCCTAAGCTATACTAAAATTAATTCTTTTATATCCGAGGAGGACTCTCTCGTGTGTACCAGTCTAACCTATACATCAGCCGCTGAACATCACTTTTTCGCCCGCACCATGGACTTTCCCACGACCACGCCCTGGCGACCAGTCTTCTTGCCCCGCAACTATCACTGGCAAACCGCGCTTCATACGCCACGAACGACCCGCTATGCCTTTCTCGGCGGTGGTCGACCAGCCGCAGACTTCTCGACCTATCTCATGGCAGACGGCATCAACGAGGGCGGTATCACCTGTGCCGAGCTCTACCTGCCTGGCGTCGTCAACTACGCCAGTGATCCCGTTGCCGGGCGCATTAACCTCACGCCACAGGATTTCATCAACTGGGTGTTAGGCGAACACGCAACGTTAGCCGAAGTCGTGGCCGACCTTCCTCAGGTCACATTGGTGGCACGCCGCTGGGGGAACGACCCCTACGTCTACCCCTTCCACTGGATTCTCAGTGATCGTAGCGGCCAAACATTGGTGATTGAACCCACCGGCGGTCCCCTGAAGGCCCAACTGAATCCGGTCGGGGTTCTCACAAACACGCCTATTCTAGCCACACATTTGCAGAATTTAAATGATTTTCTGAAAGTCCCAGGCACAGAGTTCACCGGCCAAACGGTCACGGCCGCACGTGAATATCTTCAGAGTGGCGCACCACTCCCCACTGGAACCATTCCCACAACGCGCTTTATTCACATGGCACTGCGGCGCTGGGGTACCCTGCCAATGACCACAACGGCCGCTAGTTTGCATCAGATTTTCCACTGGTTAGCCGAAGTTAGCCTGCCTTATGACCCGGTTCGACGTGACAAATTGAACCATAATTACACCCATTACCGGGCAATCATCGATATTTCCACCGCAACTTACAATTTTATTTCACGAAAATCTGGGCGTTTGCAACAAATAACATTAACGCCAGAAATGGCGGCCTACCGGCATTATCCACATGCCTACTCCCCTGAATAATTCGGAATGTTGCAAACCTTAATCTCACCTTTAATCCGATTGATATTCGTTTGAGACATTTCTGTAACAACTCCCTGATAGTATTAAGCATGTTGAATCGAACGAAAGAACATTTAATACTAAAAATTAATTGAAATTAAAGGAGTTTGTTTACATTTATGAAGAAGACGTTGACTAAAATTGTATTATCATTAATCGCTATGGTGGCTTTCACGGTTGCCGGCATCGCCGTTAACCAACCTGTTAGTGCATCCGCTGCTAGCACCGTTTCTTACAGCAAGTTACATAAGGTCGCAAAGGCCCAATTAGGTAAGCCTTACGGTTGGGGTTCTACTGGTCCTTCCCGTTTTGATTGCTCTGGCTTTACCGGTTACGTTTACAAGAAGGGTGCTTCCAAGAAGATCCCTCGTACCGCCCAAGCACAATACAACAAGTACAAGCACGTTAGCTACAAGAACATTAAGAAGGGTGACTTGGTCTTCTTCGGTGGTTCTAAGCACTCTATCTCCCACGTTGGTATGTACGTTGGTGGTGGCCGGATGATCGATTCCCAAAACCGTGGGGTCGTTACTGAAGCCGTTCACGCACCTTGGTGGCACGCCGTTGGTTACGCACGGGTCGCAAACGTTAAGTAATAATCTCGTCTAACCTTCATAAATGAAATAAGTTCTAACCCTCGCCGTTACGTCGCAGCGAGGGTTTTTGTTTTACCTGAAAATAGCTAAAAGCGGTCGCCCCACAATTGAGATGGGGCGACCGCTTTTCAATTCATCCATATTAATCTAGCTGACAGCTAATGTTGAAACATTCCAACAACCCAGCTGAGCGTAGCCAGTAGCGGAAAAACCATCCACCAATTTTTCGAAAGAAATTCCCAACCATTCATCGGTCGTTGTCCCTCTGGCAAAGTTTTGACTGCCTTGTAAGGCTGTGCCTTGGCCTCTACGACTTGACCCCCGATTAGCTCATTCAGATCCACTTGTAAGAGATTGGCGAGCTTCACAACCGTATCCAAATCCGGTGACGTTTCACCCTGCTCCCACTTTGAGATCGACTGCCGAGACACAAATAGCTCGTGAGCGAGTTGCTCTTGTGATAAATTCTGCTGACGCCGCAATTTTACCAATTGCTGACTAAACACATTCTCCATGCTCTCATCCCCTTTGATTTAATTTATCATACTCGATACACCTCGGGCTTCCTAGCGAACAAAGTCGAACATCACGCACTTTGCCCGGGCTAGTTGCGCCCGTCATGGTTGCATAATAGGTTGCGAACGCCCAGGCGTCAAGCGTTAGCCCTGTATAGCTAATCATTCTGAAGACTTATTTCCAAAATAAAAAGTCCAGGCAATTTGCCTAGACCCATTCCTAAAACGCAACCTAAATAAGCGCCATTTTTCTAACGTTGCTTGTGTTTTCTATCAAAATAGCAAATTCCAACAATGCCTAAAATAGTGTATATGACGACAATCCACTTAGGTACCGAAAATGCCATGAAAATAACAAATCCGCCAAAAAAACAAAGATAAAACAGATTTTCAAATCGCATCCGATCCCCCATTTTTCCTCTCCAGAACTTTCCGATAATTCCTTGGGTTAGCTCCTTTTGCCTCCTATAGCTGATTATCCCCTAATACCTATCAATTCTAACAAAAACAAAAAGTCCAGGCAATTGGCCTAGACTTCAATACCTTAACGCCGAATTTCTAATTTAAGTGGTCGCTTGAAGACCAGCTGGGCCACACCCAGTCGATTAGCCAGCCAGACGTACAGACCGACCGCAATCAACCCGAGAACAGCTGCATAGCCCATCGTGAGCAGCTTCCCCGTAAAGAAGATTCCGCCAAAGAGCCACTGACAGCCATCCACCAGAATCGTTGCGAGTACCGCAAAGACCAGATTCAGCCGGACAATCGGCTTGATATCGCCAAGGGTTACCGCATAACTCCGCCGAATCAGACGCCAGCTAACGATGGTGATCCAACCAAAGGCAATCCCTGTGGTCAGCAGTGCCCCGTAACCTTGGAACAGGTAGACCAGTGGCAACTGCAGGACCAGCTTGATACCCAGTCCGGTCAGCAGGTATGTTGTGGCCTTCTTACTCATCCGTAACGCCTGGAGCACTGTCAATAAGTCCAGCGCCAGTGCCAGAACCAAGCTTTGCCAGACGTTGGCCACCAGATAGGTTGCCCCGGCACCGTCAAAGTTGAAGAAGATTCCGTAGATGGGATAGGCAAAAGTGCTCACCAACACCACCAGCGGCAAGAGGACAAACGTCAGTAGCTGAACGTTGTTAGTCAACAGCGCCCCAATCTCTTGGCGATTCTTCTTGATGTCGGCTAACTTCCCCGCCAACAACGGTAGCGACGTCTCTGCCACCGCCATCGCCAACGACACGATCACCGTGGTAATCTTGTTGGGATTGGCCGAGAAGATCGTAAAGACATATTGTGTGGCCGCCGCCGACTGGTGCAGGAGGCCCTGCATGATCTGCTTGAAGAAAAGCTGATCAATCAGCTGACTCAGGGTAATCCCCGAGCCCACAATAACAAACGGAATCGACTCATAACCAATCATCCGCAGGAGCTTGCCCGCGGCATGCTGCTTGCCAGTCTGGCTCGCGGCCGTCATTTGACGGTAAACGCCGCGCTGACGCCACAAGTGCCCTAATAAGTAGAGGTAACTGGCCACGGCACCCACAAAGGCCGCCGCGACGCTCAGAAAGACTGCCTGTACATAGCCCTGGTGGCTGACTTCAATCAACCAGTAGGTCCCGCCGAGAATCACAATGATCCGGATAAACTGTTCCCAAAGTTGCGAAATTCCAAAGGGCTTGAGGTCCCCGTTCCCTTGAAACCAGCCGCGGAGAATACTCATCGACGGGAGAATCACGATAGCTGGAACCAAGCAACGAATAGCAATCGTCGCGTTGGCCACCGATCTAACGGGACTGTTGGCGGCTAGGATTGGTGCGAGGCCGTATAACAACGCCCCGCAGATCACACCGGACACCAGCATGAAACCAAAGCCCGCAAACGCAATGTGTTTAGAGTTAATGAAGCTATCTTCCCCATTAAAGAAAGCTACCCGCCGAGCAATCGCGGACGGAAAACCCGCCGTCCCCAGCGCAATGAACAGCGCGTAAGGTGTGTAGGCCGTATTGAACAGCGCCTGCGCCACGGTCTGATGCTGGGGCGAGCCAATCATCGCCAACCAGGGAATCAAGTAGACGACGCCTAAGATTCGTGAAAAAATGCTCCCAAACGAGAGCCAAAATGATCCTGAAATAATTTTTTTATCCATTAAATTTGCACACACCAATTTAGTCTAGTGCTAAAAGCACCACTCGCAAGGATACTCCTCTGTTTGGCCGCTGTATATGGTCAATGCGGCAACACCGGGGAATATCACCCACGCCAAAAAGGCCGACGCCCTTTACAGACCCGACCTCCTCAACTAAGGTTAAATTTTCTTTACATCATCTTAAAGTGGCATTTCAAACTAGCCCCGGTTCACTGAAGGATGGGCCGTGAACCATGCCGTCATGTCATCGATCCGCTGAATGCGTAGACTAGGTAACCCGTTCCGCGAGATACCGTGGAAACTCTGCGGGTAGCGAATGAAGTCCGCATCGACCCCGTTACGTTTGACGGCGGTAAAGAATTCCTCCGATTGACTGATTGGGCAACGCATGTCCCACTCCCCGTGGAGCAGGCGAATTGGGGTCGTCACGTTCTGGGCATAGGCCAATGGTGACTGCTTCCAGTAGGATTCAACCCCACCGTCCGCGAACAAGTCGATTGCCAATTCTTCCGGATTGAAGTAAAACCCAATATCACTGATACCAAAGAGACTGATCCAGTTCGTCACCGACCGCTGTGAGACAGCCGCCGCAAACCGCTTCGTGTGGCCAACCGCCCACGTCGTCATAAAGCCCCCATACGATCCACCGGCAATGTACTGGCGATCCGCGTCCAGCTGGGGGAACTTGGCTAACGCCGCGTCCAGCCCAGTCATGACGTCATCGTAGTCATCCTCGCCGTAGTGGCCATTCACGTTGCTTTCAAAGGCTTGGCCATAACTGGTCGAGCCCCGTGGATTGAAGAAGACTACCCCATAGCCACGACTCGCGTGGACTTGGAATTCATAGAAGAAGGCCTCACCATAGTTGGCATGCGGTCCCCCGTGAACGTAGAGCAAGACCGGTTGCTTCGGCGCGTTGGTTTGCGCTGGCAAGTACCACCCCTCCAGCGTCTGGCCGTCCGCAGACGTGTAATCGAAACGTTGGGGATGGGCGAACTCGTGGGTGCCCTCATAGGCCGCGTTGGGATTATAGCTGACGGCTTCAGTCCCATCGGCCACCGTAAACGTCCGGAGCTGACTCGGTTCATCTTGATAGGAAACACTCAGTGCCAACGTCTCGGCATCAATCACGTCAAGGTCCACGATTTGGCGAGCCGTATCGTCAATCAGGGTAATCCCTCGGGCATCACCTACGTAGAGTTGGCTGTGTCCGTGAAAGGCCGTGACGAAGACAACGCGATCGGCATCCAACCAACGCACGAGCTTACTCCCAGCCTGCTGAACAAAGTCCCCCGCAAATTCGGGATTCGGATCGGCATCCAGGTCATCGGTCAGACTAGTCAGGTCACCACCAGTGGCAGAGACGAGGTAGACGTTGGCCACGGTATGCCGGCCAGCCGCACCGTTGTCCCCGACCAACGCCACCTGTTGGCCATCGGGCGACAGCGTGGCATCCGCAAAGTGGCCGTGAATCAGGCTCGCCGTCAGGTCTACTGTCTGACCCGTTTGCGTATCCAGACAATACGCGCCGTGGGCAAAGTTACGGTCGTCATCGGGTTGATCATCTTGAAGAATGGTGACGTAGCGCCCGTCCTGACTGACCGAGGTCAAGCTGAAGTCGGCACCTTGTTGGGTGATTTCTTCCACCACACCGGTTGCCGGCAAATAGCGTCGCAAACGATAGGTCACGTCCTGTGGTAACCAGCCGTAACCATCGGCTTTATTCACTAGCCGAGTAACGTGACGGGTCTTAGGAAACTTTTCTTGGTTCGGTAACTTGGGGAGCTCAGCGGTCTCAGTCGTCTTGAAATAAACGCTTTGGCCGTCCGCAGCCGCAATCACCGTATTCACGGCCTCACCTGGCGTCGTCGTGGTTACCAACGTCGGTTCACCACCACTCACGGGCACCGTAAACAGTTGCGGCTTTGCTGTGCCAACCTTGGCCGCATAGAACAACTGCTTGCCGGCAACGGTAGGTTGTAAATTCAGTTGACCGTTGACCGCCATGTCTTGCGTGTGACCAGCTTGGTCAACACGCTTAACGCGGGCCAAATACTGATTATTTGCCTCATCAATACTGTTTTCGACGAAGAAAATCTGATGATCCGCCGCTGATGCTTGAGACACCGATTTTAATCGATAAAGATCTTGTGCACTGACCCCTTGGGACATACCGCATCGCTCCTAGCTATTTATAAATTTTCTCATTATTTTCTCATCAAATAATTGGTTTAATGTTAATCCAGCACTTGGGCGATGTCAATTGCCAATCCAGAGATTGACCCGCCGCTCCCACCGAAACCTGCTACACTGGAAGTAACGCAAACAGAAGGAGTGAGCTTGAAATGAAAATTGCAATTGCCGGCGCGGGTGCCATGGGTAGCCGTTTTGGCGTAAAACTTCAATCAGCTGGTAACCAGGTCACCTTGATCGATAACTGGGCCGAGCACGTTACGACCATTCAGCAACAAGGTCTGACCGTTACGACCGATGATGGCACCAACCACGTTTACCACATGACGGCTAAGCGGCCTGAAGATGTCACCGAACAGTTTGACCTCGTCATCCTCTTTACCAAAGCTATGCAGATGGATCAGATGCTCCAACAACTCAGCGGTGTGCTGGGCAATCAGCCCGCCGTGTTGACGCTGGCCAACGGGATTGGGAACGTCGAGACCATTGAACGCCACGTGCCAAAGGATCACGTCGTCGCGGGAACCACGGTTTGGTCTTCTAGCCTTACCGGACCCGGCCACATTACGGTCACGGGAACCGGGAGTATTTCCCTGCAGGCCATCGTGCCCGAAAAGTTCCCAGACTTACCCGGACTGATTACCACCTTAAATGGTGCCAGTCTCAACGCCAGCCCAGCCGAAAATGTCCTAGCCGCCATCTGGAAAAAGGCCGGTCTAAATAGTGTCCTCAATACTTACTGCACCCTGTTCGATTGCAATATCGCCGAGTTTGGAAGTCTTCCTAATTGGCGGACACTGAACGATGCCGTCCTGGACGAGTTCGAAGCCGTTGCCACAGCATCTAAGATTCAATTCAGCGCGGCCGATGTAACGGCATTGATTGCCGCACAGTTCGATCCTAGCAAAAATGGTGGCCACTACCCGTCGATGCACCAAGATATGGCCAAGAAGCGGCCAACTGAAATCGACTTTCTTAATGGCTACGTTGCCAAACTCGGGGCTAAGCTCAACGTGCCTGCCCCAACCAACGCGCTGCTCGCTCAACTGATCCATAGTCAGGAAAGTCTAAAGGGCATCAAGTAACAGAAAAATTAGAGGGCCACGATCTGTGGTCTTACTACCATATGTAGAAAAGTCTCACACATTCGTACTATATCTAGTTGTAATTTTCTGAAATTCATCGTAACATAGACCTATACTCATTTTGACCGGTCGTTAGAAATTCTGATTAACGGGTTCGGCAAACCTAGGAGGGCTAGAGACGATGGACGTTTTAAGAAGATCACAGACCACGATGCATCCAGGTGGCCTAACCGTGGAAAATTTGGCTGGAGAGCACGTACCGTTTAATTCCCGTCAGATTCACGCGGCATTATCGGCGCTGACCAACGACCCAACCGTTGTCCACCGTGTGGAAAGCCTCATCGTGGCCCAACTAGCAGGCTTTGACGTCGTTGCTACGGGAACGATCGAAGCCACCGTAGTTGACACTCTGGAACAGCTCGGCTATACCAATATGGCCCGGAGCTACCGGAAGCAACAACACGCTTAGTTAGTTGCAGGTTAGCTACTGGCAACACTAATTCTTAAATTTACTGTATTCGAAAAGTACTGAGCAGATGGCCCAGTACTTTTTTATCCTTCGTGAAGAAACTATGCAAAACTGACAAACCGAAAAAAGCGACTACCCCTTCAACTCAAAAGTTGACTCGGCAATCGCTTTATTTATTCGTTTATATTTAGTGTTCTCCGCAAAAAACCGACCAGCACTCCCCCGAGAACTGATCGATCCGGTCTATGAGCTTAATTGTGATTCTAAGTGGTGTAATTCGGCCGTCCGCACTTCACGTGGTAAAAACCGGCGAATTTCCTCTTCGTTGTAACCCACTTCAAGTCGTTTGTCATCAAAGATGATAGGTCGCTTGATTAAATCTGGGTACTTAACAACTAAGTCAACAAGTTGGCTAACTGAGAGACTGTCTAAATCAACGTGTAATTCTTTAAATACATTGGACCGCGTTGAGATGATGTCCTCACTGCCATTTTCCGTTAAGCGCAGAATCTGCTTAACTTCGGCGGCATTTAGTGGCTTGGACTTGATATTCCGTTCGTTAAACGCAATGTCGTGTTCCTTCAGCCATGCTCGTGCCTTCCGACTGGATGCGCTACTTGGCGCAATATACAAATTGATCATATCTAAGCACTTCCTTATCGTTGGATTGAGTAACGATAGAAAAAACAACTGACTCGTTCTGGTTCCCCCCGAATATTTCACTGAACTATCTAGTAGAACCAATTTATATGTTACCACAATTGAATGAATAATCAACCCTTTTTGGAAACTTTCTAAATAACCGCCAACATTTTTTGGTGGGTTGGTTGTCCTTCCCAACTATTTTCTCAATCATCCATCCACTTGTGATAAGTCGCAAGAATCCTTGAAAACATTGCCGCTTAAGCTTCCACAAAGTTAGGGTAGTTATTCAACTATCTCGTGATAGGGCCACAATTAATTGTCAGAAACGGTCCAGGCGTCTCTTTTGAGTTGAAATGTATTAATATTCATTTGATTCGTTTAAATATTCATTTATTTTTTGACTCGGTTCGTAAAAACGCTTACTCAAACTAACCAAAATGGTTAGTCCTTTTCTTTGACAAGGGATTTCTCCCCACTTTTTATCCCTAGAAGCGTAAAATGAAGGCATCATAAATTTCGTTTTTGTCGGGAGGAACCCGCTTTGCTAGCCTTTTACGCTGTTGTTTTACTGATTGTCGCGACCATCGTCGCCAATACAGTCTATCCCTATTTTCCTGTGATTCCGAAAGCTTTCTATCAGATTTTTGCCGGAGCCATCCTTTCACTGGTGCCGATGTACCACCACTTCGTTCTCGAACCCGAGATGTTCATGCTCATCATCATTGCGCCCCTCATGTTCTATGACGGAAAAAACGCCAATGCCGGTGAGCTCCGCAAAAATATGGGATCAATCATCTCAATGGCCATTATTCTAGCTGTCTTAACAGTGGTCGGTATGGGTTATCTAAGTCATGCTGTTATCGCCGGGATTCCTTTAGCCTTAGCTTTTGCGCTCGCAGCGATCGTCACCCCAACCGATGCCGTTGCCGTCTCTTCCATTACCAGTAACATGGCCGTGCCGGAGCGCGTCATGGGCATGCTGGAACGTGAATCGCTCTTCAACGATGCTTCTGGATTGGTTGCCTTCAATCTGGCACTCGTTGCTTTCACGACTGGTCAATTCTCCTTGGATGCCGGCATCAAGCACTTCTTTGTAGTCTTTCTTGGTGGTCTATTAATTGGACTCGTTTTAGGAATTGCCTCCGTTATCATCCGGGTCTTTCTAGTCCAGAGCGGGAAAGACTCCTCAAGCGTGATTATCCCTTATGATTTAATTATGCCATTTCTAATCTATTTGGCTGCAGAACACCTTGAATTATCCGGGATCTTGGCTGTCGTTGCCGCGGGCCTGATCTACAGTGCCTCCAGCAATCAACTGCGCCTATCCAGTACGCAATTACAGCTCGTCTCACGCTCCACCTGGGATTTCTTTACCAGTATTTTAAATGGATTCGTCTTTGTCCTGTTGGGTGTCTCTCTGCCAACCGTATGGGTAAATATTCAACGTGATGGCACCAAGTCATTGCCTAGCTTTCTTCTGCTGGCCGTCATCCTTTACTTGGTCATGTTAGCCTTGCGTTACCTCTGGATTCGTTTCGACTGGGCACTGATTCGCTCTGATAAAAAAGACAGATCGCGGAACGCCTTGATTGGCGCCCTCTCCGGTGTCCACGGAACCATTACACTGGCCATGGCCTTTTCACTCCCGTTAACACTCCATGGCGCAGCCTTTCCCTTCAGAAATACCCTAATCTTCGTGGCCGCCATTGTCATCATCTTGAGTCTACTGGTTCCAACCATTATCTTACCGTTTATCCTTCCTAAGAAAACGACTGCTGTAGACCCCGATACTCTCGTCCAAGAACGTAAAGCGTTAGTGGCTTACGCTGCGGAACGCCTCGCGCAAGAAAATCCGAATGACACTGCAGTTGCGCAATCCGTGATTGAAACCTTGAGTAGTCAAGCTACTGACATCCGACCAGACCGTAAAAAAGTCCGGATTCTCCTCAATCGAGCGGCTCAGGTAGAGGTTCAGACCGTCCAAAAAATGGCTGATAATCATGTCATTTCTAACGGCTTTGCCAACCGCTACGTACGAATTCTGGTGATGAAGTCACAGATGAGCAGTCATAATCCTTTCGTCAACCTGTCGTTATGGTTCCGGTTCATTGGCCACCGGATAACATTCATGTTCAGTCACGATTGGCGCCGCGTTAAGCATGTTGCCAGACAACAACAACGTGAAAACTATTTAAAAATTGAAGCTGACATTTACACAAGCGTCATTAACTTTTTAACTGAAATTTCCACGGTGGACAACCAGACTGAGGTAAATTCCGTCCGCAATTACTACAATGCCCGTCACAGCCGCTTCATGGCCAACAAATCAACCGACCAACAGAATGACTTATTTATCCAGGCTTTCCAATACGAATACACTTACATTCAGCAGCGACGAACGACCGGCGCAATTCCCTCAGAACTGGCGGATGAACTCTACCAGCAAGTTTCAATGGACCAGATGCTCTACACCCAAGAAATTGCTGGCACCGATTAGATTATTTTCCCGCCGTCATATTTTCTTCACAATTACCTGTTATAGTTGACCTCATAACTTACGAATTTACGAACGAATAAGTTAATAATTTTACTCCTCCAAAGTAAAAATTACGGTCGATCCGCTATGGTATCGACCAACTCCAAACGTAATAAACGTTTTTTCTTCAAGCAGCGATGCGGACAATTTGGTCCGGTCGCTGTTTTTTTGTTAAAGAGAGTGAAGCAAGGCGATTAGGTTCTGAGCATTAGGGAGCTAAGATCTTCTGTTCGGCCTCGCCGGACAGGAGGGCTTAGCTTTCTAAGCGGAAGAACCTGCCTTGCGTAACTCGTTTCCGAAGCTGCATATTTTCCAAGTATCATGGCGAGAGAAAATCTAACGAACTAAACCAAAATAATCAGCAACGGCCTCGTCGGACAGGAGTTCCTTATTTTGCTAAGCGGAGGAGTCTGGCTTGCGGAACTCGTTTCGACCAGAGAGTGAAGGCGGGCGGTAGGTCCTGAGCATTAACGTAGATAAGTGCCAGCTTGGCGGAGCCGAGCCGGTGCTTATCTGGGTTAAGCGCAGGGACCTGCCCGACTGAACGCGTTTCAGAGGCCGCATATTTCCCAAATATCCTGGCGAGAGAAAATTTAGCGACCCAAACCAAAATACCCCATCTCCAAAATTTTCCAACAAAAAACATCCCCAAAAGAAACCGGTTCCCACGCCCTTTCCTCGTCCAATTGTGAGAAAACTCCTCATAATTTAAGAGAATTTGCCATCGTAAATTTACACTCGGTACAAACTAGCTTATAATTTCTTTAACACGTTATAGATTCGGCGGCTGTTCGCTAGTGATCTGTTAGACGTTATTGGAGGGTGAGATCTAATGAAGCTGACAATTTTATCGACAAGCGATACCCACGGGTACGTCTTCCCCACGAACTACGTGAAGAAGGGCACCCAACTGGGCTTCGGACTGGCCCGTGCGGCCACGGTCATTGCTCAAGAGCAAGCCGCTGCCAAGGAACAGGGTCCGGTCGTCACCATTGAGAATGGGGATTTCCTTGAGGGGTCACCCCTCGCCTATTACGTGGCGCGGGTAAATCCCGACCGCGATCCTCAACCCTTAATGAACATTTATAACCAAATCGACTATGACTGTGGGATTCTCGGTAATCACGAGTTTAACTACGGCCAAAAATATTTACAAGCTGCGATTCGTGATGCTAAGCGAACTATTTTATGTGCCAACATTTTAGACAATAATGGGGATCCCGAATACGGCCAACCTTACCGTATTATCGAAAAGGAAGGCATCAAGATCGGCGTGCTGGGGCTCACCACCCAAGCCGTCTACAAGTGGGAAAAGGCCACCAATATCAGCGGTCTACAGTTTGAATCGGCCTACATCGCCGCTAAGAAATACGTGCCCATCATTCGCGAGCAAGCTGACATCGTCGTTGTATGCTATCACGGTGGCTTTGAACGCGATCTGACTACCGGTAAGCCTAACGACATTCACGTCGGCGAAAACGAAGCCTACCACATCTTAGAGGCCATTCCCGGCATCGATGCCCTGGTCACCGGTCACCAACACCGGCAACTGGCAACGGACGTCTTTGACATCCCCACCACGCAACCCGGTTTCCGGGGCCAAGCTATCGGTAAAATCACGCTGGACCTCGACCGTGACGCCAATGGCAAGGTCATCGTCGTCAATCACGACTCTGAACTGGTCTCAGCAGCCGAAGCACCACTGGACGAAAAGGTTCTGAAAGCCGCTAATGGATTGAACGATGAGGTCGGCCACTGGCTAGATCAACCGCTAGGCCATATCAAGGGCGACATGACCTTCACCGACCCCTTTGCAGCCCGCATCGACGAGACACCCTACATCGAATTTATTCAAAAAGTTCAAATGGCCACGATGGGCGCAGACATTTCCGCAACGGCGTTATTTAACGATGAAGCCCGTGGATTTGAAAACCCCATCACCATGCGAAATATTATGACTAACTACGTCTACCCGAATGGTCTGTCTCTCCTGAACATTACCGGTGCGGATTTGAAAGGCGCGCTAGAAGTGACTGCCCGTTACTTTAGTTCGCAAGACGGTAAGATTATCGTTAACCCGGCGTTCATCCACCCCAAGCGCCGCCAATACAATTACGATATGTACGAAGGCGTCGACTACCGAATCAACGTGGCCAAACCGATGGGTCAACGGATTGAAAATCTCACCTACCACGGCCAACCAATCGAAGACGACCAACGGCTCCGCATTGCACTGAACCAGTATCGTGCGGTCGGTGGCGGTCATTATCCGATGTACAGCGCCGACAAGATTCGCGCTGAAAGCCAGGGTGCCATGAGTGAAATCATTGCGGATTACCTGCAAGAACACCCGACAATTGACGCCACTGCAAATAAGAATTTTACTGTCGTTTACGATCCTGAATAATTTTTGCGTTGCTTAAAGAGCAGTTATCACTGTTATCTCCTTACCTGAGATGCTAGTGATAACTGCTTTTTTGTTAAACTGGTGTTGCCAATGCCTTCGGGATGGTGAAAATGGGCCGTGACACTGAGGGCGGACGCCTAAAGCCAAAGGACGGTCTTTAGGCTTGCGGGTGAACCTCTGAGAACCGAGTTTCACCCGCACCAATTACCTAAGCGGCGTAACTCACCGCTAAGATAATTCCCACAGTTGAGCCCATTTTCACCATCCCTACGGCTTTACATCAACTTAACCCGCCAGTACTATCACGCCTCACTTCTTGTCCGCATACTTCTTCCACCATCATCTAACTCTAACAAATTTAAAATCATTTCACATCGGCCAATAGACATAATAAACGCGCATCAAAAAAAGGTAACCAACCCGTATCACTACCGGTTGACTACCTTCAGGTCATCCGCAACGCCTAAGCATTAGCGGCTTTTTTCTTTTTGTGTTTCTTCTTTTTCTTTTCATCGCCAACGTATTCGACCGCCGTGGACGTTCGAATCGTGGTGACCTTGATCTTGCCGGGATACGTCAGCTTGGCTTCAACCTGCTTGGCCACTTCTTGGGTCAACTTGGCTGAAGCACTGTCGTCCAGCTCTTGTGGCTTGACGATGATCCGTAGTTCCCGACCAGCCTGAATGGCGTAGCTTTCTGAAACACCAGACTGCTCATTGGCAATCTGTTCCAGCGCGCGTAGTCGGTTGATGTAATCTTCAACTGACTCACTCCGGGCGCCAGGCCGCGCACCAGAAATGGCATCGGCCGCAGCAACTAGGTCAGACAGTGGTGACGTCTTCTCAACGTCGCCATGGTGGGCCGCAATCGCATTGATCACAACGTCCTCTTCACCATATTTCTGAGCGAATTCCGTTCCGATTTCCACGTGGGTGCCCTCAACTTCATGGTCGATGGCCTTCCCCAAGTCATGGAGTAAACCAGCACGACGCGCTAAGCGGGTGTTGTAGCCCAGGCGTGCGGCCATGGCCCCGGTCAACTGGGCGACTTCAATCGAGTGAAGCAACACGTTTTGACCATAACTGGTTCGGTACTTGAGACGGCCAATCAGCTTCATCAGGTCGGGATGCATCCAGCCCACGTGAAGCAGGCTCACGGTCTGCTCCCCGGTCTCCCACAAGCTGTGGTTGACGTCACGCTGGGCATTTTCGACCTGCGTTTCGATCTGTGTCGCGGAGATTCGCCGGCTGGCAACCAAGTTGGTCAGAGCCACCCGTGCGACCTCACGGCGAATTGGATCGTGTGTGCTAATAAATAACGTGGTGTTATCATCCGGCACGAAAATCAAATCAGTCCCGGTCAACGTCTCGAGCAGGCGAATGTGCTGGCCCTCGCGACCGATGATCTTACTGCGAATCTCACCATTAGGGACGGTGACGGTGTGTTCCAAATGTTCCTTCGGCAAATCTTGGGGACCACTTTCGGTGGCAGAAAGCACCACGTCCTTGGCCCAACGTTCGGCGCTCGCCACGGCGTTATCATTCAACGCCTTGATCTCAACGTCGCGGTCGCGCTTCAATTCCAACTCGGTGTTTTGAACCACCGTGTCTTGCGCGGCCTTCGCGTCCATCCCCGCCTGTTCAGCCAGCGTTTCCTCACGTTTTTCACGCAATTCTCCTGCCTGGTCGCGACGCAAATGAATCGCTTGTCGTTGATCCCGGTTAGCCTGGCTGCGCTCATCTAACATGGCCGTCTGGTCGTCTAAGCGGACGGCCATCTGCCCCATGAGCTGTTCACGCTGCTGGCGCCGTTGTTCTCTTACCTGAATGTCACTCTGCTGTTCGGTCAATTCATCTTTTACGGATTGTTGATAGGCCAAGGTATCGCGCCGGCTCTTTTGGTTAAGCTGGTCTACCTTTGCTTTGGTCTGCTCGGTCGCCTGGGCAATAATCTCGCGGGCTTTTGCTTGCACCGCCATTAATTCTGCGCGGTGTTGTCGCCGTCTGATGAGGTAGCCGAGCACCAGCCCGATCAACAACAGACCGATAATTAGTCCTGTTATTAACAATATGCTGTGCTCCTTAGTTTTCAGTCCCGAAAGGCTCTCGGGTGGGTTGGTCACTTATCTCGTTAATTATACGCTATTTGCGGCCACAACCCAACCGTTCACGTGCGCGGTTTTTCCATCGCCATCGGCACAAACAGCCAGCACAGTAGGGCTAGCTTGAACCCACTGGCTACCCATAAAACATCGAGCGCTGCTAAATTTGCGAGACCAACGCCCAACCCACACCCCAACAGGAAGGTCAGCAGGACGAGAATGAACCGGAAAAATCGTTTGCGAGCAGCCCGATTCCCATCGATCAATGCTTGGTAGGCACTGGTTGCCATATTTTTTGTATTCCCGGTCATGATGCCATTATTAATGGCGATCCCACCAACCTGTCGAAAGGTGGTCAGCTCAAAGCCAGCCATGATTCCTAAGGAAAATAGCAGCCACTGCTCGGGCAGACTACGCTGCAATCCGGCCAATGCAGCGTAAGCCACCACATCAATCAGCATTAGCCACCGCATTTGCCGGCGATGATCATGCTCACTCACGTGTTCGCTCAGGCCCTGTGCCACGAAACACCCCAGAAAGTAGCCGACCCACACGAATCCGTTGACCCACGCGGCTTGCCAACCAGTCGTGACCAGCTTGACCACCCCCACGATCAGGTTCCCCGTCTGGGCGCTGACCAGGACCTCGCCGTGCTTGAGAAAGGTGTCGGCATCGATGGCCCCCATCAAAAGGGTCGCGCCCAGGCCCAGCACCGTGTCGGTCACCGGGCGAAATTGCCGCGTTGTCTCCATTTCCATGTGCGTCACCACCCTTTCCTGTTCGAAGTTGTCGCTTGCGGCTGCCAGAGATTCTGCCAGCTAGCATAGTCTTTACCCATGGAAACTAGCCGAATATCGCCGCCGCATACCCTTTAAAAATTACCAATCCTTATAATTCTTTCACTGAACCCAATTACTTAATATATTCCGCCAAAAATGCCTTAACCTTGCGTTCGTACACTGCTGGACTGTGAGACAGTGCTGCTGCGTGCTTGGCACCCGGTACAATCAGTAATTGCTTAGGTCCGTTGTCGGCCCGATAGACTTGGTAGACCATTCGCGTCGGCACGAAGGTATCCGCCCCGCCGTGAATGAATAGCATTGGTTTATGGTTTTTCTTAACCGCGGCGACGGCGTTGGCATCCTTGAAATGGAAGCCGGCCTTGACCCGCGCCACCGTACTGGTTAACGGCACCAGCGGCCAATAAGGAATGTTGTACATCTGCTTGGCCTGGTAGGTGATTTCTGACTGGGCATCGGTATACCCACAGTCTTCAATGTAGGCTTTCAGCTGACTCGGCGTCTTCAGGCCACTGGTCATCATGGTCGTGGCGCCCCCCATGGAGACCCCGAATAGAACGACCTGCGACTGCTTCCCCTGCTTGGCGATGACCTGATTGACCCATTTCAGATAATCTTTACTCTCATAGTAGCCATAACTGATGACTTTCCCCTGGCTCTGGCCCTGACCGCGCGTATCCGGAATCAGCGTGTTGTAGCCCAACTGATGGAACATGGCGACATAGCCCCCCATGGCTTCCTTGTTGGACCCAAAGCCGTGGACCAGCACGACTGTCTTCTTGGTGGCCTTGGCCGCTGGAATGTAGTCAGCGACTAATTTCAAATTGGCCCCGGCGGCCTTCTCCGTCCACCGTTGCTTCTTCACATCCTGATACCACTTTTTCTGGCTGTACATCGGGTCGCTCTTCTTCAGCGTTGTCCCACTTGCGACAAAGTCCTTCTTGCCGCTAGCCACCGTCATGTTGTAGAAGTACAGACTCGCACCCAGCAAGCCCCCCGCAATCAGCACGACGATGACGCCGAGACTGATCAGTCCCCATTTTTTTCGTTTACTCACAATTGTTGCCTCCCAATTCCCTGCGCCCGCCGCGATGGGCCTGCACACAATTTCTCTCTTCCGTTAGTATACGGAGTTCTTCCGGCAAGCGCAATCAATACGAAGTTTGCTATAATAGGCACAACATGCGCCGTTTACATGCGACTTCACCGCGTGATATCACCTTAATTTCAAGCTAAAACATTGCCTAGGAGGGCCTGCTTATGAAATATTCTTTGAATTGGGATCTCGATTCACTCTTTAGTGGCGGCATCAACTCCGCTCAATTGAAAACGAAATTGGCACAGACCAAGACTGCCATTGCGGCCCTCGGCGATCTCCTGGACCGCTGGGATGCGGCCAGTGACGCCCCACAGTATCAGCAATTTCTGAAACTGATCACCCAGCTTCAGGCCATCAACAACGCCATCGGCCAGGCGGGTATCTTCATCACCGCCGTAGGTTCCGCCGACGTCAACAATCCCGACGTGGCCCCGATGGAAGCCCAACTGCGAGACCTCGGCACCCAGGCCGACAACGTTAGTGGCAAGCTCAAAAAGGTTCTGGTCCAAGTTCCCGACGCTAACTTTGCCGAGATGTTAGCCCAACCCGACCTTAAACCAATCGCCTTCAACCTGAAGGAAATGCGCGAGGATGGGAAGGAACTGCTGGACGACAAGACCGAGGCCCTCATCAGCCGGCTCAACCTCGATGGTAAAGCCGCCTGGAGCTCGCACTACGACTCCCTGGTCGCCACGGTTACCGTGCCCTTCCACGATGCGGATGGTAACCCCGTCACGCTATCCGCTGGGCAAGCCGACAACAATCTGTTGGGAAACGCCGATCCGCAATACCGGGCCGACCTCTTACCCGCGTGGGAACAGGCCTGGACGGACAAGGAACAGCTCTTTGCCGACACGTTGAACCATTTGGCTGGCTTCCGATTGACCGAATACGCTGCTCATGGCACCACTGATTTTCTGCGTGAACCTTTAAAGGACAATCGGTTAAGTGCCGAAACTCTGAATACCATTTGGCAAGTGGTCGACGACAATAAGCAATTTCTCCTCGACTACCTCGACCGCAAGGCGGCACTGTTAGGCAAGAAGCATGCCGGTTGGCAGGACGTGGAAGCACCGATCAACCTGCCGGGTAGCCAACTCCACCACTTCACTTACGACGAAGCTGCAGCCTTTATTATCAAGCACTACGGTGAGTTCTCCCCGAAGATGGCGGCACTTGCGCAACGGGCCTTTGAAAACCGTTGGATCGAAGCCGAAGACCGCGCTGGCAAGGCGCCTGGTGGCTGGATGGAAAGTGCCCCAGAGACCAATGAATCGCGGATCTTCATGACCTTCACTGGCTCACCAAACGACGTCTCCACCCTGGCACATGAGTTGGGCCACGCCTTTCACTCCAGCGTCATGGAAGACTTACCTCAGTTGCGGCAAGACTACGCCATGAACGTGGCAGAAACGGCCTCGACCTTTGGTGAATTGATCGTGGCGGATGCCAACGTCAAGGCCGCTAAGACCGACGCGGAGAAGATTACGCTGATCAACGCCAAGATGGATAATCCACTAGCCATGTTCCTGAATATCCGCGCACGGTTCCTCTTTGAAACGCACTTCTACCAACTCCGACAGAAGAAGCTGGTTACCCCAGCCGAACTCAACGAGCTGATGTTAAACGCCCAGAAGGAAGCCTTCGGTCACGACCTGTCGACCTACTCGCCACACCTGTGGGCCAGCAAACTGCATTTCTACATCGACGAACCCGCCTTCTACAACTTCCCCTATGTCTTCGGCTATCTATTCAGTCTGGGTATCTACGCCAAGGCTCAGCAGGAGGGTGACTTTGAGGATAGCTACATCGCCTTACTCCGGGACACGGCGAACATGTCCACTGAAGAGCTGGCCCAGAAGCACCTCGGAGTCGACCTGACCAAGCCGGACTTCTGGTCGGCCGGTGTTAAATTGATCAAACAGGATGTTGCAGAATTTATGCGGCTAACCGATTCACTGGTGAAATAGTCAACTTTCGGTTAAAAGCAACGCTAAGTGGTATAATAAGCGTAAAGACTATCGAAAGAAACGGGTGAGTTGAATGTTTTCTGAACGACTTCGGGCTTTACGGCGCGGTCAACACATTACATTGGAACAACTGGCAACGGGCTTAAACGAACAACAGTCCGTGGGGCCGGATGACCATTCCAAAAACACGGCTTCACAGATTGGTAATTGGGAACGGGGTATCCGGACCCCTTCATTTATCGAGGTCCGTAAGCTCGCGGAATACTTCGACGTCACCATGGACTACCTCACTGGGAAGGCCGAACGTGACGAGTACGATCTCGGGCGGTTATTCCTCTCCGGTAAACAACTCAGCTTCAACCGGGAACTGCTGAGCGGTCGCGATCGTTATGAAATCTACCAATTGATCGATGGCTACCTGCACGGCCGGGAAAACCGAGTTACGCCGCAGGATACCAACCAGCAAGAAGAATTGGATCTGCATTTAGACGACCATTAAATATGATGAGTCGGCCGGTTCTCGCCGGTCGACTTTTTATTGGTTCTTGGGGCTAAACCGGTGTCCATTCGCCTTACCGGGTGATGAAAATAGGCCGTGACGCGGTAGGCGGACGCCTAGAGCCAAAGAACGGTCTCTAGGCTTACTTTGAACCACTGAGAACCGAGTTTCAAAGATACCAATTATCTAAGTGGCCCAGCCACTAAGATAATTCCCACGGCTGGGCCTATTTTCACCACCCTCTCGGCTAACACCGGTTTAGCCCATAGACCAATCAAGCTTCCTCTTAGTTTCTCTTTAAATTACAAATTCACTTTCGAAAGGACCCTCTCCCTTGAATCCTAAAAAACTCAAAAAGCTCAAAAAAAAGATTCGCCATCAACCCTTAACCCAGCGGAAAACCACCTATATTGCGCGAATGACGGACTATTATCATCAATTCAATGACTTTCCTGCCGTTAAGATTCTGATCAGTAATATTCTGCTGGCCGACCGGATGCTGGCTGCTGGCGATTTGCCACAACAAGTCCCCCTCCTTCAGCTGCCGGATGATGTGCAGGACCAAATTTTTAAGAAGTTGGGCGAAAAGTATCCCGCTGGCGATGCGACTGGGGATAAGCTCTGGAATGAGCTGACTGCCGCCCTGCCCGACTTGGACCATGACTTGCGGTCCTTCCGCGATTACTTGGAGACACACTACGGGATGTGGGCCTACACGTCTGCCCCATTCGTGACCGATCTCGCGAAATTCGTGGGTGACCGGGCCGTGCTAGAAGTGATGGCTGGCAATGGCTACATTTCCAAAGGCCTTCGCGACGCCCACAAGACGGTCTACGCCACGGATAGTCAGGCGTGGACCAGTGAAAACGAAACGGGTCGGCACCCGCTGACAGCCATCGAACCGTTGGCCGCCGTCGACGCCTGGGAAAAGTATCAAGATGAGGTCGGCGTGGTCGTCATGTCTTGGTCTCCCGACGGCTTACCACTGGATTGGGAGCTACTGCAGGCCATCCGCGCCGCGAATAAGGATGTGGACTTCGTCGTCATTGGAGAACCCCACGGCGCAACCGGTTCCGAAGACTTCTGGAATCACTCCGAGCTTCTGGAAAACAAGGATACCCGCGCGTTGAACCACCACTTCACGCCGATTGACTTGGTCAAGGACCACGTTTACCTCGTGAAATAGCCCGCCAAATATTACAAATTAACAAACTAGCCGCTACCGGTTTACCCGATATTAACCTTTTGATATTATATTAGAGGTTAATCGACATAGGGAGGGCACCATTTATGGTAGCACTGGGGAATATCTTATTTTACGGTCTGGGAACTTTGCTGGCCATCGCATTAGGTTACGCGGCGTTCGCAAGCTATCAGGCCCATCGTGATGAGTAACTAAAAGCAGGAATTTCAGAGTTCTCTATTGTGGAGAAACCTGAAATTCCTGTTTTATTGATGCTTCATGGTTGCTTACAATACAATTTTATTGATATTCCGCCCAAACGAGAACCAGACTCAGTACGAACATCAACCCAATGGCGATGGCGTGCCAACGCTTATTGCCAACGAAAATGGCGATGTATTCGCGAATGATGGCGTTGGGTAGGAAGAACTTCGCCGTGTGGGCACCAATACCATTGGCTTTCAGACCAGCCTTGCGGGCAATCATCCCCGCGCGGAAAGTGTGGTAGCCATTGGTCACAAACGTTATCCGTGGTTGAACAGTGCCTCGGTCAGCGATGATCTTCTTGGAAAAGACCATGTTCTCATAGGTGGTCCTCGATTGATCTTCGGCAATCGCCTGCTCAGGTGGTAAACCATGGTCAATGGCGTATTGGCGCATAGCCACCCCCTCGGGCACCGTTTCGTCACCACCTTGACCTCCGGAGAAGATGATCACAGGGCCTTGGCCAATCTTACGCAGTTGCTTGCGGTAAAATTTTAAGGCGCGATCGATCCGTTGACCCAGTAGCGGAGAAACCTCATTTCCATTTAGCAGGCCCGCCCCCAAAACAATCAGGTAATCCTGCCGGTAACGCGGATGGTTGAACTGATAAATCACCAGCATCGTTAAGTAGTTGTAGAACCAAAAGAGCACGTAGAAAATAACCATGCCAGGAAATAAATTAATGAACGTCGCCAGCGGCAATGGCAGGTAAAGCGAGGTCAGCCGCATGATAAACGGAGCTAGCAGAATTGCGATACCCAGAAATAACGTCAGCATGTTCGCCAGCGTATGACTCTCGCGGCGCCAGACAATCCACGCATTCCACAGCAAGAGGAAGGCTTGGAGCACGAACGCCAGCCCAATCAGTAGGATCACCCCGATGAAGGCAATCAGACTAAAACCGAACAGGAGCTTGTTGCCATATCCCATAATTGAGACAGCCAGCATGACCATGGTGCTGTAGAAGAACAGTGAAAACCAGATGCCATTGCTCAGTCGCCGTTTCTCGATGGCATAGCTGGTAAAGAAGATGGCGCCGAATAAGAGCGGCACCAACCAGCCCCAATAAACGACTGGGGGGATACTAAATAATTCATCTTGCATGAGACTCCTCCAAAACAATTGATACGTTTAGGATACCACGTCCGGCCGGTTGCGCCAAAAAGACCCATCTGTATGTTTTGATGGGTCCTTTAGTGTCCATTATTTTAAAATAATTTATCACTATCCGCCGGCGTCAGAACGGCCATCAGCACCAACTCCGCCGTTGTGAAGACCAATGATATTGGTGGCCAGTAAAAGATGAGGGCAATCACACCCGCCCAGATCAGCCAGAACCAAACATTCGCGTGTAATCGGTAAGCCGGTATCTTTCGAATCTTCTCGGCGATTTCCGGATGGTCCTTCCGGTTGGTTCGCATAACGGTATAGGATAGTGCCGCGTAAGCCAAGGCCCACAACGTGAAAATAAAGAAGTAGAATAACTCCGGTTGAACATCGTTAATAAACCGTCCAGCCCAAGCTGTCGAGACCGGCAACATACTCATGGTCAGAATCCAGAGATTATTGACCCAATAGATTTTCTTCGTCACCCGTTTGGTCAGACTAAACATGTAGTGATGGTTGTACCAAGCCACACCGATAAATAGAAAACTAATCAGATACGCCACGAGATAACTCCAGTTCGCCATTAGCGCCGTAAACGTCGGTTCCTCCGGCGTCTTAAATTCCAAAATCATAATGGTCAGCGCAATTGCGATCACAGCATCCGTGAAAGCCTCCACGCGTCCTTTGTTCATCCAAAATCCCCCTCAAAACATTATGATAGTTTTAGAATAGCATAACTGTTTATAGGCGGGGTAGATAAGGCCTCACATGATGTTGGACGGCTATTAGCAGGACTTCGAGTTTGAAGAAATTATTTTGAGAATTTGAAAGCCGATAGCCCCAGTCACGCGCCGTCCTTTTATAAATCCCCTTATTTTAGGGGGCTAGCCAAACTTCTGGCAGTCCCGTATACTACGCAAACCATCTGAATTTGGTGCCAGGACTTGTGGCTTAAATTCGTTTGCGCTGACCATCATTCTCACCCCATATTACAATACGGATAGGAGTTATCTTGATCACTTAACAACGCAAAAAAAGGCCGCCATGACGGCAGCCTTTTTCACAAACATCACACAGGATCTACGGGGGTAAAGGGTCGATTATTTGCTGTGTGGTGCCTTAGGATGGAGCACCGCGGCCTTTTGGGGGATTGTTTGGTCACGGCCAAGATACATCTGGTAGTACGGTGGTACGGCGTTGACGACCTTCAGGAGTTTCTCCGTCAGAGCGGGCAACTCTGCGGGGTCAACCTGTGGCAAGTCCGCGACCGTCACATCGCCATGGATACCTTGGAATCGCTTGAGCCGTTCCAAGAGGTACCGGATGTCGTAACGCGAGGGGTTGACTTCCAGTGGCTTCTTGTCAAAGTTCAGCAGTTGGTAAACGGCTTCTAACCCGGTCCGGACGGAAGTTTCTACCGTGAAGACCACGTCATCGTCAATTTCCACAAACTGCCCTAACAGGCCCAAGTTGGTGCATCCAGCTGGCACGCCCAGCGGACGATCGCCCGCCTTACGTGGCATGAACTGGCTGGTACAGTATGGCATCATCGCCGTCGACATGTAGGTGTGGGCGAGAACTTCATCCTTGATGTCGAGCATTCCCAGATGATAGAGCAGTTCCGTCAGGATCTCATCTCCGGTACAGTCCCACATCCGTTTCTTGATGTAGTTCCCTTCGTTCTCACCGTACAAGCCGTAGCCCCAGCCAACTTCTTCATCGTCAGCTTGATACGGGAAGAATGGCTTGTGGTGAATTTCAAAGGACAGGTCCCAGTTGGAATCCTTGAACGTCATCAGTCCACCCGTACCAGCCGGACTGCCAGACATCTCTTCAATCCGTTTGAAGAATTCGGGATAATCCTTAACCGTTGGGAAGAAGGAGATCCACTTGGTCTTGTCAATCTGACCTAAGAACTTCTCAGGATGACCAAACTTCGCATCCTTCTTTGCTAAGTTCTGCCAAATCGTGAAGGTTCCCATATCCTCAGTATCGCGGTTCGTCGGCGCC
The DNA here is from genome assembly GCF_003946395.1 of Levilactobacillus fuyuanensis. Lineage (GTDB taxonomy): Bacteria > Bacillota > Bacilli > Lactobacillales > Lactobacillaceae > Levilactobacillus > Levilactobacillus fuyuanensis. Next base: position 71,821 of record NZ_RHNZ01000005.1, on the reverse strand, counting down.
ACGGTGTGGTTGTCGCCGAAGGTACTGTTTTCACTGATGGAACCGGTCGTGACGAAGACCAAGTCCTGCCGGTTCACATGAACGTTGGCAGCGTTGCCGTCACGGGTTGCGATAATTTCATTGACCGTGTTGTTGGCGTCGGAGAAGCCCAAGTCGGTCACGTTAAAGTTATTTTCAAAGTGGACACCCTGGTCGATCAACCAACGTTCGATTGGCAGGATGATGGCATCGTATTCGTTGTACTTCGTGTGCACGAAGCCTTCCAAGTACTCGTGCCGGGAAATGAAGGTGAACCGTTGCCAGTAACGCCGGCATTCGATCGCACTGTGGTAGTGTTTGAAGGCCAGTTGGCTGTGGAAGCAAGTCCAGAAGTTGGTGCGGAAGAAGCCGGGGTCGAAGAATTCGTCCAACCGTTTGTCGGCCAACTCCTCTTCCGTCGAGTTCACGATCAGTTGCATGGTTGCCGCATATTCCGGCTTTAATTTGTAATCGTGGTAGTGGCTGTCGATTTCACCTTGGTTGATGATGACCCGCGCTTCACTGTGAATGGGTTCATCACGGTTAAAGTCGACCACGTCATCCAACACCGTCCGCCCGGGATTCTCCAGTGATGGAATCTTACTGCAGAGGTACCACAGACATTCCATGTAGGGTTCCAGTTCACGTTCAGCCCGACACAGGTAACCTTGGCTATCCTTGGTTCCGTCCATCGAGCCTCCCATAACGGGTTTCTTCTCGAAAATCGTAATGTTACGCGCTGGCATCTGTGCGTCGTCAATCAGAAATACCGCAGTTGCCAGTCCAGCAATCCCACCACCAACAATATTTGCACGTCGATCGTCAATCCCAGCCGGTTTTAGCGGCCGATACATCGTTTGATAGATATTCATGGAGATGACCTTCTTCGTTTTGGATTTCTTGCTTGTCTCAACGATAAGGCCAGAAGAAAGCGGAAACAATTGACAGAAAAAGCGGGTTGTCAAGATTTTGACAGCTCGCTGGAAATGTAAAAATTCAATTTAGTTTATTCTTCACCAGATAAAATGGCGGCAACGTGGTCCCAGAGATTGCGTCCGACGCCTACTCTGCGTATTTATGTAATGCTTTTTTAAAGTCTCCCTGAATCAGCACGCCGGTCTGTTCAACGATGTCACCGGGATCCTCTTTGAGTCCATCCTTGACCCACTCAAAAATCAACGCAATAAAAGCCAGACTATAGAAATGTGCAATAAAGTCCTTGTGCTTCTGCGCCACTTGCATGCCCACTGCCTGGCGCTCAACGACGGCTATGATGTACTGATAAAGCACGGTGTAGATGTACTTCTCCAGCAGGTCACGGTACGCCGACTGGTAGGTATTCTCCACCAGATAACGATTGGCCTTGATGGTCACCATCACATTGTAGAAACCGTGTTGCCAATTGTCATAATCCGCGACGTTCTTGAGTGATTCCGCCGTGGCCTCCTTGGCCGTCCACTCAACTAGCTCATAGATGTCACTGAAATGATTATAAAAGGTCTGCCGTGTCAGGTCACAGGCATCAACGATCGATTTGATCGTAATCTTGTCGACCGGCGTCCGCTGTAACTGAGTCACGAGCGCCGCCGAAAGCTGTTGCTTGGTATTCTTTCCCATAGGTCATCGCCCCTCACATGGCTAGTATATAATGATTAGCCAGTGGGAACAATGGCTGAACGGTGTTACCGGCGGGTTTCCGTGGGCAATTGTGGGGAATCAAAAAGCCGCCATTGCTGGCAGCCTCTGGGGAAATCTATTTAACCGCTGTGACGTATTTACTGTTGGCGGTAATGTAGCCACCAGCCACCTTGTAGCGCTTGGTACCAGAAGCCGTATGGGCGTAGTCCCAGCCCTTAACCGTGAAGACCGTCCCCTGCTGGTAAGCTTGCACGACTTTCGTCAGGTTAACGTCCTCATAACGGCGAATCATGGTCTTGGCCCGAACGTATTTGATCGTCTTGGGTTTCGAATTAAGTTGCTGATCCTCACTATTGGTTTGATCCAATACGGAGTCATGCGTCATCTCGCTAGGCTTGACGTATTTTGCCGCATCCGCCCTAACCGACGTACTCGGTGACAGTATGTTCTTCTGATGACTACTCATTGACCAGACAAAGTTCCAAGCCACACCAACACTAATGACAATCGCTAAAGCCAAGATACCCTTATACCATTTCTTCATAAATTATTTTCCCCTTTTATTTATCGCCTTCATTTATTAGTTTTTCTATATAAAAACTATAACATTAAATAGATAGAAAATGATACCACACATTTGCCATTGTGGTTAATAACGTTAATGTGTATGGCTATTAAATTCATTGCTATCATAGAAGAAGCTTCATCTTGTCAAAGCTGCGTTATTTCTAAATATTTCGTCTACACTATAAAATTAACCGCTTACAATTCAAAAAACAAATCACGCAGTTCAAATTCTTTTATTTCTGGTTGCCTTATTTGAACGAACTATTCTCATGAACGCAAAAAAAACGCCCAACCGGCCCAAAGGCCAATCAGACGTTTTTCACACAGCATTCGCCGAAACGAATGGATTTATCTCGGAATCCACATTCCCTCAAAATCAAGCACGTCACAATACGGTGACATATGTGCCCTGCTGACAAATTCACCTAGCCGCTTGCGCGGACGCCCCTTGCAAGCAAGGAACGCGTGATTTCTCGACTCATCGCATAGAAACAATACTACCACAGCTATTGCCCCAACGCAAGGCTATTTCTTCTTTACATCAGTTTCTTCTTTGTTAGTCGCAGCGGCTTGAAGCTTTTCAATCTGCAGCCCTAACCAGTCATGCAGACTTTGATCGGCCGTAGCCGCTTGATCCACATAGATTGTGGCTGGCGCCAATGCATCGATTCGTAGGCCAGAAACGTTGATGTCTGGCGTTTCGATCACAGCATAGACGTTGAGCTCACGTTCCTCGTCCGTTTCCATGATCTTACCGATGGTCTTGGTATCTTGCAATGGTAAGTTGATCACGCTCAGTTCCAACCGCACAGAAACTTCCGTATCGGTCACGTTCAACTCAGCTTGCGCCAACTTGTCCGCACTAATCTGTTGCCGGATGAAATCCGCCAACGGAGCCATCGCGCCATCTGGGTTCCCAAAGAACTTCGCTTGCGTGGTCTCCGCTGTGAAATGTTCTAGTTTATCATCCGCTACCGCGTCAATAAACGTTTGTACTTCTCGCTTCATTTACCCACCTCGTTTTGATGCTGAAATCTTTCTCGGTCGTGCTTATCTCGCTCACGTTTCCGTAACCGTAGCGCCAGAACTAACCAGTAGGCGTTGATCACCATCACGGCGATACTCCCCGCCGACATCAGCACCCGAATCATGAAGGTTGCCTTGTCGTAGCTCCACATCGTGATCAGCACGCTAATTAGAGACAGTGTGTAGAGCGCAATGACCAGCCCCATCAGGTAAAACGAAGGCTTCCAGTCCAATGCTGCCAACACAATGGTCACCGCATACAGGGCGATTGCCAAGAAGGTGGATCGCCAAAATTCGCTCATGGACGTGGTTAAACCGGCAAACGTCCGGGACATCAGAAAATTAATCACTAGGAAACCAAACATCGAGATGATGGCCCAGGAAATCACGTTACGATCTTTCATTTAGAATTAAACTCCTCAATAAGTGCTAAGTAATTAAAAACGTGGCCACAATCGACCACGCTTTCGTCAATTTCATTTTCTATTCTAACGTATCTAGCCTATAAAATCAGCAAATCCGCCAATCTTAGACGATAATTAATCGACTAACAGGTCCAGCACGTCTTTGGTATCGATCCCGTTAAAGTACAACTGTGTGTTGGCACTGTTCAGGACAGCCCCCACATGTTCACGGTCGTAGCGTACGCCCTTGAGTTGATCCGCCAATTCCGTGGCATCACTTGGCCCAAAGAAGTCACCGTAGAACTTGATGTTCTCAATCTTCCCATTGTCAACCAACAGCCGAGCATCAATGGTCCCAGCCGTGAAGTGTTGCCGCTTCTTGACCGTAAATTCAGGAGAATTGCCGTAAACCCAGTCCCAGTTGGCATAGTATTCATTAAAGATTTTATCGATAGCCGCCTGTTCGCTGTCGGCAATCTGAACTTCTTTGTCGGCAATCGCATCGAGGCTGTCCACGTGGAACAGTTCTTTCAGCAAGGTATCCCTGAATTCAGGAACCGTCAGATTTTGATACTCTGGTGCTAAGTAAGGCTTTAAGTTTGTAACCCGCGAACGGACGGACTTGATTCCCTTTGACTTCATTTTATCTTCTGGCACATTCAGCGTGTGAGCGATAACGTCTTGATCCACGTCAAGCATCAACGTCCCGTGAGAGAAGGTCTTGCCACTATGCGAATACATCGCGTTCCCGGAGAACTTCTTACCGTCAACCAAGATGTCATTTCGGCCAGAAACTTCTACCGTCTTGGCTCCCATGGCGTGCAAAGCATCCACGATGGGTTGGACAAAGGATTTGAAATCGCCAAATTCTTCACTGTCGCTATCAACCACGAAGCTAAAGCAAAGATTACCGAGATCTTGATAGACCGCACCACCGCCCGATAACCGACGGGTGACCGTGATGTCATTTTCCTCCACGTATTTTTGATTGATTTCTTCCAACGTGTTTTGATTCCGACCAACGATGATGCAAGGCCCTTCGTAGTAGAACAAAACCAGTGGTTCATCGAACTTCTTATTGTTCATTAAGTACTGTTCGGTTGCTAAGTTGTGACGAATATCATGTGACTTCATGGCATACCAATACATAACTCAAAAACCCCTTTCGAATTAACCAACCGCCGGGTAACGACCCCGACTACGATAAATGATAGCACGCATTGGAACCGATTACAATTTAGCGTCAATATAATGGAAAAGAGTGTGTAAACTGTCTCATCTTGATGCGGTGAAAATAGCTTAGGGACCGGGTAATATGGGGACTTATGAAGATACTTGTAACGTGTGAAAATGTTGGTTTCACTCTCGTAGAAATTTGGATGGTAAATTAACTATCTCTTGGAAGACTTTTGTGGATTTTTGCTGGTTCAGAGTCTTTACCACTAACCTCATATTGGTGAAACGTGCTCCACAAGGCAGGTCCCTGCGCTTAACCCCGATAAGGAAAAATCCAGACTACTATTTTTTTTACTGGTTCAGAACCTTGCTCTCTAATTTTACGTTGCCGAAACGTGCTCCACAAGGCAGGTCCCTGCGCTTAACCCCAATAAGGAAAAATCCAGGCCCGGGATTTTGCCCTTATTGACGTTAATGCTCAGGACCTAACCGCCTTGTTCCGCACTCTTTTTACAAAAAAAGATCCACACCCAGCAGAGTGTGGATCCAGCCCCCGTCAGAGTTCACCTCTGGCAGTTATGACTGTTATTAATGATGGCCTTAGTCACCATTCGATTTTGTACCTCTATTATAACGCCGCTAACTAAAGTTTAGTAGCATTTAGCTCACAAACTAGTCGTTAATTAGACGCCGGAAATAACCGTGGGCGTGGAGGTCCTGCTTGAGGTCAGTCATCGTGAATTGATGATAGAACTTCCGGTAGTCCTCATCGGCCAACGTGAACAGATCGGTCAGCGTTTGCGAAATGTTGGCAGAAATATCGGTCGTATCCGTGGCCTTCGTACCCTTAGAATCGCCCGTAATGAACCGCGCGTAGCTAATTGTCGGTGGAATCGTCAGGTCGTAAAGCTCCCCCACGTTGATTTCATCAAGGCTTCGAATCAATTGGTACCCGCCATTTTTCCCAACGGAACCCTCAATGTAGCCTTGCTTGTGCAACACGGAGAGAATATTGCGGATCATCACCGCATTTAATTGTAGTGACGTTGCCAGTTCGCGGCTCGCAATCTTCCGGGGGCGATTCTCGTCCAGGTAGAGCAAGCTGTGCACGGCAACGGAAAAGTCTAATCTCATCGTCTAGCCATCGCTTTCAAAAAGTCTGTAATCAATACTGGTATCATACCACATTCCGTGACGTAACATGTCGTTCTCTGGCAATCCATGAGCAAATTCTCATCTCGAATATACATGCATAACTTTTCAAAAGTTTGTATACATTAGCACCGTTAATCATTGGTTCAGCAAGCAAATTGCCCAACTTAACACATTTAGGTTAAATTTTTTATCATTTTATTAGTTATCTGAGAAGATTGATATAACAAAGTTTATGAGGATTTTATGAATAAATTATGACCACTTTTAAGAATTAAGGGGTTGTAAATGAGAATTTGATTAACTATAATCAAAAACAATTATTGTTCAGGAGCGAATTGAATACGCAAATGCGTTTATTCATCGGGCTTCATCTACAAATGAGAGGTAGATTAGAACATTGGGAGGGATTTCCGTGGAAACCGCATCAAACTTTCTAAACATTAAGGACGTCAGCACGGCTTTCAAGATTAATGGCCAGTACTACGACGCCATCTCCCACATTAACCTCCAGGTCCAACACGACGAAATTCTCGCCATCGTTGGTGAATCAGGTTGTGGTAAAAGTACCCTGGCCACTACCATCATGGGTCTCCATGATCCGGCAGAAACTAAGATTTCCGGCGAAGTAGACTTTGAAGGCACCGACCTCCTCAAGTTAGATGAAAAAGGATACAACCAATTTCGAGGCGCTAAGATTGGGATGATCTTCCAAGATCCCCTGTCAGCCTTGAATCCATTGAAGAGAATTGAAGAACAAATCAGTGAAGTCATGGACTATCACACCGACTTATCCGCTGAAGACAAGCACAACCGCGTCATTGAACTGTTAAACCAAGTTGGGATCGTTAATCCCCAACGGACGGCGCGTCAATTCCCCCATGAACTTTCCGGTGGGATGCGCCAACGAGTCATCATTGCCATCGCGATTGCCTGCAAACCAGACTTAATCATCGCCGACGAACCAACCACGGCGCTGGATGTTACCATCCAAGCTCAGATTCTGGATGTGCTTCGTGACATTCAAAAGGAAAACCACGCCGGTATCATCCTCATCACTCATGATTTGGGTGTCGTTGCTGAGACGGCCGACCGGGTTGCCGTGATGTACGCCGGTCAAATCGTCGAACAAGGGACGGCCGAACAGGTCTTCAACACCCCTGAGCATCCTTACACGCGTTCCCTATTACGGTCAATGCCACAACGGGACAACGAAAACGATGACCTCTACGTCATTAAAGGCAATGTGCCTTCCTTACAGAAGATGCCAGCCAAGGGCGACCGGTTCGCTCCCCGAATTCCTTGGGTCCCTGCCGAAGCTCACGAAGAAAATCCAACAATGCACGAGGTCGCACCGGGCCACGAAGTCCGTTGCACCTGCTACAAACATTTTCAATTTCCAGATGAGCAAGGGAGCGTGACGGTATGAGCTTAATCGAAATCAAAGATTTAAAAGTCCACTACCCGATTCGCTCCGGGTTCTGGAATCGGATCACCGATTCCGTTCGGGCCGTGGACGGCGTCAGCTTCAACATTGAAGCCGGCGAAACCTACGGACTGGTTGGCGAATCCGGTTCCGGCAAGTCCACCACGGGGAAATCCGTGGTCGGTCTGGAAAAGGTAACGAGCGGTTCCATTATGTACAAGGGCCTCGATATCACTAAGGCTGAGAACCGGCGTAAGTTGGATTATAACCACGATGTTCAGATGATTTTCCAAGATTCCCTATCCAGTTTGAATCCCCGGAAGCGCATCGAAGACATCATCGCCGAACCCCTCCGCAACTTCGAGCACCTCAGCAAGGACGATGAAAAATTACGGGTTTTGCAATTATTAAACATCGTCGGGCTGGATGCCGATGCACTCTATAAGTACCCTCACCAATTCTCCGGTGGACAACGGCAACGGATCGGGGTTGCCCGTGCGGTGGCTACCAACCCTAAGCTGATTATCGCCGACGAACCCGTCTCCGCGTTGGACCTTTCCGTTCAAGCTCAGGTGTTGAACTTCATGAAAAAGATTCAACGGGAATTCGGTATCTCCTACTTATTCATTTCCCATGACTTAGGGGTCGTGCGGCACATGTGTAATAACATTGCCATCATGAACCGCGGTCGGCTGGTCGAGATTGGGACCCGGGATGATATTTACAACCATCCCCTCCACATCTACACCAAGCGTCTCTTGGCTGCCATCCCTGAAACCGACGTCAACTCGCGTGAGGCCCACCGGGCTTCTCGGCTAGCCGTTGAACAGGTCTACCAGGATCAACAGAGTAAGTACTACGACGATAACGGTGCGGCCTACCCTTTGGTGCAGGTCACCCCAACGCACGCCGTGGCCTTACCACAAACTATCGCGCAACAACTCGCTAGCCAGGAAGGGGAGGTGCAGGCCTAATGTGGAAAACGATTCTACGGCGTTTCTTGATCATGATTCCCGAAGTCATTGTCCTAAGTATTCTGGTCTTCCTCTTGGCCAAGGCGATGCCCGGTGACCCATTTACCGGCTCCATTAACCCTAAGGCGGACCCCGCACAGATTCATCATTTAATGAAAATCAATGGGTTGTACGACCCTTGGTACCAACAATACTGGAACTGGGTCGTTCACTTGTTCCACGGAAACTTAGGGAACAGTTACCAATACCAGGAACCCGTCACCCGTCTGATTGGTGGCCGGGCTGCCAACACCTTATGGCTGGCCCTCTTTACCATGATTCTGACCTACGCCTTCGCCTTACCAATGGGTGTCTACGCCGGTCGGCATGAAGGTAAATTACCCGACACCATCATCCGGGTCTACACCTACGTCACCTACTGTATTCCATTCTTCGTTATCTTAGTTATCGGAATTTGGATCTTTGGTTACGTTCTGGGTTGGTTCCCCACGACCGGATCAATATCGTCGGACGCAACCGGTTGGCTACATACCTTCGGATCGCGTTTCTACCATATTCTGTTACCTGGTCTTCTCGGTGCCTTGTTCGGGACCGTCAACATTGTCCAGTACTTGCGTTCCGAAGTTATTGATTCCAAGCATTCCGACTATGTACGGACGGCGCGTTCAAAGGGTGTCCCAAGCAAAGACATCTACCGTCACCATATCTTCCGGAATTCCTTACTTCCAATCGCCGCTTTCGCTGGTTACTCGATCACCGGTTTGTTAAACGGGTCGATCTTTACCGAAACGGTCTTCTCTTACCCCGGGATGGGCTTGCTCTTCGTGAACTCCATCAGCTACCGGGACTACACGGTTATTACCGCACTGGTCCTGATTTACGGGATCTTGAACCTGATTGGGACGTTACTTTCAGATATTATTCTCAGCATTGTCGATCCACGAATTCGAATCCAGTAAAGGAGGCTAAAACAGAATGGCAGAAAATTTCGAACAACACTCAGACATTTCCGCAGCTGATTTAGCCCGGCTGACGCAAGAGGCTCAGGCGGAAGCCACCCCTTCAACGGCTAAAATCATCTGGAGTGAATTCAAGGCGGACAAACCCGCCATGGCAGCACTCATTATCATTGTCGGCTTCATCCTCTTCGTCATGATTGGGGCTTTGTTCATCAATACCCCGAAAATGATGGAGACCAACATCATGGGTTACTTCAACCAACCCTTTACCGCAGACTTCTGGCTCGGTGCCGATTCCGCTGGTCGTTCGGTTGCTAAGCAATTGATCGTCGGTTCACGGAACTCAATCGGGATCGCCATTGGTTTGACGGTCATCTCATCCACCTTCGGGATCTGTTGGGGCCTGATTTCCGGGTACTTCAACGGTTACATCGACTGGGGGATGCAACGGATCTACGACTTCATGATGATGTTGCCAATGACGATGATGATCATCGTTCTGGTCACTATCATCCCGCACTACAACTCCGTCACCTTAACGTTCATCTTCTCCATCTTCTACTGGGAAGGAACGTCACGGCTGATCCGATCACGGACTTTAGCCGAATCGGAAAAGGATTACGTGGCCGCCTCTAAAGCTTCCGGGACCAGTCATTGGAAGATTATCTTTAGAGAAATTATGCCGAACATTTCGTCGCTGATCATCGTGGATTGTACCCTATCCTTCGCCGAAAACATCGGGGTTGAAACTGGGCTTTCCTACCTGGGCTTCGGGCTGCCAAGCCAGACGCCTTCCCTAGGGACCATGATTGCCAACGCCAACGACCCTAACAACATCACGCAGTACTGGTGGACGTGGTTACCGGCCGCACTCGAAATCATTATTCTTTGTTTATCAATTAGTTACGTTGGCCAAGTTCTGCGTCGCGCTGCGGATTCTTCACAACGGCAAGGTTCCGTCAACTAGTCTTAAAAGTCATATCCCATTTGAGGAGATGGTGTCCACTCAAACAGTGCCTTTGTAGCCCAGCGTAGTAGTGACGAGTGATCCTGAGGAGAATTACCCGCCTGTCTCATAAGAGGATTTTTAAAATCAAGGGGGAAACATAGTATGGATAAGAAAAAGCTCGCATTGTCTGCGATGGCGGTCCTCGCAACCGTTAGCCTCGCAGCATGTTCCAGCAAAAGTTCATCCAGTTCTAAGAGCGGAACCAGTGGTGCTTCCGTTCAATTAAAGGCTGCCTACAAGAACACTAAGGCAACCGACAAGACTGCGACGAAGAACAGTACATTAAAGCTTGCCGAACCAAACGACTCGCCGTTCCAAGGGATTGCTGATCCCGTTCTGTCGACCAACGCTGAAGATGCCGACGTCTTCTCACCTGGTGGTGACCAACCTGGTAGCATCAATGGTCTGTTCCACACCGATAAGAACTTCAAGATCATCAAGGGTGGGCTGGCTAACCAAACCATCAACCGGAAGGCTAAGACCGTTACGATTACCTTGCGTAAAGACGCCAAGTGGTCAAACGGTTCTGCTGTAACCGCTAAGGATATTGAATATCCATATGAAGTTATCGCTAACAAGAAGACGACTTCTCAACAATACTCCGCTGACTACAACGCCATCAAAGGGATGGCCGCCTACCATACTGGTAGCGCCAAGACCATCTCTGGGATCACCTTCCCCGATGGTCAAAAGGGTCGGACTGCCGTTATTCACTTAACCAAGGTCACCCCTGCCATGAAGTACGTTGGTAACTCATTTATCTGGAGTTCCGTTGAACCTTATGAATACATCAAGAACGTACCAATTGCCAAGTTAGCTTCATCCACACAAGTTCGGAAGAACCCACTCTTCACGGGTCCTTACAAGCTGGATAAGGTTGTCGAAGGTGAATCCACGACTTGGTCACCTAACAAGTACTACTATGGCAAGACACCACAGGTCAAGCACATTTCGATCAACGTGGTTTCTTCCAACAACATCGACAAGGCTATCCAATCCAACAAGTACGACTTCACTGTGCCTAACAGTGTCATGCATGGGACTGACTACAAGCAATTGAAGAGCGTCAAGAACTACAAGATTGTCGGTCAACCTGCCTTGTCATACGACTACTTTGGCTTTAACGTCGGTCACTACGACACCAAGACCCAAAAGAACGTCATGGACAAGAACAGCAAGATGGCTAACAAGAGCTTGCGTCAAGCTATGATGTACGCCTTGAACCTCGATGCTATCAGCAAGAAGTTTGGGAACGGGGTTACTTGGCGTGCCAACACCTTGATTCCACCAATCTTCGGCAAGTACTGGGATTCTTCATCAAAGGGTTACCCTCTGAACATCAAGAAGGCTAACAAGTTACTGACTGACGCCGGTTACAAGAAGCGTGACGGTAGCAAGTGGCGTACTGATCCTAATGGCAAGAAGTTAACCATCTACTTCGGTGCCATGACTGGGACTTCCGCCCAAGCTGCTGAATACCAAGACTACCTGCAACAATGGCACAAGGTTGGCTTGAACGTTAAGTTTACCGGTGGTAAGACGATGGAAATGAACAGTTTCTACTCCACTCTGCAAGCACCAAAGCAAAGCAAGATTGATGTCTACGCCGCTGCTTGGGGCTTATCATCCGAACCTACCCCTACGCAAATCTACGGTGAAGACGCTGTTTACAACATGGGTCACTTCGTATCCAAGAAGAATACGCAATTGATGGCTAACATGAACAACAGTAAGTCTTGGAACGATGCTTACCGTGCTAAGGCCTTCAAGCAATGGCAGAAGTACATGAACGAACAAGCTGCCGTTGCACCAGGTTCCTTCAGTTACAACTGGGGTCCTGTCAACAAGCGGGTTAAGGGCTTTGACATGGGCGCTGCTAACAACAACTTCTGGACTAACCTGTCATTAACTTCTTCAAGCATGAAGTAAGCTAATGTATCGTTAGGTTCACTGGAACCGTCGCTTCCTTCGGGAGGCGGCGGTTTTGTTGTCCTTACGGTTAGGAGATTGTCGCCTGCGGCTGCCAGGGATTCCGTCTGCTGTGGGGACCGCCTTCAGCCTGAAGAGCAGGCTTCCGGCTTGCCTTGAAGCCACGCAAAACCCACGTGTCCTCAAGGTCATCCCATGTTGTAAGACCGGGGAGAACCAATCGCCCGGCCTAACAACATCGACACAGCTGACTGCATCCCTGGCCTCCTCCGGATACGTTAGCTTTAACCCTAAGGACAACAGCACCAAATGGGGCATCTCTATCTCTATGCCGATACACGCCACTCCTCAATTATCACAATCGCCATACATGTTGTAACAGCTTTCTTCTCCTCCTATCTCAGCTTCTGTATTCGCCACTATACGCGAATACCCGACAAACACCAAGCATTAAATCTCCGCCGCATCGGCCTTTATAAGCATTTTAATAACGCTGAAAGTCACGGGGCACTAACCAGCAAATCTCAAATTATCCCGCTGAAATACCACCCCGATATTTATTTTGTTATAGTACCTGCCATCAGTTAGCCTACTTCCCCAACCTAGTCACCAGAATGGCGCTAGCACCTGTTAGGTTCGATACTAGGGCTACTTTTAACTAGACGGGAGATGTTACCATGACTACTGCCAATCCCCACTGGGACCAAATTCAACACGCTGCCGTTGACCGCTTGCGCCGCGCCCACCATCACCTCTGGGAGAACGTCAGCATCTACCTCAGCCTCTTCACCGTGGAATTTTTCTGCGCACAGGTTGGCCACTCTCAAGTGCTCCAGGCCGATGCCTTCAATAACCTCTCTGGCATCTTCTCCACGGGTCTCCTCATGACCGGGCTGTACATCGCCGCTAAGACCAAGGACGATGACCTCTGGGGCGCGCCCATTTCCAAGGAGGAACAGACTACCTTGGGGCCCCGCATTCAGCAGTCTCGCTTCCGCTTTGAAACGATCTACACGTTGATTGCCGGTCTAGTCATGGTGATCATCGCCGCCGATATCATTTACAAGGCCCTGCTCGTCTTGATTCAGCGCCCGACCTACCACCTAGAACAAGGCGTTGCCATCGTTGGCGCCCTGATTTCCGGAATTCTATTGACTGGGTTGTGGCTCTCCAACCGCCACTGAGCCAAGGTACTCGCCAATACTGCGTTAACAGCGGCGGCGCGAGATTCCCTGACGGACGCGTTGACTAGTGCCGTGACCGTCCTGACCATCATCAGTGTGGCGTGGTTGCGGGCGACTTGGCTCGATGGCCTGGCCAGTCTGATTCTGGGCTGCTACATTCTATATACCGGAATTAAAATTTTTCGAACCAGCAGCCTAAACCTCGTCGACTACTTCGATCCGCAATTGGAGCACCGTTACCGCCAACAGATTGCTGCCTTCCCAGGCGTCCGCTCGGTAGTCTTTCTCAAAGCCTACTACGATGGCAACCTCATCATGGTCAGCGTCACGGTTGCCGTCGATCCGCAGATGACGGCCGCCACGATTTACGACCTGACCCGCCAGATTGATGGCGTCATGCAGCACCGCTTCAACGTGGCCGCAACGGCTCTGATGGTCGTACCGCGTGACCGCGTCTAACTCTGTCACGAAAGAAGCTATCCCGATGAAGATAAAACGTGCGTCAATTTCCACCACGCTTCTCGTATGGCTTGGTATGCTAGGTGTCATTTCGCCAACGATTTCATCATTTTAGCGGGAACGGGATCTGTCGTTCAGACCGCACCCAACTGATTTACCATCAATTTTAGTACCCTTGAATTTCTCGTCGAACTGGCTGCCGTCTTCTGGTTATTACGACCAAATCAGCGGAAAAGTATCGCCACGCATTTTCAATTGTGAGCGGCAGATTTTTTTACAATCCGTCAACCCCCTTAATTGCGGCTTTTTCACGTCCTTTCACTGCGGGACGTGCAATTAAGTGCTTACACATTCGCCAATAAATGATATAGTATAGGTAAAGTATCAACATGTCTCGTGAAGGGGTGGCATTCTTTATGTTACAACAATACAAGAACATTCTGGTTCCCGTTGACGGTTCTAAGGCAACCCAACCAGTTTTAGAAAAAGCAATCGAAGTCGCTAAACGTAACCAAACACATCTTGATATCTTAAACGTCCTCGAAGTTAACCAATTCAGCGATACTTATGGTGGCGCTGTGAGTGGCGATGTCATTTACAAGCTCTCACAAGACGTTCAAGACCGGTTGGAAAGCTTGAAGCAACAAGCAATCAACGCCGGTGTTCCCGATGTCAGCATTCACGTGCGTTTCGGAAATCCTAAGCCAGTTATTGCGCGGGAATTCCCTGCGGACCACGGTTCAGAATTAATCGTGATCGGCTCAACTGGTCTGACCGCCGTTGAACGGTTAATGGTCGGCTCAGTTACCAACTACGTCAGCCGTTCCGCTATCTGCGACGTGCTGATCGTCAAACCAGAACTTACGAAATAACAGCTAACTTAAAATGGCCCGCCGCTTTTGCGGTGGGTCATTTTGTCTGGTCAGACTGCATTTTCAAGTCGACTGCCGACTTTTTTAGAAAGGAGCTTCCCATGGACTGGACTTACACCATCGCCATTCCCAATAGTCAGGCATCGCTGCCCCTGCGGCAACTCCTGAGTGCCTGGCTGATTCCCAAACACTTGATTCACGACTTGCGCATCAGCCAACGGGTGCTGGTGAACGGTGCCTACCGCTCGATGAATCAACTCGTCATAGCTGGAGACATCGTTCATCTAACCTTTCTGCCGGCCGACTTCGCTGAACCCTTTCCCAATGTGGACCCGGACAGCGCAGCAACGGTCGCAGTTCTTTATGAGACGGCCGACCTGCTCATCATCAACAAAACTCGCGGCAGTAAGACCCACCCCAACCAGCCCGGCGAGCGCGGAACCACCCTCAATCACGTAGCCGCTTACCTGGGCGACGACGAACCGGGGCCCTACATTCTGAGTCGGCTGGATCAGGAGACCACCGGTGCCCTGATGATGACGAAGACGCCCGCCGTGGTCCCCATCATGGTTCGCAACATTGCCGAGAAACGCGTGCAACGAACCTACCTGGCCTGGGTTCACGGCCAGCTCACGGGTAATGGCACCTTTACCGACCCCATCGGCCGTGATCCCCACGACAAACGTAAGCGTCAGGTGAACGGGCTGAATGCCCAATCCGCCGTGACCCACTATGAAGCCGTCGACCACCAGGCCAATGCAACGCTGGTCAAACTTTGGTTGGAAACGGGCCGGACGCACCAACTACGTGTGCACTTGGCGGCCGTGGGACATCCCTTGATTGGCGACCCGCTATACGCCCCCGCCAGTCAGGACCGCTTACGGCTTCACTGCTGGCGTTTAACCTTTCCACAGCCATTTACCGTAGATGGGCCTCTAACGACCGTGACGGCGCCCGTACCGGCTGATTTTGCCGTGTTCTCGGAGAAGTAATCCCCCGTGACACTAACAAACTCGTAAACGTCAATTTTTCCACGATGAGGACGTTTGTGGTTGTTAATCATTGAATCCAGCTATACTGTAGTCAGTTGATATGGCTAGGGGGGATTTGATGCGCTGGCAACAAAAACTAGCCCTAATCATTCTTGCGGGGATGTTGGCCATCTTATTGATTTGGGGATTAGTCAACTTAAGTTAGTATCGTTTGATAAAGTTTAACATCGCGTAACTCTGGATGCGGCCGGGGTTACGCGATGTTTTTTGTTGTCTAGGGCTGTGTAAGCTGGTTGCGGCTATTGGGAAATGTTTAAGATTTTATTGGATTTGGCGGATTTGTGCGACTCATTTTGGGATTTTTACATTAGTAGTAAGTGTAGGGATATCCTCCGTTAGCGGGAGTTGGTGCGTACAGCATGGATTGAAGACCTATTGACCAGTACTACTGAAATTACTGACTATTTCGGTTTAACTACTAGTGATCACTCTGGTTTGGAGCATTGAATTTGCTCTCGCCAAGATGTTCGAAAACTTGCGGCCTCCGAAACGTGTTCAGTCGGGCAGGTCCCTGCGCTTAACCCAGATAAGCACCGGCTCGGCTCCGCCAAGCGGGCACTTATCTACGTTAATGCTCAGGACCTACCGCCCGCCTTCACACTCTAGTTGAAACGAGTTCCGCAAGCCAGATTCTTCCGCTTAGCAAAATAAGGAACTCCTGTCCGGCATGAGTTGTTACTGGCTACTTCGGCTTAGAGAGTTAAACTCACTCTCGCCAGATTACTTGGGAAATATGCGACCTTTGAAACGAGTTACGCAAGGCAGGTTCTTCCGCTTAGAAATCTAAGTCCTCCTGTCCGGCAAAGCCGAACAGAAGACCTTAGCTCCCTAATGCTCAGAACCTAATCGCCTTGCTCCACTCTCTACACAAAAAAACCGGAGTAACCAACTCCGGTTCCCAGCATCATTGAGTTTTACAACATCCTCGAGGTGTAGTCAGGAAAACGCTGTTTACTCAGCTTAGCCATAATCTCAATATGTAGTTTATTGAGCAACCTGATTGAGCCAGTCTGGGTCACTAACTCAGTCTGCAAAGGTAACTCTAATCCTTACGATAAGAGCTACTTTCACAAAGTCGAGAACCCGTCAAACTGCCGGATTATTCGGAATTCTCTGAAAGATTGATTGGTATTACATGTCCCAGTATATCAGATGGCAGTAGAATTGCAAGCGTTTTCAGGAAGGGCCTTATTGCTAACATTACTTTTTAGTTAATTGTTTCATCAAACAAACTTTGTGAAACTTCCAATGGTTGAACTACCCTTTTGGTAACGCAATAATGAGCTGACCCCAGTGCAACTTGATTTTTAGCGTACTGGTCGCTGTTTGAGGTAACGAACGCTGGAGTTTGGAGAAATCTAGCATCCCCCGTTCAGCGACGACACGGTTCCTACCGTCGACCTTGGCGTCCAGTGGCACTGGAAAAGTCAGTGATAGGCGCAAGGACTGGGTAGTCTCCGCCAATTCCAGCGTGATCATTGATGGTGTGATATGGCTAATCGATGGAATAATTGGTGGTAACGTCTTGTCGATTGCCGCAGCCATTTCCTTGAGCGTTGCCACGGTAGCCGTCAACGGTTCTGGCACCTTCACAAAGAGCTGGACCCCCTGATCACGCGCCATCAGATAGTTGTGATAGAGGCCGTAACGGAGACTTGAACTGGGAATGTTGGACAAGTCGTCAATCGTCAATTCGGCCGCATTGCTAGTTTCCCAGCCGGAACGAATGTCGATGTAGAGTTGCCGAAAACCATCGTAATCCTTATCCTCCAGGTAACCGCCCAGTCCCAACAACATATTTTGATAGTCGTGACTGAATTTACGCACGGTGGCCAGCTGCCGATTGAGTTCGGTCGTATACTGCTCCCGAAAGGCCTGTTGTTGCGTCTGAAGTTGCGTGTGTTCCTCTTGTAAATGGGTCTGCATCAGCATGTATGTGCTCAGCGTTAACCCAATGAGTAGCGTTCCAGAAATTCCTGCCAAAAAAATCAGGTAGTGATCGGAATCCGCTAAACTCTGTAGTGAATATTCGAAGAGAATGTATATCAGCCCCAAGACCGCCATGAAGATGAGAAAGAGGTACTCCGTAGTCCGCCCCAGCATGGACTGAATCAAATTTTCCATCGGCGCCCGCGTGAACCAGATACCCATCGCAATCATCGCAAAAATCACACTATCGATAGTCAGCTCAGTAAGGGTTCCCCAAACACTAGCCGCAAACCGGACACTGGTCAACCGAATCGTCCCAGCAATAACCAGCATATCCACGAATTCCGTCAGCAGATAGGCGAGAATCGACACGTCTATGAAGGCCGGTAAGAACTGCCAGTTATTTTGAACTGCCAGCAGTCCAACCTCTAGGACCAGGAGCACGATAATTGGCAACATGCCGAGAAGCTTACTGGTCGCCGTGAAGGGATTCAACAGATCCAGCGCCATGAAGCCCAACCCAGCCAACGCACAGTAAAGTAAGAACTTGTTCTTCACGTGCAAGCCTGGAAACCAGTAATATTGAAAGTAGACAAACCAAAAGACCAACGAAAAATCCGCCAAACCAAAACTAACCGCATTTACCGTAATCACATGCTCACCTCCCCGGCTTCGTCAGAATCACTGTGAAATACAAGCGACCGCGCTTAATCGCAATCTGTAGTGCGGCGTTCTCTGTATGGTCAACGATTTCGTGGACCGTACTCAATCCAAGACCATGGCTACCGCCTTTAGTGGTGTAACCCGCCCGCATGAATTGATTGATCTGTGGCGGATTCTCTCGTGAAACGGGATTGGCAACGGCCAATTCGACGGCATCGGGATAGTCTAGAATGGCGCAGTAGATTGTGGAATTATCCCCAACGGCCGGCGCTTCAATCGCATTGTCCAACAGAATTCCCATGATACGCAGAAGCTCCATGCTATTCATGGGTAACGTCTTGACCGGCGTGGGAATTTCCAATCGTATATCACGATCTTTATTTTGGGCCGCCAATAATTTCTGAAACAAGAGACTCTTTAACGGTGGATCGTTTAACTGCTGCAGCCCATCGGCTTCAATACCAACCAGGTGGTGGGTCGCCGACCAGCGGGAACTCAGCGTTTCGTAATAGATCGCCAAGCCCTCATAGTCTTCAGCGTCTAGATAATCGCCGAGTCGCAGCATCTGCTTTTGATAGTTTTGTTTAAATTGGCGAATGGCCCGCACTTGATCGGACATGCGTCGATCATAGCGCGTTCTGATTAGGCTCTCTTGATAATTGGCGCGGACCCGCTGCCGGTGAAAGAAACTTTGGAAAAAGGCAAATAAGCTGACCGTAATCAACAAGATCATCACCAATTCAATACTCAGGGAAAAGGTCAACATGGCGTGCGTGATCTGCAGGTGGTGAATAATCAGTGAAGACATTTCCGCTAGAACGGCGAGGCTTCCCAATAGCGCCATGACGGTCCACTGTTCCTTGCGGCTGAATTCCAACGCGTCTAAATTTCCGGGTTGCACCCGCATCCCAGAAACGCCGACCGAGATTAAGATGTAAATAAAGAACTGAAAAATTAACCGGGCCGTCAACCCGGAAACGCTGTTGGTAAAGGTCAACCCCCACAGCTCAATAAAAACCTGACGACAGACATCGTTGATCAACACCACCACGAGAAAAATCACGATGGTGGCGTTGACGAAGATCAATGTTGATTTCCGTCGGTGATGAATCAGATACGTTAATGCACTGATCGGTGGAATCAGGAGGGCCCACGATTCCCCGATAAAGGCTGGAATCAGACCCCAACCGATCCACTTGAGTGGTAATTTCCAGTTCTGCGGCCGAATGACCCCGACCCACAGCGTGATGAACCACTGCATGGTCACGGCCAAGGCTAGGTTTACCCAGAAATGTCGACCAAAGATTTGAAGTAAGTCCACCATCATTTTTTGTGCACCCTCTTAGGACTTTAAATGTTTTTGAACCAAGGTTTTGACCTCATGAAAACGACGAGTAGCAACATCGGTGGTGTCTCCATTTGGGAAAACTAACCGCCGCGTCGATTCATCAATGCCACTAACATTATCTAGATTAACGAGAAAGCTCTTATCCGTTCGATACAGTTCCGGATATTGATCGGCGATATCCTTCAAAAATCCCGGAAACTCAACCAGCTGACTGGCCGCATGCACCGTAACCTTGTGAGGCGTTTCCGCGGTCGCCACAAAATAAACGTCGCCCATGGGCAGGCTGAAGGTGCGACCGCCAATATTATAGCTAAATAAATTTTCAGTATTCCCTAAGTAATCGGTATAGCGTTGATACCCGTAGTCAACATTCTCCCGTAATTTCTGATCGATCTGTGCGCGGCCCAGGTCCTTAACCACGAAGTCCATCGGCTCCACTTTCCGTTCGAAGGTCAGTAATGCCATTTCGGAGTGGGTCGTGACGAAGACGATCTCCGCAAACCCGAGTTGCCGACGAATGGCAATGGCCGTTTCTAGTCCCGTCGTGTCCTCGGCTGGGAATTCAATGTCGAGAAAGAACAGGGCATAC
The DNA here is from genome assembly GCF_003946395.1 of Levilactobacillus fuyuanensis. Lineage (GTDB taxonomy): Bacteria > Bacillota > Bacilli > Lactobacillales > Lactobacillaceae > Levilactobacillus > Levilactobacillus fuyuanensis. The sequence continues at coordinate 51,447 of NZ_RHNZ01000005.1, read as the reverse complement.
TCCGGTGGATTGTCCGCCAAGTCCTTTAATAATGCCTGTGGACTGGGCGTAGCCAATCGAATTTCCATATCATAATCATTGATCATGATGTAGCGCTTCACCACGTCCGTATAGTGCGCCAATTGTTCCTGATTATCTTCACAAAGATACACGGCTAACACCGAATCACGTCCTCTCATTAATTTTCCCGTAATTAAAAAAATGTTACTGTCACAACTCAATTATACCGTAACCCTATCACTCATTAATGTACCTTGATTTCCGGACGGTTGCAATCGTTTTTGTCCATAAAAAAAGAACCATCCCCTCAGATGATTCTCCTTTAATTGGATTATTTAATTACCGGTGCTGGCTAAATTAGCACTCCCCCAAGTTCTAATTAAGTCGTGAAAGCCTTAGGTATTCCGAAATAACCCGTTTCGTGCGCTTACTCTTCAGCCGATCGCTGAAATTCTTGCTACTAGTCGTCCTAAAGTTTCCGACCAATTCTATTCTGCCAAGCTGACCTCTTGATTAGATAATCTCGGGGTACGAATCCGGTTAAGGTCTCCCCCAAAGTGTGACCTTAACTACGCATACTTTAATTAGTTGATTCGCAACATCAGTCCTGTGAAAACTGACCCCTTCCAACTGTTATAACTTTAACATGATTTCGGTTTATCAGGCGTTAAGTCGCAAAAACGTCAATATTTGCACGTTAAAGCAGTAAAAATCAGCACAATTTAATTGTGTCGTAGCGAATAAGTGACGAATCCGCCTAAGATTAGGGGCCCAACGAAGACCAGAACAATGTCGATCAAACCGCGCCAGTACCACTTTAGCGGCGCTTTGGGCGCAGCCTCAAGCCGTGGCTCGCGCTTAGGTTGCTGCATTTGCTCGTACACGGACGCCGTCTGGTCAGCCGCCCGGCGTTTCCGTTTCCGCCGAATCGTGGGTGCCTTGACGTCACGCTTGTCTTCTAGGATCACCCATTTGGCGAACGGGAAGCACAGCCAACTGAATAGAAAATACCAGTCAGCACCGGTCATGCCAAGTAGTAAACGCCATTGTGTGTAATTTAAGTGACCGAACGTGGCGATGACTAGGGCAAAGACTAAGCCAATGCCCGCCTGCCGTAACCAGTACCGTACGGATAATTTCATGGGGAGAACTCCTTTTCTTTTTCGCAAAAATTGGTAAAATTGGGGGTAAATTCTAAGGGAACGAGGTGTTAAACCATGGCAGGAGATTTTAATCCCATCACGGCAGCGGGTTATCACGATTTACAAGCAAAGATTGCCGTGTTGGAGGCTGACCGACCGGAGAAAATCGCAATTCTCGCGGAAGCCCGGGCCCACGGAGACCTTTCGGAAAACGCCGAATACTCGGCGGCCAAACGGGATCTGCGTCACTTGGAGAGCCAATTGCGCTTCTTCAATAAACAGTTGCAGTACGCCAAAGTTGTGGAACCCAGCAAGGACGACAAAGTTGAATTGGGAAAATGGGTCACCGTCAAGTTCATGGATGATGACGATCAGGTGAGCTACCAGCTGGTCGGAACCCAAGAAGCCGACCTGGATGCCGGCAAAATCACGCAGGTCTCGCCATTAGGTAAGGCCTTATTGGGACATCGCCCCGGCGAGACCGTCACCATTCAGGCGCCCAACACCAGCTACCAGGTGCAACTCATTGCCGTTACCCGCCACCAGCCCGAATAATATTAATCACATTATACCATTTAAAAAATGACTGCTTGGAATCGTCCAAAACGATTCTCAGCAGTCTTTTGGTGTGGTCAAAAATATTCGCGGTTATTCCCCCGCTGATTGGAACACGGGGAGTAAAATATCATCCACCATCTCATTACGCGCCGTCTGACTCAACTCTTGGCGGCTCACAACTTCATTGATGAGGAGAATTCCGACCAAATTAATGACCCGATCCGGCCAATCCGTCCGGGTAATCTCGCCCCGTTCAGCCGCACGGTCAAGCATCGGCTGCATGATGCCGCGGATAGCCGCGTTGCCATTGGCTCGAGACATCAGCTTATCCAGCTCCAAATGTTGAAGGCGTTCCGCCAGTAGTCCTCGGAAGGTCTCACCCTTTAATTTCTCGAGAAAGTCCGCAATTTGCCCCATGAGATCCAAGAGGTCCGTTCGCAGGGTACCGGTGTCCGGGACCACGTAGCCCGTAAAGTTATCATACTTACTCAAGGCAGCCAACACCAAATGCGCCTTATCTGGCCAGCGACGATACAGGACAGTCTTGGTCGTTGCTGCCGCCCGCGCTACGCCCTCAATGGTTAGCGCCCGATAGCCCTTAGCCTGTAGCTGTTCCCACGTCGCTGCAAGGATCGCATCCACCAAATCCTGCCCTCGACGCCGGGTCTTTTTTTCTGCCATTACCGTCAATCTCCTTGTTTTTTGCTGTGAGTGGGTGTAGTATTCTTGACTATAAGATACGGCCGTATCTAATTATAGAATTCAGGTGATTCCATGTCCACTCAAAAATCAACGCAAAACGTTATTCAAATCGCGCTGTTCCTGGTCGTCGGAGCCATTGCGCCCCTACTAGACACCACTATGACCAACGTTGCCTTAGATACCATTATGAAGTCCTTGGGGGTTTCCGTCAACGCCGTTCAGTGGGTCACGACAAGTTACGTCTTAGCCTTAGGAATCGCCGTACCAGTTGCCGGTTGGGCCAGCAACTGGTTCGATGGCAAATACCTCTATCTAGGGGCACTGGTCATCTTTCTTATCGGTTCAGTGCTGTCTGGCTGGGCATCAACGTTGCCCCTGCTAGTCATCGGTCGGATCGTCCAAGGGGCCGCCGCCGGTGTGATTATTCCATTGATTACGACCCTAGTCGTCCAAGTCGCCGGTAGCGGTGGCCTGGGAAAGTTAATGGCTGTCGTTGGCATGCCCGCCGTCCTCATCCCTATCTTGGGCCCAACCATTGGCGGTTACTTGATTCAAGCACTCAACTGGCACTGGATCTTCTTCATCAATATCCCGCTAGTTCTGATTGCTTTAGTATTATTGACCTGGAAAATGCCCGCCTTTCCGGCACCCAAGCGGGGCAAACGACTCGACTTTCCCAGCCTGGCACTACTCGCCGGCCTCTTCATCTTTGCCATCATCGGCATCACGCGTTTCAGTACCGGAGACGGTCTGACCTCGACCAAGGTATTGATGCCGTTGATTGTGGCGCTCACCTGCCTCGTAGTCTACGTGCTCTACGCCACCTACCGACCAACTAAGGCCCTGGTTAGCCTTCAATTATTCAAATCACCAACGTTTGACGCCTCGGTCATCATCCTGATGCTCTCTGGAATCGCGGTCAATGGTGCGATGTTCTTACTCCCCCTCTACCTGCAAAATAGTCGCGGATTGAGTGTGGTCTGGTCGGGAACCTATCTCATCGCTCAGGGAGTTGGCCTATTGGTCTCTCGAAGTCAAATTGGCAAGCTGACTGATAGCATCGGCGCCCGGTGGGTGGTTCTCGGTTCCATTGCGATTGCCGTGGTTGGGACACTACCATTCGTCTACTTCACGGCCACGACTAACGTATGGTGGATTTTAATTGCCCTCTTCGTGCGGGGCATTGGCCAGGGTGGTCTGACGATTCCAGTGATGGCCGACAGTTACACGGGCGTTCCCAAGCCCTTGATTGCCGAAGCCACAACGGCCACGCGCATGCTGCAAAACATTGGTGGGGCCATGGGAACCGCCGTGCTCGCCACGATTATTCAACACGAAGCTCCACATGTGGGGATGAACGCCGCTTATCAAACCGCCTTCATGTGGTCTGTCGGCTTCATCGTGGCCACTGCTATTCCGGCTTGGTTCCTGAGTCACGGAAAAGTTAGACATTAATCTCAAAATTCAATGACGTGCTAATGCCTGATATGACGGCACCTACAGAATACCGTTAAATATTAAATTAAAATTAGGCTTGACATCTCATCTAATTTTAATTATTGTAAGACACATCAACTAAACCAAAACAAAACTTTTTTGAAAGCGAGGGATTTTCATGATGACAATGCAAACAAAACAACCAACCAAAATGATGAAGACCCTCGCTATTCAAAATGCAGCCTTATTATTAACGAAGAAGGACCCGGTTACTTGACCTTGAGCTAATACTCAAAATTCAAGTTCTGAGCCCTTCTTTCCCGTGTGGTAATGAGGGCTCGGTACACGTGTAAGACCTCATTCACCCAGTGGATGAGGTCTTTTTGTTAGTCCGAAGGAGGATCGTTAGCCAGCTTGCACCATCAAAACACAATTTAGAAAGTGGGAATTACATATGATCAAATGGCAGAAAAACATGGTAAAAATCGGGGCCCTCGCAACAATCGTTCTGGCCCTCGCAGGTTGTAGCACCGCCAAATCTAACGGTAGTGGGCAAGGCAACAATCCCGGTAAAACGATCAAAATCGGAGTCAACATGGAACTTTCCGGCTCAGCCGCTGGCTATGGTCAACAACAGAAACAAGGGATTCAATTAGCCGTCAATAAGATCAACAAAACCGGTGGTATCAAGGTCGGTAACACCAAAAAGAAGATTCAATTGGTGGTGCGTGACAACAAGACGTCCAACACCACCGCCGCATCGGTCGCCGCCCAACTGGTTAATAATGACAAGGTCGTCGCCGTGGTTGGCCCAGCAGCAACCAACGCCGGCACTGCATCGATTCCCAACATGACCAAGGCGCAGGTCCCATCCGTTAGTCCCTCCGCAACCGATCCCGGTTATACGTTGCAGAAGAACGGGGATGTTCAGAAATACATTTTCCGGGCTTGCTTCCAGAACAACTTCCAAGGTTCATCCGCAGCGAAATTCATGACCAGCAATTTGAAAGCTAAGAATGTCGCCATTCTGACGGATAACTCTAGCGACTATGGTACCGGACTGACCAAGGCATTCAAGAAGACTTACACCGGCAAAGTCGTCAGCAGTCAGACCTTCCAAGAGGGCGATAAAGATTTCAACGCCATCCTGACGTCACTGAAGCACAAGAAGATCGATGCCATTTACGCGCCCGGTTACTACTCAGAATTGGGATTGATCATCAAACAAGCTCGCCAAGCCGGTATCAATGTTCCAATCGTTGGGAGTGACGGCATGGCCGATGCCAAGTTGGCCAAGATTGCTGGGAATTCAAATACCAACAACGTTTACTACACCACGCCATTTTCAACGAAGTCCGGCGAGACCAACACCCTTGCGGCAGCCTTCTTGAAGACGTATCAGGCTAAGTACCACACCACAGCCCCAACTTTCTCCGCACTCGCTTACGACTCCGTCTACATGATCAAGTCCGCGATTGAAAGTGAAAAGTCCGCCAACTCCGTGAAAATCACCGCTGGTTTGGCTAAGATCACCGATTTCAAGGGTGTCACGGGAACCATCACCATGAATAAGAACCACAATCCCGAAAAATCAATGACTATCGAAAAGTTGACCGACGGGGCGGTTTCACAGGCATACACCATTAAATAACCAACTAGATACGGAGGGATTCCATGCAGACATTCGGACAACAATTGATCAACGGCCTCTCACTCGGCAGTATTTATGCCCTGCTGGCATTGGGTTACACCATGGTTTACGGCATCATCAAGTTGATCAATTTCGCTCACGGTGACATCTATATGCTGGGTGCCTTCTGGGGCTACTACGTCATCAATCAGTTACACTTTAATTTCATTTGGGCCATGCTTTCCGCCATGGTCTTCTGCGCCCTACTCGGCGTCATCATTGAATACTTCGCCTATCGGCCACTCCGTCACTCTCCCCGGATTACCGCGCTAATTACAGCAATTGGGGTTTCCTTCCTGTTGGAGAATGGCATGACCTATCTGTTTACGGCCAACACCCGAAGCTTTCCACAGGTCATCAAAACCGTGACTTATCACCTTGGCGGCCTGCGCATCTCCAACATCCAGCTTCTGATTCTGGGTACCGCCTGCCTCTTGATGTTACTTCTCGAGCTAATCATCAAACGCACCAAGATGGGCCGCGCCATGCGGGCGGTATCGGTCGATCCTGAAGCCGCGCAATTGGTTGGGATCAACATCAATCACACGATTTCCTTTACGTTTGCCCTGGGATCCGCGATGGCGGGTGCCGCCGGCGTTCTGATCGGGCTGTACTACAATTCCATTGACCCATTGATGGGGATGACCCCCGGCATCAAAGCTTTCGTCGCCGCCGTCATCGGTGGTATCGGTTCGGTGCCCGGCGCGTCAGTCGGTGGCTTCCTAATTGGTCTGCTAGAGACCGGCGTTCAAGCCATTGGCCTATCAGCCTACAAGGACGCCGTGGTCTACTTCGTCCTGATTGTCATTCTACTGGTCTTGCCAGCCGGAATTTTCGGGAAAAAGACGAAAGAGAAAGTGTAGGTGTACCATCATGAAAGCAAATTTCAAATACAATATTTCCTGGCTAGCAGTCATGGTTATCGGGTTTGTGGCGATTGATGCCTGCGAATTTCTCGGGATCATCAACACCTTTATCGAAAACATGCTGGTCACCATCGGTATCAATATTATTCTAGCAACTGGCTTAAATTTAATTATTGGTTTCTCTGGACAATTTTCACTCGGTCACGCTGGTTTTATGGCGATTGGGGCATACGCGACCGGAATCATGACCCAAACTATCGCCACACCCTTGGGCTTCTACCTCTCAATGGTCATCGGTATCGTCATCGCTATGATTGCCGCCCTAATCGTGGGGATTCCTACGCTACGACTTCGTGGTGACTACTTAGCAATTGCGACCATGGGGGCTGCCGAAATCATTCGCATCCTAATCAACAACTTAAAAATCACAAATGGTGCGGCAGGACTCTTTAACATCCCCCCACTAGTGACCTGGGCAACCGTCTACGTTCTGATGTGTCTCACCACGATTGTGACGGTCAACTTCATCCACAGCCGCAATGGCCGCGCCATCATGTCAGTCCGTGAAGATGAGATTGCCGCCGAAGCCATGGGCATCAATCCCACGCGCTGGAAGCTAGCCGCCTTCGTCTTTGGAGCCGCCACCGCCGCTATCGGTGGCTCGCTCCACGCCGCCTACATCCAAACGATTGCCCCTGGTGATTTCAACATCATGGCCTCCATCGCCATCCTGATTATCGTGGTCCTCGGCGGTGTCGGTAGCATCACGGGAACCTTCGTTGCCGCCATTGTTCTCGGGGCCCTCGATACCATTCTGCAGAACTTTGGCACGCTACGAATGATCATCTATTCGTTGGCCTTAATTCTGATTATGATTTTCAAACCATCGGGTCTCTTAGGTAACTGGGAACTGTCCTTCAAGCATCTCGGCATCCATCAACGAAAGGAGCAATCCATTCATGAGTAGTCCCTTACTAACCGCACAACAAATCGTGAAGAACTTTGGCGGTCTGACTGCCGTTGCCAATGTCTCGGTCCACTTCGACCAAAACGAACTCATCGGTCTGATTGGCCCCAATGGCGCGGGAAAAACGACCCTGTTTAATCTGCTCACCGGTGTTACCCCCGTGACCTCCGGCGCCATCAGCCTCTACACCGATCAGGGTGTTCAATCCTTAAACGGCAAGCGGCCCGCCGAAATTGCACAGGCCGGCCTCTCACGAACCTTTCAAAATATTCGTTTGTTCAAAGAACTCAGCGTCCTCGACAATGTGCGCATTGCCATGACCAATCACTACCAAGAAGGATTCCTCGCCAGTATCTTTCGCGTCCCCAAGTTCTATCGCACTGAAGCCGACATGACGCTTGCCGCACAGAAACTGCTTGCCATCTTTGACTTAACCAGCGTCGCCGACCAACCGGCAAAGAACCTGCCCTATGGGATCCAGCGGCGACTAGAAATCGTCCGTGCCCTGGCGACGAAACCCAAACTACTTTTCTTGGACGAACCGGCTGCCGGAATGAATCCAGAAGAAACCGCCGACTTGACGCGCTTGATTCGCCAGGTTCAGCGTGATTTTCACATCACGATCGTCCTGATCGAACACGATATGTCCCTGGTCATGAACGTCGTCGAACGCCTCTACGTATTGGAACACGGTGCACTATTGGCTGAGGGTACCCCCAACGAAATTCAACACAACCCCGCCGTTATTAAGGCCTACTTAGGAGATGAAGCTTAATGTTGTCAGTCAAAGATCTTGTTGTTAACTACGGCGCCATTCAGGCTATCAAAAAGGTGAGCTTCGAAATTCACACCGGCGAAATCGTGACCTTGATTGGTGCAAATGGTGCTGGCAAATCCACGATTCTCCATACCATTTCCGGCATCATGCGACCTGTCAGTGGTCAAGTCACTTACTTAGATCGTCAGATTCAAAAGGTTTCAGCGCCTAAGATCGTTCAAGCCGGCATTTCCCAGGTTCCCGAGGGTCGCCATATCTTCCCTGGACTCTCCGTACAGGAAAATCTACAGATGGGGGCCTTTCTCCGCAAAGACCGGCGCAACATCGCGCAAGCCTACGAAGACGTCTACAACTACTTTCCCGTTCTCAAGCAACGGCGCCACCAGGACGCAGCCACGCTATCCGGGGGAGAACAACAGATGTTGGCCATGGGCCGTGCCCTAATGGCCGCACCGAAACTGATGTTGCTCGATGAACCCTCGATGGGCTTAGCCCCCATCTTCATTAACGAAATTTTCGACATTATCCGAGCCATCAACGCTGCTGGAACCACGGTTCTATTGATCGAGCAAAATGCTAACAAAGCCCTTTCTATCGCTAATCGCGGTTACGTCCTCGCGTCCGGCGAAATCAAACTCAGTGGCACCGGTCAGGAATTGTTGGCCAATACGGCCGTACAAAAGGCCTACTTAGGAGGTTAACTATGAGTGTAGCAGATTACATGAGCACCAAATTAGTCGTCATTACGCCGCAAACCACGGTTAGTGTTGCAGTCGAATTGATGAAAACAAATGATATTCACCGGCTTCCCGTCCTCGATGGCAGCACCTTAGTCGGTATCGTGACCCAAGGTATTATCGCCCGCGCGCTACCGTCGCAAGCCACCAGCTTGTCGGTTTACGAAACCAATTATTTACTGGCTAAAACGACCGTCGCAAGTATCATGGAACGCCACGTTCAGACCATCCCCGCCACCGCCCAGCTGGAGGATACCATCTATCAAATGCGCCAACACAAAATTGGCGTGTTACCGGTAATACAAGCTGAACAAGTGGTGGGCATCATCACCAATAACGACATTCTCGACGCCTTTCTCAACATTTCAGGTTACGGTGAACCCGGCGTTGTTTGTCGGGTTAAGGTCGACCACGACCACACGGGGGTCATCTTCCGTATCGGCCAAGTCCTAGCCGAACACGATCTCAGTATTCAAACGTTAATGGTGGTTCGCGAACATCAGGAGCGTGTCATTGAGCTCCACATTGACAGTGACCAAGCAACGACCGTGAATCAGGTGTTAGCAACTGCCGGCTTCAACGTTATTTAGCAGTTTCACGCTTCCACTTTCTTTTGACCCATACTACAGGAAACGTCTACCGATTACCTTAGTTTTCCGAAAATCGTCAGAAGTATCGTACCTACCCCGTAAGTAGTCACTGGCCGCAACAACTATTTTAATAACAGTTTCCCACTAACTAAAGGGACCATTCCCCATCAGAAACGGTCCCTTTTCGTCACAAAAAGAACGCCAATCCAACTCTAATGAGTCAGATTGGCGCTCCATTTTAATTCGGATTAATCACCGATTAAAGTAATCTAGGACTACTTCAATGGCTTCCATTGCCAAGCGTTAACTTCTGGCAAGTCAGTCCCAACTTCACGGATGTAAGCATTGTGCTTAGCAACCATGTCGTCCATCCGTTGTGCGAAGTATGCGCCCTTAACAGCGTATGCATCGATGTCATCAACGGCTTCCTTAGCCAAGTGGTAACGGTCCAAGTGGTTCAGGACACGCATGTCAAATGGCGTGGTGATATCACCGTTTTCACGGTAACCATGAACGTGTAAGTTGTGGTTATGACGGTCGAAGAATAAGTCCTTAACTAAGCCTTCAAAGCCATGGAAGGCAAAGATAACAGGCTTGTCCGTCGTGAAGAGACGGTCAAATTCGTCATCGGAGATACCACGAGGGTCCAACTTAGGAGAACGCAACTTCAACAGGTCAACCACGTTGATGAAGCGAATCTTCATGTCTGGGAATTCGTCGTGCAATAATGAAATTGCGGCTAATGATTCCCAAGTTGGTTCAGTACCAGCGGCAGCGAAGACAACGTCAGGTTCTTGACCTTGGTCAGTAGATGCCCAGTCAACGTAGCCCAAACCATTGTGGACCAGGTTAGTGGCTTCATCAATGGAGAACCATTGTGGACGTGGGTGCTTAGACGTAACGATCAAGTTGATCTTTTCGCGACTCCGGAATGCAACGTCACCAACGGCTAACAAGGTGTTAGCATCGGCTGGCAAGTATTCACGGATGAACGCTGGCTTCTTTTCAGCCAAGTGGGTCAACATCCCAGGATCTTGGTGGGTGTAACCGTTATGGTCTTGCTGGAAGACAGTTGACGTGTCAACGAAGTTCAAGGATGGGTAATCATGACGCCATTCTTGTTCCGCAGCCTTACGCAACCACTTGAAGTGTTGGGTCAACATAGAATCCACGACCCGACCAAATGATTCGTAAGTTGCAAAGTAACCATGACGACCAGTCAGAACGTAACCTTCCAACCAACCTTCAGCTTGATGTTCTGAAAGTTGAGAATCGATGATCCGGCCTTCGTGAGCCATGTTTTCATCGTTAGGTTCTTTGATACCTTCCATCCATTGACGCTTACCATAATCCAAGGCAGCGTACAGACGGTTAGACTTCGTTTCGTCAGGACCAAAGCCACGGAATGTTTCTGGGTTCAACTTCATGACATCAGCCAAGTAATCGGACCATACTAACATATCTTGAGCAATCGTCTTGCCGTGTTCAGTCGTATCAACGGCGTACTTCTTGTAGTCAGGCAACTTCAATGGTTGTGGCTTGATCCCACCATTAGTGATAGGGTTCATAGCCATCCGTTGTTCACCCTTAGGTGCCATGTCACGGACTTCTTGCTTAACAGAACCATCTTCGTTGAATAATTCTTCTGGCTTGTAAGACTTCAACCAGTCGACCAACATGTCGGCGTGTTCCATGTCGCCAGCGGCAACAGGAATTGGCACTTGGTGAGCACGGAATGAGCCTTCAATAGGGTTACCATCCAAGTCAGCCTTTGGACCAGTCCAGCCCTTAGGTGAACGGAAGATGATCATTGGCCACTTAGGCAACGTTTCATCATTGTTTTCACGGGCATTCTTTTGAATAGCCTTGATCTTACCAATGACTTCGTCCATCGTCTTAGCCATGTCTTCGTGAACACGCATGAAGTCAGTGTCACCGACTTCAATTTCAACAAAGTGAGGATCCCAGCCCATACCTTCGAAGTACTTCGTTAAGTCTTCGTCGGACATCCGTGACAGGATAGTTGGGTTAGAAATCTTGAACCCGTTCATGTTGATGATTGGTAAAACAGCACCATCTTTGATTGGGTTAATAAATTTGTCAGAGAACCATGAAGCAGCCAGTGGGCCAGTTTCAGATTCCCCATCACCAATTTCAACAGCGGCAATAACGTCTGGATTATCTAAGATAGCACCAGTACCGTGTGAAAGGCTGTAACCAAGTTCCCCACCTTCGTGGATAGAACCTGGGGTTTCAGGTGCGGCATGGGATGCAACGCCACCTGGGAAGGAGAATTGCTTGAATAAGCGCTTCAAGCCTTCTTCATCTTGGGAGATGTTAGGATAAATTTCACTGTAGCTACCATCAAGATATGAGTTAGAAACCATAACTTGGCCACCGTGACCTGAACCTTCAATATAGAACATGTTCAAGTCATACTTCAGGATAGCCCGGTTTAAGTGGGCATAAATGAAGTTTTGAGAAACGATAGTTCCCCAGTGACCAATAGGCTTAATCTTAACATCGTCAGAGGTTAAGTCACGCTTCAATAATGGGTTGTCACGCAAGAATAACTGACCAACTGACAGGTAATTTGCTGCACGCCAGTACTTGTCAACGCCTTCCAAGTATGCCTTGGAGTCGAAGTCTGCATTTGCCATGTAATTAACACTCCTTCTTTGAATTCGTAACTGCACAATCTAGTTGATAGAAAATGTTGTAAAATTTATCTCGTAATGAATACCGGGATGATTTTTACAGTTCTATCATAACGTTTTTAATATAAAAGTCAACCTTTTTATAAATTGGACCGTATCAATTATTATAAAAATAGGACCTCATTATCAAACATTGATATAACAATAGTTAAAGCGCTTTAAATATCCGAATGTCAATCCTTGATTTGTGAATATCAGTGGTATAAATTATGACAACATAAGTAAATACAATGGCATTGTTCGGCTTTTCAGATTATGCGTTCAAAAAAAGATGACGCCCACGATGAGCGTCATCTAAAATTCTTTATTCTTCATCTAATGAAACAAAGGTGTTATAGTTCAAATACTGATAGTGTAATCGCATGTTAGAAACTTCAAACGGTGTCCCATCATCCAGGAAGAAGACCCCTTCCATAATACCAACGGGCTCAACAGGTTTCAGATGTAAGAGCTTCTGATCGTCTGCTGTCGAAGGCTGGGTACGAATGGACATGAAGGACTTGGTCACGACTTTACCCTGTGATTCCAAATAATTAAAAATGGAATCGGCAACGGTCTTCTGAGATAAGTTTGGTGCAATTTTGATGGGGATATAACCCGTTTCGATCATAAAGGGTTTGTCCTCAAACAATCGTAGCCGCTTAATCTCGTAAACAAAGTCGCCCTCAGCCAAGAAAAGATCCTGTTGGATTTCCTTGCTAGCTGGAATAACATCGAATTTGAGCAAACGAATACCCGGTGTCGTCCCTGCTGACTTCATACTGTCAGTAATTCCTAAATTTGAGCCCTCATATTGAAAAATTGATTGGTTTTTCATATATAATGGGTTAATGAAGGTTCCTGAACCACGCTTTTTAAAAATAATCCCCTGGTTGGCGAGCACACTGAGGGCCCGCTTAACTGAGCTACGACTTACCCCGTACGCTTCGCTCAAGCTCCGTTCATCAGGCAGCCGCTTATTGGGAAATTCATTTTGATGGATGCGTTGTTTTAAATCCCGCATTACCTGTCGATAAACTAAATCTGCCATGATATCTCCTCATAACTCTTCAACTTGACTTCTACTGTGATAGAGTATAACAGGTTTTGGCGGCGGTGTCTGCTTTTTATCAGGAAACAACCGTTCCATTTGTTTTTAAAGTGCGGTCCAATTATTAATTTTGATGGTGAAAGGTGAGTTAAATGGCTAAGAAAAAGAAAGGCAAACGGCTTCACAAAACCTTGGTTGAACAGATTTTAGATAAGAACAAGGTTGCCTATAAACAGTTTGAATTTGCAACTCACGTTCAGGGTGACGTTGCCCAAATGGACGTTGATCACGCAGATGTTGACGAACATCACATCTATAAAACGTTGGTGTTGAGCGGCCCGACGACCGGTCCAGTCGTTGGGGTTCTGCCCATCGACGAACACCTGAACGAGAAAAAATTGGCAAAAGCCTCTGGGAATAAAAAAGTTGATATGGTCCCACTCAAGAACTTAGTGAAGACCACGGGCTATGAACATGGCGCCAACACCCCCGTTGGTATCTGGGAGAAGAATCACTTTCCCATTTATTTTGACAACACTGCCAAGGAACAGGGAACAATTCTTGTTTCTTCCGGGCAAATTGGTCGCTCAGTTGAATTAGATGCTACGGATCTAGCTAACTTGGTCCACGGTACCTTCACCGACCTACTGGAGTAGACGATGAATACTAACCTCACCCTGATTTTTAAAAATCTCGGTATCGTGGGTTTGGACCTCTTGGTTATTCCCTTTATCTTTGTAACCCTGCTGACCTACCTGAATCGTGATACTAAAAAATACTTGGCAAATGGCCTTGGCTTAAACAGTGAGCTCTATTTGGGCTTTATTGGTATTTTTCTCCACGAGCTCAGTCACCTGCTGATGGCCATTCTCTTCGGTCATCGTATCGCGCGGGTCCGTCTGCTTAAACGGCCACACCCTGCTCGGATAGGTGCAGATGGGAAGCCAGACTTGACCCTAGGCTACGTCAATCACACCTGGAATCAACGCAATTGGTACCAGACGACTGGCAACCTATTTATTGGGGTAGCCCCAATATTTGGTTGCGCTCTGGTCCTGTTAGCACTAACAGCTCTTTTGATTCCCAGCCTATTCAATGGCATGCTGGCACTCGTTGCTGACCCGTTCAATCTTAATTGGACTGGTTTTGCCGCAGCTCTGGGCGGCGATAATTATCCCTGGATTCGCTGGAGCATTATGATTTTACTGTCTCTTAACGTCAGTATTGGTGGCTTTGATCTCAGTGCAGCCGACTTTGCTAATTCGCGAATTGGACTGATTGGCTTTATTATTGTGATCGTTGCTTTGACTGTGCTCCTAACCATGGGCAATATCGCTGCGGGCTACCTGCGTGTGATCACAGCGGCCGTAATTCTATTGGCCTTAATTTTAGGATATGCACTCTTGGTTTCTCTGTTGACGAACCTAGTCATCCGACTAGCCTTCCAAATCAAGGAACATTAGCTGGTTACACTTGTCAGCACTTAACTTTCCGTTGGGTGCTGGCTTTTTTATTGAAATATTTATTTAAATTGCCCCCGAGTCAGTGGACACCTGGAGGAAGACGCCATCAAAATTTTAATACGAACATTTGTTCTATCTATTTTTCATCAGACCTGCTATACTACGATTACTGCTTAAGTCATGCCACTTTCAGCCTGGAGGAATTCAATGAAAACTTACCCATTTACGCAACTCCACACCAATCCTAAACGCCTCTTCACGCAGGTCATTCAAACCAATCATACGCTGGAGATCACTGTTCATCCCCATCAGAGCGTCATCGTTCTCAGCAAGCAACGTTACGAGCAGTTGCTGGAGCTTAACTACCTCTGGTCTGCCGGAACGCTTGCGCCAATTATATCGCAACTGAATCATCCAAAATAAAAAGGCTTCGCCGACATCGACGAAACCCACTATTTATCAGTCTTTTGATAATGGAACACAATAAAGTAGAGACCAAAGTTGATGACACTTAACGTCAGAATTAGTCCAAACGCTAACCGACTCCCAATCGCGGTCTCCTGGGCATAGGACATCCCATGGATTTTGACCGAGGACATCAGTGCAGCCAGGATTGTCGTCCCGACCGACCCCGCGAACTGCTGTCCCGTATTATAGATGGCATTGGCATCGGCCCGCTGACTAAAGTCAACTTCCTTCAGCCCATTAGTCATGGTATTCCCAAACGCCATCGAACGACCGATACTGAAAACCACATACAGTGCGGCAATAATAATGACCGTCAACCGTTGCCCAATCACGGTGAAACACAGCGCCGCGACAAAGAACAAACTACTTCCTAACAGGATTGGCAATCGTGCACCATGTTCGTCCAGTAGATGACCGAACCACGGCTGTAGGAGTGCCGTTACCAGGCTCCCCGGGAACAACATCAGCCCACCGAATAGTGAACTTGCACCAACAACGATTTGCGCATAATTTGGCAAGGCAAAGTTGATTCCGATATTACAGAACTGCAGAATTACGTAAGCCACAAAGCTAAACGTGAAAACCGGATTTCGAAAGATCTCAAGTTTCAGTAACTGATTTTCACTGTGCTTAGATACCTGAATATAGCCAGTCAGCGTCAGTGCTGCCAGAATTAAGCCACCCAAGAACTGCCAGCTTAGCCACCCTGCCGTTGTCAAGCTGTTTAGTCCCATCGTAAAGCTCACAAATGATACCGCCAAAAGAGCAAATTGCCCCCAGACGAACGAAACCTTTTTAACCGGTGAGAATTGCTTCATCACACCAAAACCTAAAAGTAAAATAATTGCTTCTACTGGTAAGGTAGACCAAAAGATCAACCGCCAGTTGCCTAACGACGCCATGATTCCCCCAAAGGTTGGCCCACTAGCTGGGGCAATCATCAAAATCAGACCAGCCATCCCCATGTAAAAACCAAGACGAGAACGTGGCACACTTTCCAAGACAACATTAAACATCAATGGAATGGCAATACCAGCACAACCAGCCTGAACCAGCCGCCCAAATAATAACACTGGAAAAACCGGTGCCAGCGCACAGATCAAGTCACCCAGGATAAAAAGTGACGCTCCGGCCACAAAGAGTTTCCGGTTCGTAAACCGTTGCTTCAGGAAGGCTGACGTGATCATCAGCAATGCCACCGTCAATAGATATCCCGTCGTAATCCACTGAACAGTGCTTAAAGAAACATGCATCGTCTTCATTAATGTTGGAAAAGTAACATTCATGGAGGTCTCTACTAAAATTCCTAGGAAGGCCATCATGGCGACCGCGAAAATGGCAATTAAGTTCTGCCGTGAAATTTTATCCGGGTCATTTTGTACCTGTGTCATTTGAACATCTCACTTTCATAAAACTTTCTATGTTCTATCATACTCACTTTCAAAATTATTTTCATGGGTAAAATGCCATTAAATCGGTTACAGAGACCCTAAATACCAGCTATTTGACAAAAAAATAAAAAAGTTTTCAATGAAAACCATTACATTGAGTTTCACCCCTTGACTCTGCTTTCAGAAAATTATACTATGTTCACGTGAACAAAAGAGAAGAGAAAAAGAAAGAGGTACTTATATAATGCATGTATTCAATCGAGTTTTAGCTGTCGTCGCTGCTGTTGCCGTATTTGGTTCAGGCGTCTTCGCTACCCAAGCCATTGCTTCTACCACGTCAAACCCTGACGGTGTTGCAACGCACCAAACCTTAACGAGTGCTTACCAACAATTAATCCAAAAGCAAACTGAACCTCTTAAGTAGTTCGGTTTTACGAAAGAAGCTCCCCCGAAGTTTTCGGGAGAGCTTTTCTTTTACAATACCTTTTATAAATTATTCGATAACTGTGGCACCAATCGCAGCTTCAGCAATGAAGTCCTTGATGCGTGAAATCATATCATGAATGACGACCCGACCAACCTGAACCTCATCGGTCGTCCCAATCATGTTAAACCCAAGATTCAATTGCCCTTTGAATGTACTGCAAGCCACCTGGAACATTGGTGCATAACGGAAGGATCCCGTCATTAAGCAGTCCGTTACCGGCGCACCTTCAAAGACTAACCGTGAATCGTCAATGATGCCGAAGTTCGTGAAGGCAATTGCCCGGACGTGGTAATTGTCTTCCACAATTTGTTGCAGCTTCTCAATAGGCTCCGACTTGTACTGAGCCATCAGTGACCGTACTGAATCCAAGAATTGATCATGATCCTTTAGTCGCTGCATTTCAACGTGCATCTTGGCAATAGCTGTGGTAATTGGCTCGTCCTGTGGTGAGTGAATAGCTGGGTTAAACCGAGCTGTATGGTTAGCAATCCGCAACGCTGCATGTTCCTTACCAATCTTCTGCCGCATATCAGTTGGACACGGAATGGCTAACTCATCCCCATCGCGATCATAGGCTTGAACGGCTTTCCCAAAGGTTGTCAGACAAACATCATTGACCGTAACACCCTGACTGTGAGTTGCTTGAATCAATGTCTTTGTCAACTCTGGCGTTAACTGCCAACCGCTGACATTATGCCGCGGTTGTTCACCGGTTTCATTCGTTAACTGCGGTAAGGCCAACGGTTTGGCCGGATGATCCACGTCGCCATGCTTGGCTGCGGCCGGATGGGACTTTAACAAGTCTTCCAACCAATCCAACTTGACCACGTTCTCGACCCCTGTAATGGCCTCTGCACCACGATTGTAGCAATCACTGAGTAAGTAGAGGTACTGCTTAAACCCGCTACCATCGGTTAAAATATGGCTCATAGTGATAGTCACCTTATTGCCCCGACCATCGGCTTGAATATCAAACCGAATTTGCGCATTTTTCTCCCAATCTGGCGTTTCATCAACATCCGCATCAGCATCAACCGTTTTGACAACTTCACTGGCATCCTTAACCGCTGATTGCCAGCTGTTGTCTCGCATTTCATAGCGACAGAATAGTTCCGGCACAACTTTAGCAGTCAAGTTGACGGCCTTGATGAGCCGATCACTATCGATTGGCATTTCAAACTTCAACTGGCAACGAATCATTGGATAGAGTTGATCGAAACCAATCGTGTGTAGAATGTTTAACGGATTTTCATTCATATTCTCAGAGTCCTCTCGTAAAATCAGATGCTTAGTTTTATCTTAGGCGGTCATGATGCCTTACACAAGAAAATTTAGAAACAAAAAGCCCCGCAGGACTCCCAAACGGAAGTTCATGCGAGACTCTTTCATTCGCCTAGTTATTGACGGTTAACTTACCGAAAATCTCATCTGGCGTCTTGTCTGGGAAGAACTTGAAGAAGTTGTAAGCATTGTTGTAGCAAATATTTTGTACAACCTTACCCAACATTTCTTCGTCGTCTGGTACCCGACCTTGTTCTACCAAGTTCCCATAGAAGTTGCAGAGAACCCGACGGAAGTATTCATGACGTGGGTATGACAGGAAGCTCCGTGAGTCAGTCAGCATCCCAACAAAGTTAGGCAACAGACTTTCTTCAGCAAAGACCCGCAATTGTTCGTTCATACCTTCGGCAGTATCGTTGAACCACCAGCCGGCACCAAGTTGTAAGCGTTGTTTGCCACCCTCTTGGAAGGCACCCATCATCGTAGCTAATTGCATCCAGTCATTGTCATTCAAAGAGTAGAAGATCGTCTTTGGAATGTCATGAGTGATTTGCATCTTAGTGTAAAGTTTAGCAATTTGGTCAGCAATATCAGGTTGTGTCCCAACGGCATCATAACCGGTATCAGCACCTAACTTGTCGAACATTGGCCGGTTAAGGTCACGGATAGAGTTGATATGGAACTGCATCGTCCAATCAAATTCCTTGTTCAACTTCATTAAGTTTTCCAATAAGGCGGTCAAGTATTGGTCGACTTCCTTAGGTGACAATTCTTCGTTGTTAACACCTTTATCAAAGATAGCATTCAGCTCGCTGTCTGAAGCTTCAATGAAGTGGTAAGTCAACAGAGAATGGTCAGACAGGCGGCCACCCATTTCATTAAAGAATTCAAACCGTTGCTTAACAGCATCGATCATCGTCTTGAATGAAGTGATCTTGACACCAGAGATGTCACCCAATTCCTTTAGGTAGTCAGCGAAGCCATCACGATCAACTTGGATCAACTTGTCAGGCCGCATAGCTGGTAAGGTACGGAAGCCGTTTTCAGCTTCAGTTTCCTTCAACAGTTTGTGGTAGTGCAAGTCAGAAGCAGGGTCATCGGTGGTGCAAACAGCCTTAACGTTGGAGTTCTTGATTAAATTCCGTGGTTTGAAGGCATCAGTTTGGAGTTCAGCGTTAGCTTTCTTCCAAATATCTGGTGCGGTCTTCCGGCTTAATACTTCATCGATGTGGAAGAAACGCTTGAGTTCCAGGTGAGTCCATTCGTAGAGTGGGTTCCCCAAAGCACTTTCAATCGTTTCAGCCCAGGCCAAGAATTTCTGATATTCATCGCCGTCACCGGTGATTAATTCTTCAGGAACCCCGTTGGTCCGTTCTTGACGCCACTTGTAGTGATCGCCATAAACGCCTTCGTTTAACCAAATCCGCGTAATGTTAGGGTAGTTCTTGTTTTCATAAATTTCCTTTGGGTTCAAGTGACAATGGAAGTCAATGATTGGCATACCCTTGGCATAGTCATTGAAAAGTCTCTTGGCCATGTCGTTGCCGAGTAAGAAATTGTCGTCCAATAAAGCCATCAGGATATTCCTCCTTTGAGAGTTAGTGCTAACTAAGCAATTTGACTTAGATTAGTCTTCGTTGATCTTTGGTTCGTACTTAGCTTGAACTTCAGCCTTGGACTTAGCCAAACCTTGGAGTAAGTCGAGATGTTCTGAAATGTGAATGTTCAAGTACTTGTCATAAAGGTCTTGGTTTTCCTTCAAGATCTTGAAGAACTTGTCACGGTATACGTACTTGTAGCTCTTTTGAGCGTTCAAGAGTGAACCATACATCGTGTGAAGAACTTGCCGTGAGTCATCACCATCAAGCAAACTCATAACATTGGATTCGTTGATCGTTTCTGGCTTTGGAGCAGTTCCATCGGTTTGGGCGTTGAATACGTAGAATGATGCAACGTCATCCAAGTTTTCGTAAGCAAACTTGTAAAGTTGAACCATGAACTTAGGATCGACATGGGCAATAACACGGAGAGCTTCCAACCAGTTAGTCCCAGCGGTCTTAACGTGCCAGCCATGTTGCTTGGAGATCCGGCCAATGATTTCGTATACAGAAAGCTTGTCGGAACCTGAGTGAATACTCAACTTGTAACCAAACTTTTCAGCAATAGCTTCATGTACAACGTATTCACGTTCGAAGCGCTTTACATCACCGATGTAGTCAATAGCCTTCTGGAATTCACCATAGAACTTAGGTGCAATGGTTTCAGGAGTGATACCTTCGCGATGTAATTCGTTAGCAAAGAAGTAGTGGTTTGCAGGCGTCGTAGGAACAATCGTTTCATCCATAGAAATTTCGAAGTCCAAGTTGTAAGGTACGATGAACTTGTGGTAGATGAAGATAGCGTACTTAACAGCTCCATAGAAGATCAGAACTGATTCTTCAACGTCACGCTTGGAGAAGTGAACGGAAGCATCGTCGCTGATTTGGAACGTCTTGTCCAAGTAAGTCTTGTTGAAGCGTTCTACTAAGTCGTCATCCAAAGCGTTGAACTTAGTGTCCAATTCTTCATCAGAGAACTTAGCAACTTCGTTATGAATCTTTTCAGTAGCATCCAAAGTAATCATGGTGCAACCGGCCTTAACGGCGTAGTCAACTTCATGAGGATTCTTAACGTGGTCACCATCGTCAACCCAGCCATCAGTGTAACCTTCTTCAAAGACAGCCCAGCCGGCATCCAATAAGACATCGGTTTCGGTACGGTTCATCAATAGTAACTCACGAATTGATTGTTGTGCTAAGACTGGGACAATGCCACGGCCTTTGAACAAACGTAAGTGAGCGTTAGAAGCGTTGCCTAAACGGTCACCTAAACCAAAGGTGTACTTGTAACCATGACGTGAAGTAGGCTTGATCCAAGCAAAGCGCTTAGCAAGTGCACGCCAGTTGATTTCGTTTAAATCACCAGTAATTAAAGTCTTGTTGTGGTCAACAATGCTTTCCTTGGCGTCAAAGTCTTTGACGTCGTCGCGATCTTCGTAAACAACCAAAGTCTTGGCAGTTTGCTTGTTAACGGTTTCATGCAAGATGAAGTAGACGTTGCGGCGATCCACTTGAATTGAAGGTGCATAAACTTCTTTATCTGATAAGCTGTCATAATTGCCTTGGGCAGCGATAATCTCATAGACATCTGAAACTAACTTTTGTAAGTCCATTGATATAACCCTCCATAATGTAAGTTTGATAAAGTTTTTAAAAACCGTGATCCCAAATTATTTAGTATGACGACTAGTTCTTATCCTTGTCGGTAGCTTTGCTTTCACCGATCTTGCCGCCTTCCCAACGACCATGGTCAAGGTCATTGGCAATTTCGCCGAAGCGCTTGTCATCCAGTTTGTATAAGAAACCGATTACAATAGCAGCAATGATTAAGCAAAGGCCAGGATACAACGTCATAGCGGCCTTGATACCATTTAAGGCACGAGGAGTTTGCGTTGCATTGGCAACGTAACCCGTTAAGGCCAAGACACCGGCACTAACTAAAGCAGCCAGTGATTGTGCAATCTTCCGTGAGAAGTTAAATGCAGCGTATGTAATAGCTTCCTTACGGACACCTGAACGCCATTCACCGAAGTCGATAGCGTTGGAAACCATGGCCCAAGTAATCCCGTTAGGAATAGCTAAAGCCGTGTAACCAATGGTAACTAAGACAACGAATGTAATCACGTTTGAAGGCAAGAAGTAGTTCAACAGGTTAGCCACGGCACCAACAACGAAACTCCACATTGCGGTACGCTTTTGACCAAAGTGCTTAGTTAACGTAGGAATCATGAAGACCCCGACGATTGAGCAACCCATCATAACGGCGTTAATGATTGGCTGAAGACCAATGTTACCTAAGTTGTATTGTGCGTAGAACACCATCATTTGGTTGTTCGTGTTCATGGCAGAGATGGTAAACAAGGTCATCAGAATCAAGGCACCTAAAGGACCGTTCTTGAAGATAACTTTGATGTAATCTTTGAAACCTTCCTTTTTAGCTGCTTCACCAGTAGCACGGTGGACCTTAACGTTTTCCTTAGTACCTAAGTAACATACGGCAAACATACAGATCCCGATAACAGCGAAGACTGCGGCTGCCCAGAAGTAACCATGTTCTTCTTTGACACCAGTGTTCCCGTTAGCAATCAAACCCATCAAAGGAATAAATGCAACCCCGGCAATGAATTGGGCACCGACAGAACCAACTTGACGAGAAGTCGCCATGAAGCTCCGGTCTTGCGAATTCCGGGACATAACGGAAGCTAAAGAACCGTACGGGTCATTGGTAAATGAATAAACCAGGCCCCAGATCATGTATGCAGCATATGCGTAGATAATCTTTTGGACACCGGTAAGACCAGATGGCATCGTAAACGTTACGACGGTCATAATCCCTAAAATGATGGCTGAAATCATCATGACCGGACGGAACTTACCACGTTTACCGATATTCTTCCGGTTATCAATTACTGAACCGGCGATAGGATCCATAAACGCATCGAAAATCTTGGTGAAGGCGAAAATCCCAGCGACAGCTCCGGCACCGATACCACAAGCATCGATCCAGAACTTAGTCAGGTATGCCTGCCCAAGGTCAAACATGAAGCCGTTACCAAAGTCCCCAAACCCATAAGCAATTTTTTCACGGGTAGGAATCCGCTTAGACGAGTCATTCATCATTTCCCCATCTTTTACAGCGGGTTTTGGACTTGTTGCTGCCTCTTCACTCATTCGAGCACCTCCTTGAATCTGCTACGAACCTTTAAGAGAAATCGCTTACAATTTCGATACACACGTTAACACAATTATTAGTGTGGCTTCGCTACTGCTCGCTGACTTCTGAATTATTTGTTAAACGTCAGGGCTTAAGCTATGTACTAGTAAGCGCTTTCCTTTAACAATGTCTATACTATCACAAAGTCATGCACACGTTAACAATTTTTTTAATAAAAAAAGGATTATTTTCTCAAATCCTTCACGGAATCCCGTACTATCAACGTTGGGACAATCACTTTTTTTATTGGATCCGTCATCGATCCATCCAATAATTTCGTCAAAGCATCGATTCCTTCTTGAACGATATCATCGGTTGGTTTGCGTACCGTCGTCAAACGTGGCACTAAATATTTCGCATAACTCATATCATCATAGCCGATGATCGACACATCATCGGGTACAGAATACCCCAGGTCTTGACAGGCCCGGACAGCCCCGGCCGCCATATCGTCGTTGGAGGCGAAGACACACGTTGGGGTCTCGATTGCGCCGAGAATGTTGCGCATAGCCTCGTATCCGCTGTCTGGCAGGTAGGTCCCTTCTTGGACCCATTCCGGCTTAACAATGGCGTCACTAGCCGCCGTAACGTCCACAAAGGCCTGTTGCCGATCGTGAGACGACACGAAGTCGCTAGCCCCTTTGATCAAGCCAAACTTCTGATGGCCCATCCGCACAGCATATTCCATTAACTTCCGTGCACCCAAATAGTCATCCGTCGTAAAGTTCGACACATCTTCTCTGGCAATCTTTCGGTTCAAAATGACCACGGGCAAGCCCCGCTCAATCATCATGTTGATAAACGCGTCATCGTTAACACTTTGACTGACCACAATAGCCCCATCGTACTGATGACGGCTCACTGCGCTCGTTCCGTCGAGGGCTTCGATACTATCAATAGAAATCGAATAGCCTTCCGGTAAGGCTTCCTTTGAGCGATTGATAACATCCACTAAGAAACTAGGTGAGGTCCCGGTATCCAGTTCAGAAAAGAAGATGCCAATAATGAAGGAGCGTTTCTCAACGAGCCCCTTGGCATTAATGTTTGGCACGTAGCCCAAGTCGTCCGCAATCTTGCGAATCTTCCGTTTCGTTTCTTCTTTGACTAAGGGACTATCGTTCAACGCACGTGAAACCGTGGTGTGTGAGACGTTAGCACGCTTAGCAATCGTCAAAATCGTTACTTCTTCCAATGTCGTTGCCTCCTGTTACGATCATCAATTGCTCGACTCTCTATTTTTGCAGTTAAACGGGCTAACTTAAGTACGCCTTGCGACTTTCTAAGGTGTTAACGTTATCTATCTAGACTGCCTGATAAACCTACTATAACAAAACCGTCAGCCAAATACATTGTTTTGGCCGACGATTTATCTTAATTTATACTAATCCATGATCTGCGTAAAATTGGTCTAGTTGCGGTCTGGTTGGGTAACCATCGTTGTCACCCGGGCTCTGAACAGCCAAGGCACCAATGACATTAGCGCGTTGCAAGGCGGCTGGAAGCGGTTGCCCTTCTAGCAAGCTAGAAATCAAGCCAACCGCAAATCCATCCCCCGCTCCCACAGTATCAACCACCCGTGGTACGGTAAATCCCGGAACCGAAAACTTTCGCCCATCTGCCAACTTAGCGAATGCTCCTGCTGCTCCCAACTTGACGACCACTGCTTTTGTCGTGACCCCACGTTGTAGGTAAAAGTCAGCAATCTCCTCGGGATCCTGCTTGCCAGTCAACGTTCGTCCTTCACTGAGTCCGGGCATCACGATCGTTCCGTAGCGTGCCAAATCGTTGGTTACCCGCACCATCTCGGCTTGGGAATCCCATAGCGTTGGCCGCAGATTCGGATCAAACGTCACCGGAATCCGGTTATACACCAAGTCGGCGTTCAACTGTCGGTATGCCGCTAAGCAGTTCGGCGAAAGCGCCGCGAAAATGCCAGAGAGGTGGGCGAAACGCACGCCAGTCAGACTCACCGTCTGGAGGTCCTCCGGCTGGTAATTGGCTGCTGCCGACCCTTGCCGAAAATACGCTACAGCTGGGTCGCCATGGCTAACACGTTGTTTCAAATAAAAACCTGTGGGTAATCCCGGCTTCGTTAGCATCGCTGCATCAGCCACACCATCGGTCCGCAAGACATGGCGTAGATACACGCCAAATGGATCGGCACCGACCGCCGAAACATAGTCGACTGGGTGACCGAGACGGGCCATCCCAATAGCAACGTTGAGTTCGGCACCGGCAGAAAATTTTTGGAACTTCTGCGCTTTGGCCAGATCAACATCGCTCTCTTGCGCTTCGAAAACCACCATGGGTTCCCCAATCGTTAGGATCTCTCCCATCTCGTCACCTTCCCTCTAAGACTTGCTGATTGCTTCCCAAAGACCATTCAGATACGTTAGCCCCAGGGCCCGGTCATATAGCCCATAACCGGGTCGACCAGCTTCACCCCAGATGTCTCGACCGTGGTCGGGACGGATAACGCCATCAAAACCGGTATCATGAAGAGCTTTCATAATTTCATACATATCTAGTGATCCTTCGCTGGAGAGATGAGCTGCCTCACGGAAATCGCGACCATGCTCAGCATACTTGATGTTTCGAGCGTGGACAAATGGCACACGACCCTGCACAACGAACTCACGAATAATCGCCGGAATATCATTGTCCGGATTCTCACCCAGACTGCCCGTACAAATCGTGAATCCGTTAGCCAATGACGGGTTCATTGCGACAATCGACCGCATATCAGCCGCATTTTTGAAGATCCGTGGCAAACCGAATAACGGCATTGGCGGATCATCGGGATGGATGGCCATCTGGATGTGACACGCCTCGCAAACGGGGAGAATCGCATCCAGAAAGTACTTGAGATTGGCCCTCAACCGAGACGCATCAACGTCCGCATAGGCTTTAAAGAGCTCCTGAACCTTTGCCAGCCGCTCGGGTTCCCACCCTGGCAAGCTAAAGCCATTGTCGCCCTGCTGAATCTTCTGGATCAAAACTTGCGGGTCTTCAGCCGTATAGCGTTCTTGGAACGCCAACACCTTAGAACCATCGGCCAGCTGGAAATGCAGGTCGGTCCGAATCCAGTCAAAGATTGGCATGAAATTGTAGCAAATCGTTTTGACCCCAACTTGTGCGAGGTTTCGAATGGTCTGTTGGTAATTTTCAATGTACCGGTCACGCGTTGGCAACCCAATCTTAATGTCATCGTGAATATTGACGGACTCGACAATCGTAAATTTCAGCCCAGCAGCTTCAATCTGAGCCTTCAGGGCCTTGATCTTAGCCAGCGGCCATACTTCCCCGACCGGCACGTCAAAGAGCGCCCCGACGACCTGCTTAGCCCCCGGAATCTGCCGAATATCTTGGAGCTTAACGGCGTCCTCATCAGGGCCGTACCAGCGAAATCCCATTTCCATCTCTTAGTCTCTCCTTTTAATTGCGGTAATTAACGCAGATCACCCATGGCAACTTGATCCATGTCATCGTAGGTCTGGTTTTCACCACACATTGCCCAGATGAAAGCGTAGTTCGTTGTCCCGACCCCACAGTGAATGGAGTAGCTTGGGTTCACAACGGCTTGGTCCTGCTTCATCCAGATATGCTTGGTGTTTTCTGGAGTCCCCATAAAGTGAGAAACCCGAGTATCAGCGGCGCCAAATTCGCAATACAGATACGTTTCCATCCGCCGTGCGTGGGTGTGCGCTGGCATGGTGTTCCAGGAATTACCTGGTTCCAAGACGGTGTAGCCCATCTGCAGCTGACACGTCTGCATGGTTGAGGCGTCAATATACTTGTGAATGACCCGCTTGTTCATATGTTCTTGATCACCCTTAGGCATGGCAATCGCGTCCTTATAGACCAGCTTCTTATTGGGGTAGGTCTTGTGCGCTGGCGTCGAAACGACGTAGAACTTAGCAGGATTGGCAGGATCGATGGAATTGAAGACCACATGTTGCGTCCCCATACCGATGTAGAAGCCATCATGCGGTGCAATCGCACTCTCATCGCCATCAATCGTGACTGTCCCGGCACCCCCGATGTTGATAAAGCCTAATTCGCGGCGTTCCAAGAAGAACTTCACACCAAGCTCCTTATCCAGCTTAATTTCCAATGGTGCATGCACGGGCGTTACCCCACCAAAGATCATCCGGTCATTGTAGGTGTAAGTCAATAAAATATCGTCCGGACTAAAAATCTTTTCCATTAAGAATTGTTCGCGCATCTGATCCGTATTGTAATGGTCAATATCCTCAGGACTGTGTGCGTACTGCGTGGTCATGTTGAATGCCATGGTATTACCTCCATATGTAATTTATTAATCTACTAATGAACCCGTTTCTCTCAATCTGTATGTCTTACGTTCCCAGCTACCAGTTTAGCACATGCCAGGGAAAATTCCCCTTCATATATCACCGGCTGAGACGGCTGATAAACCTAATCATAGCCGGCTTGTAATAACTTTCACGTTTGAACAAGGAAATGAAGCCTGTTGAAAGTCCAGTCAGCCCTTTAACCATCGCGTTTATGGAACATGCATGCTCATTGGGTTGTAAACGTATTCATCAATAAATGTTAACGTGTTCATTATAATAAATTCAATGACCTTTTTCCAGTCACGCCCCTATCCCATGGCGCCAAAAAAGTCGTCGGCACTGATGAACGTACTCATCAATGCCAACGACTCTATGATTTAAATATCCAGGTCTGTTTTATCACTCGGACTAACGTTCATAAAGTACCCCGGGAACTTATCCAGCAAGTACTTACGTTCCTGTAACATCAGCCGTAAGTGGGCCGTGGTCTGGAAGCGTACATCCTCTAAATCCCGGCGATACACAACATCCAGTAAGCTTTCATGCTGCTGTAAAATCGTTTGCCAATTCAGGCCGTTGACCTTCAAGCGAATCCACCGGAACCGGTTCAATTGCATATTGACCGTCTGTAACCAATCCCAAATATTATCGCGATCGGCAATCATATAAAACTGACGGTGGAAGGCCTCATCGAGATCAAAGAAGGTATCCGGATCCTCCTTCTGAATTGCAACCGCCTGTTCACGCAAGTTTACCTTCTGTTCCCGATACGCCGCGTCCGTCATCTTTGCTGTAGCTTCCAGCATGATTTCAACTTCAACGTTCTGCCGCACGAAACGTGCATCTTTAGCTTTTTCCATATCGATCTGGGAAATATACGTCCCACTTTGCGGAATCACATCAATCAAGCCATCCCGTTCGATTCGAATAATAGCTTCCCGCACCGGCGTCCGGCCAATTCCTAACTCCTCAGAAATCGTCTTCTCAGAGATTTTCTGGCCGGGAATAAACTTATTATGCATAATCCGATAGCGAAGCTCAGAGTACGCCTCATTCCGCATATTCTTCGTCATTTGTTGCATCTCAACTACACCTCCTTGCTTACCTCTCATTTACTTGTATATTAGTTTAACACAGGTTCACTCGCATTTCTCTTGCTTTTTAGCTGGCCACTTCCCCGAAATATCTAGGTAAAACGATTGACTCGTCCGTAGAATACGCTTTCATTTTAATGTACATTTAGTAAAAAATATTTAATTGAGCCGATTTTACTAACATCTTAATGTTTCAGTTCACTTACCTAAATCAGTTAAAGACTACTAAACAATTCGATTACTTTTGCGCAACACCCTCGAATCACGACTAAAAAAATGCCCTCATACTCTGCATGAAGGCATCCATTTTTAAGCATTTATGCAATTAAAACACTAGTTTATACAACACTGCTGCGGCAATTGCGCCGGCAGTTGGGGCAACGATTGGCACCCAACTATAGTTAAATTGGGAACTCCCCTTATGTGGAAATGGCCAAACGGCATGAAGCAGTCGTGGTCCGATATCTCTGGCTGGGTTCAGCGCAGGTCCAGTTGGTCCCCCGAAGGAAATGACCAAACACATCACTAAGAATCCTAACCCAATAAAATCGGCACGGGGATCGATCTTGTCGACCGTCATACTAACAGCGCCCAGTACCAGCAAGAACGTTCCCACAAATTCGTTAATAAACCCGTTCAATTGGCTATTAGCGGCGTCAATGGTGGAGAACGTTCCCAGGATAGCCTCCGTGTCCGTTGTCCGGTCGTAGTATGGCTTATAAGCCAGTACAATGACCAACTGACCAATGATTGCCCCTACCGTCTGTGCCAAGATGTACGGCACGACCTCTTGCCAGGGGAAGCTTCCGGTCACGGCCATGGCTACCGTCATGGCTGGATTGATCTGTGCGCCCGAAATCGTGGCAAACATCAAGGCTGGAATCATCACCCCGATGCCATACCCGAACCCGATTAAAATCCAGCCACCATGATACCCTTTGGTGCCCTTCAACTCAACGTTGGCAACCGACCCGTTACCCAGGGCCACCATGACGGCTGTCCCGATCAATTCGGCCATACACCGAACGAATAAAGAATAATGCATGAATTCATACCTCACTAATAATATTTTCTCTTCTATACCTGCCGTAAATGTTCACGTTTATTCCCAATGCAATCAACGCTTAGAAAACAGCAGCATTAATATCATACCCCTATCGCAGCCTGCTTTCAGCAATATTTTCATGATTTCGAGCTATAATTGAAAATTTATTCTAAAATTAGCCATTAATTACGCCAGTCACTTGGTCAAAAACTGTAAATACCGAACTATTTTTTCATTGTTCGGTATTTCAGCTCATCACCACAACGTTTTCAGAAACAAAAAAACGTGGTGCACCTCCCAAAAGGAGGGTACATCACGTTTATAAAATTATTTTTATTCAGTTAACCCTAGTCCTTCTTGTCGAAGAAACCAAAGTAGTCGTGGGCGTTGTTGTAAGAGATGTCTTCAACAATCTTACCCAGGTAATCGTAGTCTTCTGGTACTTGACCAGTCGTGACCCATTCGCCGATTAGGTTGCAGAGTACCCGACGGAAGTATTCGTGTCGCGTGTAAGACAGGAAGCTCCGAGAATCGGTCAGCATCCCCACGAAGTTTGGCAATAAGCTTTGTTGGGCCAAGATGTTCAATTGATCATGCATCCCATCACGGGTATCGTTGAACCACCATGCACAGCCCAATTGTAGCTTTTGAACGCCGTCGCCTTGGAAGCTTTGCATCCCAGTAGCCAATTCCATCCAGTCGTTAGGGTTCGTGGAGTAGAAGATTGTCTTAGGAATGCCGTCTTCTTCGGACATTGCACTCATCAACTTCATCATTTCACCGGCGATACCTGGTTGTGAACCCATGGAGTCCCAGCCAGTATCGGCACCTAACTTACGGAACATTGGGCCGTTGGCGTTACGCAGGACATTCATGTGGTATTGCATCGTCCAGCCAAACTTTTGGTTCAAGCGCATCAAGACCTTCAACAACTTCGTTTGGTACTTGTTGATTTCGTCATCAGTCAGTTGTGAGTTGTCCTTGCGCGCCTTAGCCATGATGGCGTTGAATTCGTCATCGGTTGCTTCGGCATAGTGGTACGTGTTCAGACCATGGTCAGACAGGCGTCCACCCATTGAGGCGAAGAAGGTAAAGCGTTGTTCCAGAGCCTTAGTCAAGGAAGCCAAGTCACTGATTTGAACGCCAGAGACGTCGCTCAACTTGTCCATGTATTCGCCAAAGTTACCTTGGTTGATACGAACTAAGTTGTCTGGCCGCATTGCTGGTAAGACCTTGAAGCCATTTTCCTTTTCTTCAGCCTTTAACAGCTTGTGGTAGTGCAAGTCAGAAGCGGGGTCATCCGTCGTGCAAACAACCTTAACGTTGGCGTTTCTGATCAAGCTCCGTGGCTTGAAGTCATCGGTTTGGAGTAAGGCGTTGGCCTTCTTCCAGATGGCTGGCGCACTCTTCTCGTTGAAGACTTCGTCGATACCGAAGAAGCGCTTCAGTTCCAGGTGGGTCCATTCGTAGAGTGGGTTCCCAATAGCCCGGTCGATTGTCTTAGCCCAAGCCAAGAACTTCTGGTATTCGTCACCGTCACCAGTGATCAATTCTTCGGGAACACCGTTAGCCCGTTCCAGACGCCACTTGTAGTGGTCACCGGCGTTGCCATCGTTCAGCCAGATTCGCGTAATGTTAGGATAGTTCTTGTTTTCGTAGATATCCTTAGGGTCTAGATGACAGTGATAGTCAATGATTGGCATCTTTTCTGCGTGTTCGTGGAATAATTTCTTAGCTGGTTCATTAGTGAGTAAAAAGTCTTCGTTCAATAAAGCCATTTCAAAAGTCTCCTTTAATTTTTTTAAAATTATTGGTCATTACTTCTGATTACAATTGTTCTCTTGTAGTCATTGAGAAACGTTAATTCTTAGCATTCTTTTCCCGTAAAATTGCCGCGTTACTTTCAACCCGCTTCTTGTTCAGTGGGTAGAAGAACAGCATCACGATTGCGGCCAGCCCACAGCAGACAGCTGGAATCCCTGATGCCAAGTAGTAGATGCGGTCAATAACTTGCTGGGATTGTTCGGCCCCACCAGACGTGGAGGAAACGTAGCCGATCATGGTCAACATGAAGGCCCCGAAACTTCCACCTAAGGCTTGGGCGACTTTCCGAGCGAAGGAATTCACCCCATAGATCGTCCCGTCTTCACGAATCCCGGTCGTGACCTGTTGGTTATCGATAACATCGGTGATGAAGGCCCAGACCATCAGGTTAAACATCGCTGCCCCCAAGCTCCCGAAGAACAGGAAGACCAGGTAAACCATGGCACTACTGGTGTGGATAAAGACCAAGGCACCGTACACGATGCTGGCAAAGAACAGAGAAACTACCGTTACTTCCTTACGGCCAAACTTCTTCGTAAAGTATTGGGCGAATGGCGCAAGCAACAGCACCGTCGCAAAGTTGAAAATCAACGCGATCGACATGGCACTACTGTTCTTAAAGTAGTCGTTAAACAGGTAAGAAATGTTGGTCCCGGACAGGTTCTGATTGATGACCAGAATGATATCTAAGACAACCAGGATAACTAAGGCGCGGTCCGTAAACATATCCTTCATGACCGTTCCCAGTGGCACCGACTCGCTTCGTTGGGTCCGCACCCGTTCCGTTGGCAGCTTACTGGTCAGGATGTAACAGCCAAACCCTAAGATTGCCATGACGGAGGCGACTAACCAGAAACGCACACCGTCAATTCTTTGCGTAGCGCCAACGTACATGAAGATTGGCACAACGAAACTGACGATGGCACTCCCCGTTGCCGACCCTAAACTCCGCCAAGTGGACAGGGAGGTCTTGTCATTGGGCGAATCGCTTAACGCGGACGCCATGGAGCCATAAGGAATGTTAACCGTGGAGTAGAAAATCCCCCAGAGTAAGTAAGTGATAAAGACATAAGTTATCTTGATTGGAAACGCCAAATCTTTAACGAATGGCACAAAAACCAAGATGGTCGCGATGAGTAGTGGGTACTTGAAGCGGGCAATCCACGGAATGAATCGACCACTCTTGTGGAGCTTACTACTATCGACCAACCGACCAACAGTGATATCAGCAATGGCATCAATAAACCGGGCAATCAGGAACAAGAGTCCCACGGTCACCCCTGACAATCCCAACACGTTGGTGTAGAAGATCATCAAGAAGGTATTCACAACAGCGAATGAGAAGTTGTTCCCAACATCCCCAAGAGCGTAACCAAAACGGTCAGCCCAACCAAACGGCTTTGAACGATCAATACTTGTTTTTTGTGTATCCATTTTTCCAACCTCCGGCGAATTGCCTAGATAATTTTTAAAGTGAGATTCCGCAAATTTAGCAAATTATTAGATTGAGATTAAGTCCTTTACACTAGACTCAATACTCAGCTCAATGTCTGAATCGCTTACATTATTAAATTTAATGATAACTTGACGCTTTTCGCCATCGAAGAACCAGCCTTCAGTGGCGGCATTGAACTTGTCAAACTTAAGGAATTGCGCCAACGGTTTGCCTTGAAGTTCAATCGTTAATGGGGCAATGTCTGGGCAACAAACACGGAACGTGTAACTCTTCAGCTTGGAATCGTAAGTTCCTTGCTTATGCAAGTTAATTAACGTTTGGTGCTTACTTGGCTTAACCGAAATATCAGTGGTCAAGAATTCCCCTTGCTTGTAGCTCATCGTCTTCCCATCATCTTCATACAACTGGAAGTCGCTCGCCGTTGTTGGCTCAACTAAGACATCCAAGTTCTCTACCGTATCGTTGTGAATATTCATGAGGCCCTTGCTTTCAGGAATAATACTCCCGGTCCGCAAGAACATTGGAATACTCCCAAGGTCGACGGGAACTTCGATGGTTTGACCCCCATTGTAGTAGTGATAAGTCGTTAAATCATACCAATCGGCACCTTTTGGTAGGTATACTTCCTTGGTCGTTTGACCCTTATCAACCACGTTTGCAACCAGTAATGATGACCCCAACATGAACTCAAAGCTTTCTTCGAAAGTCTTCGGATCATTTTGGAATTCGTAAACCAGTGGCCGCATGATTGGTGCCCCTGACACTGATGCTTCATGCAACAGTGAGTAGAAGTAAGGAATCAATTGGTAACGCAACTGAATGGCATCGCGAATGTACTTGGTGTAGCTCGGGTACATCCATGGTTCCGTGACCGTGTTGTCATCATTCGAGGAGTGAATTGAGAACCGTGGCTGGAAGATTCCGTTTTGAACCCACCGGACGAACAGCTCTGGTTCTGGCGCTGGGCCATCGAACCCACCAATATCACATCCTTGGTTGGCGACCCCGGAGAGTCCCATTCCTAAGATCGTTGGGATGTTGTACTTCACGTTTGTCCAACTCGTCCGGTTATCACCGGCCCAGGTCTGCGCATACCGTTGAATCCCGGCAAAACCGGCTCGGTTGATCAGATATGGCCGCACATTAGGGTCATAATCGGCGATTGCCTTTTGCGCCGTCTTGGCCATCATCGTTGGCATGATTGGCTTTACTTCACCAATGGTTGCGTGAACGCCATCCGCATCAACTTTGGCGGCGGTTTCATTAATTTCATACTCGTTGTTATCGTTCCAGATACTAGTGATCCCCAACGATAACAGCTGTTTCGTCATAAATTTCGACCACGTTGCCCGGCCACTTTCACTGGTGAAGTCAACGAAGTGCGCTGCGCCACCCCAGTATTGGTCTTCCTGGTCGGCCTTGCCATCCGGCGTCTTGATGTAGGCGTCAGCGTCGGCAAAGTCCTTGGCAAATGGATGGGTGACTAACATCCCTGGTTTAACGTTTGGTGCCAGTAAGACACCCTTTTCCTTCAGCTTATCCACAAAGTCTTGCGGATTAGGGAAACGATCCTTGTTCCAGTTGAAGACGTACCGTTTGCCATCATCACCGGTCGTGTAGCCGGATGACATGAAGAAGCCGTCACAAGGAATATCGTTCTTCTTGCAGGTGTCGACAAAGTCTAAGATCGCTTGGTCGGCGTCCTTATCCAGTTCCGTGTAGTACATGGTTGACCCCATGTAACCTAGCGAAGCTTTAGGCATCATCGCCGTCTTCCCGGTTAAGTCCGTGTAGTGTTTAACCACGTCTTTAATGGTTGGTCCGGCAATAAAGAAGACATCCAGGTCGCCACCGTCACATTCAAAATAGCTGTAACGGTGCCAGTAGTTACTGTGCTCGCTGTCCATATCGAACGTGGAGTCATTAGAATTGTTGTAATAGAGCCCCGAAGCGATGTCCATTTCACTATCGAAATCGATATAGAACGGAATCATCTTGTAGAGGGGATCGGATTTAGAGGCATTCCACCCTAAAGAATCCGTGTTGTGCATCCGCATCCGACGCTTAAACTTATTGAGTTCCCCAGATTTTTCACCAAATCCGTAGAAGAAGTTGTGGTCACCCATCGTACTGTAATGGTACGACCGGCCCAAATCATCTTGTAGGAAGGAACGCTTTGGCAAATCTTTATGTAACACGTTACCCGCCTTATCAAGAACCTCGAACCCAAACGGATTCCGGTTGATCTTCAAGGTTAAGTTCGCCGTTGAGACTGAGTAGCTGTCCGCGTCTTCCTTGAGATCGAGTGGCAGCGGCTTAACACGTTGCCGTTCACCCGCCATTAAATCATCCGTCTTATCTGCCCACGCAGTCTTGACTAGAGCATATGACGCTTCTGGAGCAAATTCATCCTTGAAAGTCCCCCGCATCCGGATAATATCGTTATCCAGCAGGTAAACTTGGAACTGGGCGCCATTGGTCTTGATGGCCAAATAGTCGCCGCAGTTTTCCACGGATTGAATCTTGCTGCTTAACTTCATTAATCTCACTCCTTGTCCAAAAAAACTGTCTTGTGCCCGATATATGTCAACAATTCTCAGTAATGGGACCTAACAATTGAAATAGTAATATATCAGTTCTGCCAACACCCATATCTTACTAGTTAGTGAAAGCGCTGTCAACGGATGTTTCCTCTTCTTCTATAGTACCGCCAGATCATAACTGCTTGAAAGCCCGACATATCAACATTAATTTAATAATGGCAATTTGTTATTTTAGAAAAATAAATTAATTTGGAACCTGAAATCACGTGAAAACATGACCTTCACATAGACTTTTACGCCTTATATTAGTTCATTACGTCAAAAAATATGAAACTAATTCGTTCCAATTCCCTAGACTTAAATACCAGTTTTACTGTTCCTTTACCAATCCAAAATTTTCACAGGCTCATATCGCGACATCCCAATCTCCAAATACCTTACGTCCATTTACCAGTGTCCTAGACCACTACAAAAAAAGCTCAGGAATTTTCATCCTGAGCTTCCGGTTTTCACCGTTTTAAAATTTAGACTTATTTGATCTTGTCGACCGCATGGCCACCAAAACCATTCCGCAAAGCTGAAACAACTTTACCCGTAAAGGTATCGTTTTCCATTGACCGGTAACGCATCATCAAAGCTAAGCTGATAACGGGAACGGGAACTTCTTGATTGAGGGCTTCTTGTAACGTCCACTTACCTTCACCAGAACTGTGCATCGTCCCACGAATTTCTTCAAGGTTGGCATCCTTGGAGAAGGCTTCTTGAGCCAATTCCATGAGCCATGAACGGACAACAGAACCGGAGTTCCAGAGTTGAGCGACGGCTTCGTTATCGTAATCGAAATCACTGTGTTCCAGGACATCGAACCCTTCACCGATAGCTTCCATCATCCCATATTCAATACCGTTGTGCACCATCTTCAAGTAGTGACCTGAACCAGCAGCGCCGGTGTACAGGTAACCATTCTTTTGGGCAATGCCTTCGAAGATTGGCTTCAACGTTTCAAAAGCTTCGGCGCTGGTCCCACCGATCATAAAGTTCCCATCATGACGGGCACCTGATTGACCACCGGACGTCCCACAATCGAAGAAGTTGATACCCTTGGCTTCAGCCTTCTTGGCATCTTCAACGGAATTCTGCCAGAAGGAGTTCCCGCCATCAACGATGTAGTCGCCAGCACTTAATACCTCAGTCAGCGTTGCAACAGTTGATTCAGTTGGCTTGCCAGCTGGCAACATCAACCAAACAATCTTAGGTGAAGGCAGCTTGCTAAGCAAGTCTTCCAGTGACGTAGCTGCTTCTGCGCCAAACCCAGCAACTTCTTTAACAAAATCTTTGTTCAAATCAAATCCAACAACTTCGTGACCGTTGTCCATCATATTTTGAGCTAAGTTGCTACCCATCTTACCTAATCCAACTAATCCAATCTTCATGGTATAAGTTCCTCTCTGCTTGAAAAAAGTAATATATCAGTTAACGACTTCTATTATATGAAAAACTTTTACAAATTTCAAGCGGTTTTTGTAAATAAATCATCAAAACTAACAATTTATTCCTTTGGTGCGCGTTTCCGTTGATATTCTGCGATACTATTGTACTCAGTTTGCAGCTTCCGACCCAGGCGAATGTAGATTGGCATAATTTCGCGGTAGTTTTCGAAAGTTTCTGGGTTTGGTTCGTAAGTGTTCATCTTCCCGATAAACTTCTTAACAACTGACAGGTCGTCGGCCAAGCCTAAACTGATCTGCGCAATCACCATGGCACCCAAGCAACCACTTTCAAAGGCTTCTGGAATCGTGACGGGTTCTTCA
Source organism: Levilactobacillus fuyuanensis (assembly GCF_003946395.1). Lineage (GTDB taxonomy): Bacteria > Bacillota > Bacilli > Lactobacillales > Lactobacillaceae > Levilactobacillus > Levilactobacillus fuyuanensis. Next base: position 14,242 of record NZ_RHNZ01000005.1, on the reverse strand, counting down.
AAGATATCAGCCAACATTTGACGCCATAGTGGTGAGCGGGCAAAGCCCCCGGCAGCCAAGATAGCAGTTGGTTCCATGGCTTCCTTCAACGCTAATTCAACGGTGTAGAGGTTGTAAACAATCCCTTCCAGTGCGGCCCGAACCATGTGTGAACGGTTGTGTTGACGGGTCAAACCGAAGTAAGAAGCCCGCGCGTTACCGTCCCAGATTGGGGCCCGTTCACCACCTAAGAATGGGTGGAAGATCAAACCATCAGAACCGGCTGGTACCTTGCTAGCAATTTCAGTCAGTAAGTCGTATGGATCCTTACCTTCCTTTTTGGCTTGTTCCTTTTCAGGAGCAAAGAGGTTATCCCGAACCCAACGGAAGACGATCCCACCGTTATTCACTGGGCCACCAATGATCCACTTACCCTGCATAACTGGGTAGCAGTAAATCCGGCCTTTAGGGTCGATTTGCGGCTTGTCAACGAAAGTCCGGACAGCGCCAGAGGTACCGATCGTAACAGCCACCTCGCCCTTGTTAATAGCACCTAAACCAATTTCAGAGAGCGCACCGTCAGTCCCACCCATGATGAATGGCGTGTCAGCAGAGAAACCAATCTTCTTGGCAATTTCTGGGTGCAGGCCCTTCATTTGATAAGTGGTGTCAACGAGTTCTGGCAATTGGTCGCGGGTAATTCCCGTCAACTTCATGGATTCTTCGTCCCAATCCATCGTGTGGATATTGAAGAGACCTGTGGTAGAAGCCATGTTGGTTTCTTCCTTGAGCTGCCCAAAGTACCGGTACAACAGGTATTCCTTCAAGCCAACCCAGTATTGGGTCTTCTTGTAGATATCTGGGTGTTGTTCCTTGATCCAGAGTAACTTGTAAACGACACCCATTGGGTGGGTTGGCAAACCAGTCCGCTTGTAAAGTTCCAGACCACTACCGTCTTTAGCCATACGTGAAGCAACCTTTTCAGAACGGTTGTCGGCCCACGTAATAGCCCGCGTCGTTGGCTTGTAATCGGCATCCATCCCCACCAAACTGTGTTGTTGGGTTGACCAGGAAACCCCTAAGATCTTACCTTCCTTAGGGTCGGCCTTGGCCGTAACTTCCTTCAAAGCTTCAACGGAGGCGTCAAAGATAACGTCTGGGTCTTCTTCAGCCATGTCGGGGTTGTCTTGAATCAAGGGGTAAAGCTTGTTGGCATAGCCAAAGATTTCCCCGTCAGTGTTGTACAGTACGGCCTTGGTACTCGTGGTACCAACGTCAATTCCGATTAAATAATCCATAATTTTCAGCTTCCTTTTATTTTGGCGATTTTTGGATTTCACAATATTTACGTCTGCCCGATGGCGACCGGCCATTTAGACATAGCCGATAATCAGCACATAGTGTATAACTTCAGGATATAAACAGGGCCACGTGCCCACTGATTAGCAGCACATGGTCCCGTTCCGCCTGTTTACTAGGCTAAAGTACTCGTTAATTCACGAACCAACGGCTTGTTGGCAACAATATTCTTCACATCGCTGACACACTTTTCACCCATACCGTGAAGACATTCGTAGGTGTAAGCGGAGGTATGTGGCGTCAATAAGACGCGGTCGTTTTGCAGTAATGGTGAGGTTGCACGAACAGGTTCAACTTCAACAGCATCAGCAGCGTAACCAGCAACTTTACCAGACTTGATCCCGTCTAAGAGGGCCGTTTCGTCGATGAGGGCACCACGCGCGTTGTTGCACAGGTAAACACCCTTCTTCATCTTGGCGATCTTCTTAGCATCGATCAAATGGTAGTTACCATCGTTCAAAGAAGCATTCAAAGAAATGTAGTCAGCCTTTTCCAACAAAGTATCCAAGTCAACGCGTTCAACGTTGTGGCTCTTCAACCAGCCAGCTGGGGCCTTAGGATCTGGATCGTTAACCAGAATAGGACCACCGAAGACACTGAATAATTCAGCAACCCGGCTACCAATGTTCCCACAGCCGATAACCCCGAAGGTCTTGCCAGATAATTCATTACCCATGAATTCAGCACGGTCTTCGTAACGGTCATCACGTTCGCGTTCTGCGGATTGAACCGTCCGACGAACTAAGGTCATCAAGTTAGCCAATTCGTTTTCGGCAACGGAGTCACGTTCAACCAATTGTGGCACGATAGCCACCTTAGTCCCGTGTTCCTTAGCGGCCTTGATATCAACGTTGTTGAAACCAATCCCGTGACGGGAGATCAATAAGGTTTCGTCCTTGTTGTCGAAGAATTCCTTGTTAAACATTGGCGTAACGGAAGCGATGATAATGTTGTAGCCATCGAGTTCCTTAGCTAATGACTTACCATCGATGTCGGTTGGAAGCATGAAACGCTTAACTTCACCGATTTCTTCGATTTGTTGCCAGTGTTCCTTGAAGACTTGTCCAAAACTACTTGAGTTAACCACCGCAATTTTATATTGTGCCATTTTCCAAAAACCTCCAAAATAATTAAATTCAAATTCAATCTTACACCTGTAGCTTCCAAAGATGCGTATAATATTGATAGACATCTGCTAGGAGGCTAATTATGAAAACCATCACTATCGACTTCGTTCGCCACGGTCAAACCATCTTCAACACCATGGATAAACTCCAAGGTTGGGCTGATTCACCGCTAACGGCGGACGGCATCGCAACTGCCGATCAAGTCGGTCAATTGTTGCAAGATACCAAGTATCAAAGCTACCATTCATCCGACCTCAAACGCGCCATTGATACGGCTAAACATATCATCCAACCGAATCACTTCCTTCAGACAGAACCCGAACAACACGAAGATTTTCGTGAAGTATTCTTTGGTTCCTATGAGGGCTTGGACTTTCACCAAGCCTGGATGGCAGTCGGCAAGGATCAGCAGCTAGGCTGCAAGACCCAAGCCGAAATCATCCAGAGATACTCGTTTGACGTTGCCCGAGATGCCATGCACGCCGCGGACCCCCGTCATCTTTCAGAAGACGGCGCCACGTTCAGCAGTCGCGTCGACCGCGGGATTCAGGAATTACTCACTGAAGCTCACGACGGCGACCGCCTCCTCGTGGTGACCCACGGCACCTTGATTCGCTCGCTGGTGCTGCGGTATGGTCCGGACTTTGACGCCCTCGGCAATTACCCGGCCAATGGTGGGATTACCACCCTAGTCGCACAGGGAACGGATGCTGGTTTTACCGGCAAGGTCACTGCCTACAACCGCGTTAATTAAGCCTTGATATGCATGGTGTATGCCATGGTTGCCGTTTCACCAGCAGCCACGTGATGGTTGCCTTCCTTACTCTTCAGCTCACGTAAGTCCCCTGAAACATCTGGCAAACCATTGAATGGTTCAACACAGAGGAATGGTGCGTTGGCACCTTCCTTGGTCCAGAGCGTCACGTAGTCAAAGTCTTGGACATCCAAAGTAATGGATTGGCCGCTGACCTTAGACCGTAACGTCACATGTTCCAGGCCTGGTGCGTTCAGGATAATCAAACCGGCATCAAACATCGGATAGGTCAAATCAATCACGCCATCTTCATTCTTGAACGGTAAACTCTTGCCGCTCCGGAATGGATTTGGCGTTTTTACGATTTCAAAGTTGGTTAAGTCTTTAGGTGCCGGCGTTAACGCAACTTGGTAGTCCGTAAACTTCTCGCCATCTGCGAATGGAACGTTGAATGCTGGGTGAGAACCGAGTGAGAAGGAAAGGTCCTTCGAATCATGGTTCTTGACGTCGAACTTCAAGTGTAAGCCATCGGCCGTTAAGCTAAAGGTCACTTGCAGTTCAAAATCAAAGGGATACATTTTTTTCGTTTCGTCGGTTGCCCGGGCTGACAAGGTCACAGCCGAGTCAGTTTGATCCAGAACGGCGAAAGTCAAGCCACTAACGAACCCATGTTGAGGCATTTCGAATTTCTTGCCATCAATCAAGTAGCTGTCTTCGTTTGAACGACCAATTGCCGGGAATAATACCGGCGCATGTTTTGGCCAGAGATCGTTGTTCCACATTAAATCACGACCTGTAGTCTGATCTACAAAATGGGTTAACTCGGCTCCAACTTCATTAATCGCAACCCGAAAGCGACTGTTTTGAATGGTGATCATAAAAATTCACTCCTCATGTGTTCTATGTGTGGCGATCATTAATTATCTATTATTTAGCGTGCTTTGCTAAGGCGTCTTCGATGGTCTTAACGATAGCACCCTTACCAGCGATCATTTGGCTGAAGTAGTTTTCAACTTTTTCACCCAAACCAACAGCGTAAAGGTCTTGACCGAAGATAGACGTGTTGTTCAAGACATCCTTCAAGTGGGCGTGAACGTCAGTAGGTTCGCCTAACTTGATGTCACCAACGTACTTCTTCAAGTCATCCATCATAGGATCTGGACTTGGTTCGAAGGCTTCACCTTCATCGTTGACAGCCATCAGGTAACGGAACCAGCCGGCAATCGTCAATGGAATGAATTCCAAAGTCGAAGGATCAAAGCCGTCGCGGTCAACGTATTGCTTGATGGTTACCCCGTAACGAACTGGAATCTTCTGTGACGTATCGGTAGCGATCCGTTGTGGCGTATCAGGAATGTAAGGGTTAGGCAAACGCTTCGTAACCAATTGGTCGATGAATTCCTTAGGGTTGATAACCTTAGGATCCGTAACAACTGGTAAACCTTCAACGTAACCGATTTGCTTGATAACACCGACCAGGTCCTTGTTTTGTAATTCGTCAGAGATTGACTTGAATTGCAGAACACTACCAAAGATAGCTAAGGACGTGTGCAGTGGGTTCAAGCAGGTCGTAACCTTCATTTCGTCAGCTTCGCCAACCGTCTTACGGTCAGTTAAGATCACACCGGCGTCTTCAAACTTTGGACGACCATTAGGGAAGTTGTCTTCAACAACTAAGTAGTGGACTTCTTCAGTGTTGGTGAATGGTGCAATGTTGGTGTGCTTTGGTGTATGGATGATCTTGTAGTCATCGAAGCCAGAGTCTTTCAACTTAGCACTAACTGTTTCAGATGGGTTTGGCGTGATCCGGTCGATCATGGAAAGTGGGAAGCTAATCTTCTTGCTGTCTTGTAAGTAGTCTAAGAAGTCTTGGCCCACGAAGCCATTTTCTTTCCAGCCCTTGGCAATCGTCAAGACACTGTCCTTTAACTTATCCCCATTGTTGGAGAAGTTATCAGTACTCATCAGAGTCAATGGCGTTGCGCCGTTTTGGAAACGACCTAACAGTAAGGCAACTAAGCCAGCCATGTTCCCCTTAGGTGCTGCTGGACCAGCGGCCAAGTCAGCCTTGGTGATGTCATTCAAGTCACCAGCAACCGTCTTTAAGTTGTAACCCTTTTCAGTAATAGAGAAGGAAACAACTTGCAGTGAAGGTGCCTTGAAGATTTCTTGCATCCGTTTCCAGTCAGCTTCACGAGCTGGCGTAGCGAACAATGCTTCAGTAACTGAGGCAAACAATTCTTTGTCAAAGTTACCATCAGCCTTAGTAACGACCCGTAAGATCCGGTCGTTGAATGGCTTGTAGACACCATCAACAACTGAGTCATCGTAGGTATCAGCTACGATAACACCAGAATCCAATTCGCCTTTTTCAATTAAAGTGTTGGCGATGGATGCATGGAATGCCCGGAACAAGTTACCCCCACCAAAGTGAACCCAACGTGGGTGTTCGTTTGTTGCCGTCCGTAATTTGTCTTGATCATAAGTAGGAACCGTAATTCCGGCTGCCGCAAAAGCCGCCTTGTTGTTTAAGTAATCATCCGTTAATTTAACCATCTGAAACCGCCCTTTCATTTGTCAAAGTCTCGAACTGTCAAATTCAACTAATGGTCGAACCCATCAGCGCTGTCCAACTAATATACTAGTATGACAGTGTAACCGATTTCATAATACAATATTCTCAGGAATTGTCAACTATTTCAATTTAACTAAAGTGGGTTTAACCTTATTACACCGCATCTTCAAGAAAAATTGTAAAGTTTACGTCTTGAAAATATTTCTTTGGCACGAAAATATCTAGTACATTAGTTATGTACGCGTTTAAGTTAGCGCTACCAATTCAATCCTCATCAAAATGTTAACGTGAACATTGCGTACAGTCATAGTATATCACTTGCTATAGAATCTTTAAATCCCTAACTTTGACTTCCCGGCAAATAAAAACGCGAAAGCCTATGCCTCCGCGTTCCATTCTGCTTTATACTCTGCTAAAAAGTCTAACATCACCTGTTGCCGGTGTTCGGCAACATCTTTAGCCGCTGACGTGTTCATGAGGTCCTTCAGCGTGAGTAACTTCTCGTAAAAATGATTAATAATGGTTTCGTTATTTAGATTACGGTATTCGGCATGCGTCATCTCGGTCCGGGGCTTAACGTCTGGATCATAAATTTTCTCGCCAAAATGGCCACCGAAGTAGATGGCACGAGAAATTCCAATAGCACCAATGGCATCTAGTCGATCTGCATCCTGAACGATTTGGCCCTCGATTGGTAGTGGCTTGGCCGTGCCATCTAACGTTTTGTGGTAAGACATGTTATCCATGATCAAGAAGATCATATCGACTTGAGCGGTTGTAAACCCCTGCTGGGCCAAGAAATATCGTACTTCTTGACTAGCCTGGGCCGTATCGGCAACCAATTTTTCATCGATGACATCGTGGAGATAGGCCGCCGTCACCGTTACCACTCGGTTGGCTTCAGGATAGTACTGTACCAAGCGATCTGCTAGTCCCACGACCCGTTGGATATGATCGAAACCGTGGCCGGTCTCATCATCTCCCATTTTGGCCTGCGAAAACTCTTTAACGGCATTTAAAATTTCTACTTCTGTCATATCAGTTAGTCTGCTCCTTTGTGGGTTCATCGTCATTGGCAGGTGGATCGCCAATAAAGCCATAGAAAAACAAGTGCATGAGTTGATCCGCATACTTCTTGTACTCCGTGGCGCTGCCGACCAGTGGATGACTCGTCGGTGCGCTAAAGTATTGCACATACATATCCAAATACATGATCAGGGCTTTATCGGTCAGTGACGGCGCAATCATCCCCGCCGCACGACCGCGAGAAATAACGCTGTCCCAAAAACGTTGTTTACCATCCTGGTAGGCTTGATACGCCTCATCGTTACCCAATCGGCCGCCCATATCATCCGCAACGAATTGATAAAAGTCATCGCTCATCTCACCAGCATAGGTAGTCTTCGTGGTAATCATGAGCTGAATCAACTCCCGAAACGACCGTGAATGATCATCGACCATACGCTGATAGTCGGCGTATCCGGTCTCAATCAGTGCCAAGACGACTTGATGTCCCAAGGTTAACTTGCTATCAAAATACTTATATAAAGTCACCTGAGAAACCTGCGCCTCTGCCGCCACATCCTTAATGTGGGTCACCTTAAAACCATCCCGCATAAACAACTTGCCGGCCGCTTTTAAGATATTTTGTCGCTGCTGTTCTCGTCGCTGTTGATTCGTCGCCACATTTTTCACCACCCTTTTTAAAACATTTACTGCTGTTAATTTTAGCATACCTCATTTCAGAAGAGTTTTTAATTTTAGTGAACTATTTTAGAAAAATAGTTCACTTTTCTATTGACTTCCAGTAGACGGGGGCTTACGATGATAGCGATTTAGAAACCGTGAGGAGGGATTTATATGACGAACGAACCAGTCTTACAAATTAATCATCTTCAAAAAAAATTCGGCCACTTTGAGGCCTTAAAGAATATTACCTTCGATGTCCACGCCGGAGAGGTATTTGGCTTTATCGGACCAAACGGTGCTGGTAAGTCGACCACCATTCGGGTCTTACTCGGTCTCATCCGGGCAACCGACGGAAATGCCACAATCTTCGGCCAAGACGTTTGGTCGAACAGTGTCGCGATTCATCGCCGCTTAGCATACGTTCCTGGAGACGTCTACCTCTGGCCTAATCTCACCGGTGGGGAAATTATTGACCTCCTGCTAAAGGTGAATGGCACACAGCATTCCTCTAGAACTGATGAGCTAATCAAACAGTTTGGTTTAGACCCGACCAAGAAGGCCCGGACTTACTCCAAAGGAAATCGCCAAAAGGTAGCACTGATTGCCGCCTTTTCCCAGGACGCAGACTTTTACATTTTCGATGAACCCACGTCCGGCCTTGATCCGCTGAATGAACGACAATTCCAAATGGCCGTTCTTAATCTGAAGCAACAGGGTAAGGCTGTTCTCCTATCCAGTCACATTCTTTCAGAAGTTGAACGCATGTGTGACCGCATTGCCATCATTCGTGAGGGCACGATCATTGAAACGGGAAGTCTTGCTGAAATGCGGCATCTGACGCGAACTGTCATCAACGTTACCTTGAAGACACCACTTGATTTGACTCAACTTGCAGGCGTTCACAACGTTGAAGCCGGACAGCATCCAAATGAATGGCAATTTTCAGTCGAAGCTAAGTCTCTTCCCGCAGTCATGGCGGCCTTAACGGAACACCATATCATGGCTCTGCAAAGTACGCCACCAACCCTAGAAGATCTCTTCATGCACTACTACACAACGGAAAAGGAGTGAGGGCGATGACAACTCATTTTTCCCGTACCGGTCGCTTAACCGGACTGGCCCTACGCCGTGACCGCTTTAAGATTCTCATTTGGATTCTAGTTCTCGCTGGTCTTATGGTGGGTGTGGCTTACAAATTTACCGATATTTTTGGCACGCAACATGAGATTGCAGCCATCAAGGACACGCTGAAGAGTCCTGCCATGGTCGCGTTGTTGGGGGCATTTAAATTTACAAACAATCCATCGACTGCGCAGATCTTCTCTACCGAAATGGTCGTCTTCATGGCAATTGCACAAATCATCATGAACATTATGCTTGGCATTCACGCAACACGGGGCGAAGAAGATCAAGGCATTACCGAGTTAGTTCGCTCACGAGCTGTGGGGCAACTGGCACCATTGAGTGCTGCGGCCTTAGAACTTATCATCGTAAATGCGATTATCGCCGTCATCTATGGCGCCGGCTTAGGGTTCTCCGGAATGCATGGCATGACGACTGCCGGTAACTGGGCCGTGGGAATCGGACTAGCCGCTGTCAGTCTCGTCTTTGGACTACTAGGATTGGTCGCCGCACAGCTCGCCGATCATTCCGCTAGTGCTACGGGACTAACCTACGGATTGTTCGGTCTGGCCTACATCGTCCGGATGATGACCGATGTTCAGAATCCCGATTACACCTGGTGGTCACCACTTGGTTGGGTCGAAAAAATATCACCCTTCTATCATCTCAACTGGTTACCCATCGCCTTATCTCTAGTCACCGCCATAATCCTTTTCTTTCTCGCGGCAAGTATCAACCTGAATCGTGACCTTAACGCTGGTGCTCTGGCAACACGACCAGGTCGGCGCACGGCATCTAGCTTTCTACGGGACCCTGCTTCGCTACTGTGGCGGCGCGAACACAACGTTATTATCGGGTGGATCATCGGTATCGCTGTTCTTGGTATGACCTACGGTAGTATCTACAACACTGTTGGTGATATGCTGAAAACCAATCCGACAATGCAACAGGTATTTGGTGCCAATGTCTTACACGAAGCCAATCATGCGATGTTAGTCAACTTCACATCAACGTTAGTCGTTCTAATGGCCGCGGTGGCCGCTATTCCTGGTATTCAGCTCGTTTACAAGCTTTACAGTGATGAAACGAATGGCTGGTTAGAATCCCTATATGCGCGGCCGCTCTCACGAACCCGCCTTTTCTTCAGCTACGTGATCACTGGTATTCTGAGTAGTCTCGTTACCTTTGTTGGTGCCATCAGTAGCCTGATTTTCGTTGGAAATGCAACGCTTGATCATCCTAAAGATGGCTTGACGATGTTTGAATTCTGGCAGTCTATCTGGGGACAATTGCCAGCAATCTTGGTCTTTATCGGTATTGCCGTCACTATCATTGGTTGGTGGCCACGGATTCGTTCCCTGAACTGGCTGTACTTGGGACTCGGCTTCATTAGCATTTACATGGGTGGCATGCTCAAGCTGCCAAAGTGGGCGCAGCACCTGTCCCCGCTCGGTTGGATGAATAAAGTCCCAACCAATAAAGTCCCAACCCACGATGTGGAATGGGCCAACTTCAGCTGGATGTTAACACTCAGCCTAGCGCTGATTCTACTTGGTTGGTGGGGCTATCGCCGACGCGATCTACACATGAGTTAACTTTCAATTCTGCAATATTAGCGAACGGAATCCTCACAGTTGGATTCCGTTTTTATTTTGCTTGTTTTGGTAGACTAAGCATACGGGTTTTTACGCATGATAGCAAGGGTTAATTGTTCATAATATTATTTATATTTGGATATTATAATACTTGTCGTTCAAGCGGCTATTTCTATGCAATTTATATTTAAATTAGGATCATCTAAACCCCTAAATAGAATAATGAAATTGTTGTCGTATTTTCGGTAGCAATCAGTTATGCTGGGTCTATGCCATCCCATAGGCAAAATCCTCGTATCATCTTGGCTCTTAGTCCACGTCATGATACGGGGATTCCTTTACCCATAACCGTTACCCTAATACAAAAAGTCCGCCATTAAGCGGACTCACACTTATTAAGTTGTTAACCGTGTAACATCACGAACAATCATAAGTTCTTCATTCGTTGGCACCACGAGCACCTGAACTGGACTCCCCTCAGGACTAACAACCCGTTCTTTGCCCCGACAGTCGTTCTTAGTCGGATCAATTGTAATACCAAAGTAAGCCAACTTGTCCACAATGGCCTGTCGCATTTCGATTCCATTCTCACCCGATCCTGCAGTAAAGACAATTGCATCTACACCACCCAGCTCAGCAATATAGCTCCCCACGTACTGAACCACACGACTCACGAACATATCGAGAGCTAGTTTGGATTTGGGTCGGTCAGCCTGTGTTTGTTCCAAGTCACGTTGATCCGACGACAATTCTGATATACCCAATAGGCCAGATTTATTGTTCAAAATCGTAATCATTTCTGGCATTGTCTTCTGTAACTTCTCAGCTAAGAAGGCCACCAGTGAGGCATCAATGTCGCCTGAACGTGTCCCCATCATGACGCCTGCGAGCGGGGTAAAGCCCATCGACGTATCCAGAGCCTTACCATGATCAAACGCCGTGATGGACGAACCAGAGCCCAAATGGAGCGTAATCAGTTTCAAGTCAGATAATGGTTTGTCTAACAACTCCGCCGTTCGCATTGCCACGTACCGATGGCTGGTTCCGTGAGCCCCATACTTTCGCGCACCAAATTTTTCATAGTAATCATAGGGAATACTGTACATATAATTCACAGCTGGCATCTGCGCATACAGCGAAGTATCAAAGACCGCCACTTGTTGAGCCCTCGGCAACAGCTGTGTAAACACTTCAATATAATAAGCTTGTACCGGGTTATGCAGCGGTGCGTAATCCTTGAGTGCCTTGATTTGCCGTAACACAGTTGGCGTGATAACGGCAGAATCCTTGAAGACTTCACCGCCCGCAACGATCCGGTGACCCACGCCCGTAATTTCGCTCAGGTGCGACAAGATGCCATACGACTTTAAACGTGTTAACACCATTGCCGCAGCCAATTTATTGGTAATGTTGTCCTGCGTTTCCGTGAATTTCTCACCGTTGGCCAGTTTAACTTTAAACAACGATCCCGGTAAATTTAACCGGTCAACCATCCCCGAAGCAATCACTTGCTCCTCAGGCATCGAAAATAGTTTCCATTTCAGTGTGGAACTTCCCGCATTAATTGCCAATACTTTAGCCATGAGCCGCCTCCCAAGCGTGATTTATATCTTAACACTCACAGTTTAGCGAACCCCATAACCGTTTACAACCGAAACGCTGCAGAACTTTCACTCAGTCATTAGCCGTTCCGTGCATCAGCTGTTGCGGCGACAACTGGCGCGTTCGGGTAAAGAGCGCGTAAGCCTCAGCAGGTGACAGAATTGCTGGTTGGCCCAGCCAATAGACAACGTAATCGAGGACGCCCTGCGCCACGAGTTCTTGAGCAAAATCTGTTGGGACTTCTCTATCAGGCTGCCCCGTGACCGGACCGAGAACTTCCATGATCAACTGTTTCACTTGTTGATCCAATTGTGACGCGGGACTCTGAAAGAGGATAGCGACGAGCGTTCGTTGTCGATAGAGATACGCAAATAAGCGCTCAAAAGCATTCGGCATCGGTTCGGCCATTATTCCCAACACCGGCTTCGGATACTGACTAAATATCGTCCGAATCTGCGCAACAATTTCATTTTCATAATGCGCTAACAGATCGAACTTATCCACATAATGTAGATAGAAGGTTCCACGATTAATTTGGGCTTCTCGTGTCAGTAATTGCACGGTCAGTCGCTCGAAGCCAACACGTGTCATCACTTTAATAAACGCCCGTTGTAACTTAACTTCCGTTTCCAAACGCTTCGTGCTCGTTTCCATTTTCCATCACCTCAACAGTTTGTTGATTACCCTCCCATTAAAAAACTTCTTGGCCTCGACGACAATCAACATAACTCTTGATTCTGTCGCTAGTTATCTGAGTAACCTTAGTTTGGTCTTTACTGGCTTTTCAGAGTAATTTTGATCGCTGCCTCCCGACAACTGTCATCAAACTGTCGATTGAATTACCTTTTACATTTTCGTATTCTGAGGACGTTCAATCAACAGGTCGTTGATAAGGGGGAGATTTCAATGTTAATGAGTGAATGGCATTACCTACTACGCCATAAAATAAGCTTAGTGGTGCTCGTCATGATTGCCTTAATTCCGGCAATCTACTGTTACCTTTATCTGTCATCTATGTGGAATACCTACGGCCATACCGATGATATTCCAGTAGCCATCGTCAACCACGATCGTGCTGTCCACGCCCACGGCCAAACAATTGCCATTGGACAAAGACTGACTACCAACTTGAAGCATACTAAAGACTTAGACTTCCACAAACTTTCAGCTGCTACCGCCCATGATCATTTAAAATCTGGCAGGCTCTACCTCGTCGTCACAATTCCAGCTGATTTTTCTCATAACGCAATAACTCTACTCACACAGCATCCCCAACGCATGCAACTACACTACAGTTTGAATTCTGGCCAAAATTTCATTGTGTCTAAGATGACCACTGGCATAGCGAGTGCTATCACCACCAAAATCAATCGTGACGTTATCCGTTTGAATAGTCAAATTTTACTCACAGCGCTTCACAACGCTAGCGTTGGTATGCGTCATGCCGCACGAGGAAACACGCAGTTGGTTCAAGGAACGCAACAGCTCCAGCAAGGCAACCAACGATTACAAGCCGCAATGACATCCATTTCCAACGTTCCCTTAACAAAAGGTTTGTTTACCACAGGTGCCGGTCTCAATCATATTCAATTGGGTGCCTCCACCTTAGCAACCGCGTTAAGTCTCGGAAGTACCCATTTACAAGCAAACCACACGTCCTCTACGAACGCCAATGCCATTGCCCAACCTGTCACGTCCACTAGTCATGACATCGCTAAGGTTCCCAACAACGGAACTGGTATGGCACCATTTGCCATCGCCATTGGTCTCTACGTCGGTGGCATCGCGCTTGGCACAATGTACGATGCTGGCGAATGGCACCGCAAACCTCAACTGGCGATTACCTGGTGGGGGAGTAAAGCCGCTATTATTGGGGGTGTCGCTCTGATTCAAAGTAGTCTCTTGTTTGGTACGCTACGTTTAGCCAATAACTTAAAGGTTCAATCTCAGGCGGCTCTATTCTGTGCCATTCTCCTAGGATCACTGCTCTTCCTGTCACTAATCTTTTGCCTCCGAATTCTCTTGGGCGGGTTCGGCACATGGCTGATTTCAATCGTACTCGTTCTCCAATTGGCCAGCTCTGGTGGTCTCTATCCCACAGCACTCGTGAGTTCCCTAGCACAGCATCTCAATCCATGGCTACCCATGACCTATCTCATTGACTTGCTTCGTTCTGCAATCTCCACCAATGTTGATACCAACACGGCTTGGGGATTGATTCTACTCATGATTATTGGCTTCAATTTACTCATCATCCTAAGGTTCCATCTGCTACTCAAACGCGATCCATTAGCTAATTAGTTTCTCCAAAGTCTCCACTATTAGCTCCAGCCAATAGTGAGGACTCTGCCGTCAAATCCTCAAATAAAAACCACCCGTTGAACGGGTGGTTTTCTCGAGGGCTATAAGCCCTGGGTTACTGGCCAGCGTCTCAAGGCGC
>NZ_RHNZ01000049.1 GCF_003946395.1 Levilactobacillus fuyuanensis | reverse complement strand
CACTCTTCGTATCACTGGCACTGCTTGCTACAGTAGCTGCTGATTGAGCAGCACTCTTCGTATCACTGGCACTGCTTGCTACAGTAGCTGCTGATGAAACAGCGCTCTTCGTATCACTAGTGCTGTTTACAGTGGCGGCAGTTAAGTTCCCTGAGGTGGTATCAGCATGAACTGCTACCGTTGATACCCCACCGAAGACAAAAAAAGACAGTGTAGCAATTGCGGCAAAAACGAATTTTTTGCCATCTTTATACATTTTATAATGTAATTTCTTTTCTCCCATTATAAATTTCTTCCCTTATATTGAGCTAACCTACTTTTAACTTACCTTTAATTATATACTTTTAGAATAGAATGACATACCTAATTCTGCAAAATAAAGCACTTTTTTGTAAATAGTCAGGGAGATATCATGAATCAGTCAACTTTTCAGCTACTTGGTAATGTTGCTTCAGCAGATTTCTACCTTTGTGAAGACAGTGATATTACTTTAATATCTGATAATAATGCCTATAATATGAAAGCTTTAGCCCAAGAAGCACTTAAACTGCGTGTTCCTAATTCTTTGACCGTTATTGATTTAAACAACTTCTACGTTGGTATGATCCCTATTGATCATAATCAGATATTGACCATGATTCCTCATATTAACACCACCAATATCCCATTCAATTATCAGGAAATCACTAATTTTATCGGGTCTAGAATTTTTGGTGTTGGAAAGTATTTCCATTCCAAAAGTACTAGGCCCTAATTTAAAAAGCCATTGATAATGGATCAAAAAAAGGCCAATAGGGTATACCCTATTGGCCGTTTTGAAAAATCGTTGTATTAAATCCAGAAAATTTCATTAATGAAATTTAAATCGAGGACTTCTTTAATTTTGAAATTCCTGTGGAAAAGTTAAAAACAAGTGCAAGGTTGACGTGATTAAATTTATTCAAAAGAAAGCCTATTTTTGGGAATTATTTTTTTTCAAAATATCAGCAATTTCTTGCAGGTATTGAGCTTCCATTGAGATTGGGGCAGTGGAAGCTTCTTTTTTAGGCATAATTTTATTGATACCTTTTACTAACAGGAATACAACAAAAGCAATAATTAGAAAATTGATAATGGAATTAATAAAGGCACCATACTTGAATGTTGCACTACCAACTTTAAAGGCAAGATCAGAAAAATCAATTTGTCCCAAGAAGATACCAATTAATGGATTAATTAAGTTATCAACTAATGACTTAACGATAGATGTAAAGGCAGCTCCAATAATGACACCAACTGCTAAGTCCATTACATTACCACGTGAAATAAACTCTTTGAATTCTTTTAACATACAAGTTTCTCCCTTAAATTTTTCAGCTTTTATAGTCATCAGTATTGGACTAGTCGTGCTAATGAAACTTTTGATTAACGGTTACTTTCTTATTAACGTAAGGTGACTTGGATTTAGTTTTGTCACGATGCTGCTTAATCAATAGAAAAATGCATGCACCAGCAATCAGTAGTAAGACAGGCCAAGATGTCAAAAAACGCCACAAAGCAATTAACAGCATTATTCCTAATATCCACCAAATCCATGAAGAAAAAAATTTATAGGTTGCCCAAATTATTATTAACGCTACCAATAAAATCATTTTTTTCCTCAATTGTCAAATCAAGTGCAACACTAAGAATCTATTCTTAGAAGTGGTCTAGTTGCTAAGCTAGTTCAGGCATT
>NZ_RHNZ01000048.1 GCF_003946395.1 Levilactobacillus fuyuanensis | reverse complement strand
AATGCCTGAACTAGCTTAGCAACTAGACCACTTCTAAGAATAGATTCTTAGTGTTGCACTTGATTTGACAATTGAGGGAAAATAAATAACTATTTAAATAATATAAAAAAACGTGGTTATACCAATGACCAAGACGCAGTCACACCATATAATTATCGTGCAACATCCTCAGTAGATCCTTCTATATCAACGGATGTTGTTTATAATGTTTACAAAAATAATGACAAAAATACTACAATATTAACTCAAACGGTTGTTGATAAGAGCAATAATAAGGTTGTAAGCTTCTCTGCTGAGCAAGGTACTACTAAGAGCACATCACCAAAAACCGAATTTTCCGCCTCAAACAATGAACTGAATCAAATTAATATTCTGGCGAAAAAAAAGACAAAGCATTTTAAATTTCATGGCAAAGAATTTTCATGCGGTATGGCTGGTGTGTTAGCTTGTGGTTCCTATTGTGAAGTTTGGGCTGCCGTAAATGGCATCGCAGGTTTAGCTTGCGCTGTCGTGTGTGGCGCTGCATCAGAAGGTGCATGTGCAATGAATCATTAATAAGAGGCAATTTTTATGAAAAAATATGAGAAAAATTTACTCTTTTACACGACTAAAAGTTTACCCATTTCGGGAATAATTGTTTCTGCAGGTGCTCTATTATATTTTGTTATTTATCAAAATAACTATACATGCGCAGCTGTTTTATATTCATTTATTCCGTTAATTGGCACTGTTCTAATTGCATTACCTTTCTGGATCCTTGTATATCGAATTAAGAAAGGTAATTCTCATTGATAAATAAAACCTATCTAAAGATAAATTACAAGTTCTAATGCTACACTTCAAGAAATTAAAGATGATTTATAAAAAAGTTCCAATGTAGACTTTTACATTGTCCGCAAGATAAAAGTCTACATTGGAACTATGTTAACTTTTAAAGTTTACCTGCGTGCTTTGAAAAAATACCCAATATTTGAATGTCTTGCTATGCGTTTTCCTATCTATCCGATTTATCAACAAATTCCATTATTTTAATCGCAATCACGGTTGGCAATCCGATCACTAACAGCTCGATACAAATCACCAAAAAGCTAGTAAGTATCGCCCCAATACATCTAACGGCGCCCCAACCCGTTAATTCAGGGTGCCAAGTGTCCCAAATCGACTTAAGGCCGGATCCGTGCAGCACCATCGGTACAATAACCCACATTAATAGCCCCAAGGTCGCCAGCAGCGTGATAATCCCCATCACCATAACAATAATGGTAATTGTCCGTTGTAAGGTACTCTTTTCAAGTTGGATGTAAGCTGATTCCTGAGACAACTTTTAAGAGAGCGTATAATGAATAAATCGTCTCTCAAAAGGAAGGAATTTTTACATGCCAACTCGTTACGACAAAGAATTCAAACAAAACATCATCAACCTATATAAACAAGGCGAATCAGCCGCCCAACTGGCCAGAGAATATGGCATTGGCTATTCAACCGTTCATAAGTGGATCCAGGGCCAAGCCAAAACTCAATCCGGTAAATCGCCAGACGAAATTAAAGCGATGGAAAAGCGGCTGGCTTCCCTGTCTGAGGAGAACGAAATCCTAAAAAAAGCCCTCGGCTTCCTTGCGCAGAGATAACCGATATCTTTGATTATATCCAACAAGAAAGCCAAAATTACCAGGTAACTAAGATGTGGCGAGTCATCGGGGTTTCAAGAGCGCATTACTATCGCTATAAAGCCCACAGGCCCTCAAAAAGAAGTCTGGAAGACAAAGATCTGAAACAGCTTTTAGAAAAGGCCATTAGGGTATACCCTAATGGTCTTTTTTATTTCTGTGCTATACTAGGAATTACAAGTGTTCATTAGAACTGTCCAAAAG
>NZ_RHNZ01000047.1 GCF_003946395.1 Levilactobacillus fuyuanensis | reverse complement strand
ATGGGTTTGTGGTAAACACCATTTTAAAGGAAGCTGATCTTTTTTGTCCGAACAGCGTTCGGATTAATTTTACAATCCACCATAATAGTCTTGCATATTTAGATGTCCTTTCGGGGATAATCTGTGGGTATCGGGTGTGGCCGATGCCTTTTTTATTTTCCATTATATCAAAAGGCGGTCTAGTGAGA
Organism: Levilactobacillus fuyuanensis; assembly: GCF_003946395.1. Lineage (GTDB taxonomy): Bacteria > Bacillota > Bacilli > Lactobacillales > Lactobacillaceae > Levilactobacillus > Levilactobacillus fuyuanensis. Next base: position 1,702 of record NZ_RHNZ01000047.1, on the reverse strand, counting down.
ATCCGAAGATTCTCACTAGACCGTCTTATTTGTGGAGACTTATGTCACAGCCTCTTTTTGATTTATTCGTGATCCTAAACAGCAAGTTATAAGTGGTCGTTACAATTTCTATTTTGTAAACTCAAGTTCACCAAGAGCACGTTGGGCTGCTAAGTTCAATAGGCTCCACTGTCGGTCAAAGCCTGGCTGGAAGAAAAAGTCAGCTTCGGCTAAATCTTCCAGTTTTAATCCTTGTTGGATGGCTAATGAAATAACATTACCTTGGGCAGTGATATCATAAGTTGACAATACAGCACCACCTAATAGTTGATGAGTGTTTGGATTGTAATCCAGCTCTACGTAGACCTCTGTATTTCCCTTCTCCATAGGGACATAAGCTGGACGTAAAGTGTCTTTGTAAAAAGATGTGTTAATCTTAATATCGGCCTTTTGGGCTGTGGTCATATTCAGACCTGATGTGGCAAAGTGATAGTCGAAAACACTTAATGCTGATGAGCCGACTACTCCTGAAAATGGCATAGACGGTGTGTTCTCAAAGATGTGTTCCACTACATAACGGGCTTCACGTCGGGCAACCGTGGCTAAAGCTATCGGCATGTTCCTCTGAGCAGGAATTGAATAGGCCAACACCGCATCACCTATGGCATAGACATCAGGCAGATTAGTTCTCAAATATTTGTCAGTTTTAATCCACCCGCGCTTATCTAGTTCAACCGTTCCCTTTAACCAATCAGTATTAGGTTTAACTCCAACAGCTTGAATGATCAAGTCACTAGGATATTCTGCATCGTTGGTCTTAACAGCAGAAACCGATTCAGTCCCTTCATAGCATTCAATCTTAGCGCCAGTGACAACTTGAACGCCTTTGCTAGTCAATTCTTTTGATAAAATATCTGTTAATTCGGTATCTAGGTAGTTGCCCAGAGGCCGATTAATCATGTCGATTAATGTAACATTCTTTCCAGCTTTGATGCTGGCTTCAGCAGCTTCAACACCAATGTAACCAGCACCAATAACAGTAATATTTTTAACATCTGGGTCAGATAATTTTGCTTTGATCTTTTCTGCCCAATCCTTGCCGCGCATTGAATAAACGTTTTTTAGCTCATGACCAGGAACGGGTAAATCGTTTGGAGTTACGCCTGAGCTTAAGATTAATTTATCGTAATCATAGCTCTGTATCTTACCGGATCTTAAATCTTTCACGGTAACTTGCTTATTTTCTGGATTTATTTTGGTCACTTCATGATTGGCATATACTTCTGTCCCAAATTTTTCGAGATCTGCAGGTTTAAAATTACGGACATCATTAATACTCGTTACACTGTTTTCTAAATATAATTCCATACCACAGGACATAAAAGAAATAAAATCTCCCGCTTCGAAGAGTTTAATATCTAGGTTTGAGTATTTGTGAGTAAGTTCCAAAACCGACTGATGGCCGCCGTGCGAGGCACCAACAACAATAACTTTTGTCTTCGACATAAAAAATATAGCCTCCTAATAGATGGGTGACAAATAATAAATCGTTAATGATGGCCATTTTGTTCTAAAGTACATTCGTGATGACGCAATGATTCACCGATATCTCATCCAGATACTAAGCCTTCTTCTCTCGAATGGATCCCACCAGATCATCTGTAGCTGGAGCGTTCGCAAGCAATGCGCGAACATCATCAAGATTCACCTTAACATTCCAAAC
>NZ_RHNZ01000046.1 GCF_003946395.1 Levilactobacillus fuyuanensis | reverse complement strand
GTGACTCAGACTCCGATAGTGACTCAGACTCCGACAGCGACTCCGATTCCGATAGTGACTCCGACTCTGACAGCGACTCTGACTCTGACAGCGACTCTGACTCCGACAGTGATTCCGACTCTGACAGTGATTCTGACTCCGACAGCGACTCAGACTCTGATAGTGATTCCGATAGCGATAGCGACTCCGATTCCGACAGTGATTCCGATAGCGACAGTGATTCAGACTCTGACAGTGACTCTGACTCCGACAGCGACTCAGATTCCGATAGTGACTCCGACTCCGACAGTGATTCTGACAGCGACAGTGACTCCGACAGTGACTCCGACAGCGACTCCGACTCTGACAGCGACAGTGATTCAGACTCTGACAGTGACTCCGACTCCGATAGCGACTCAGATTCAGACTCCGACAGTGACTCAGACTCTGACAGCGACTCAGACTCCGACAGCGATTCAGACAGCGACAGTGATTCAGATAGCGACAGTGACTCCGACTCCGATAGTGATTCAGACTCCGACAGTGATTCTGACAGCGACAGTGACTCAGACTCTGACAGTGACTCAGATAGCGACAGCGATTCAGACTCCGATAGCGACTCAGATAGCGACAGTGACTCAGACTCTGACAGTGACTCAGACTCCGATAGTGATTCTGACAGCGACAGTGACTCTGACTCCGACAGTGACTCAGATAGTGACAGTGATTCAGATTCTGATAGTGACTCTGATTCCGATAGCGACTCCGACAGCGACAGTGACTCGGATAGCGACAGTGACTCCGATTCTGACAGTGACTCCGATTCTGATAGTGACTCGGACTCTGACAGTGACTCCGATTCCGATAGTGACTCCGACTCTGACAGCGACTCTGACTCCGACAGTGACTCCGATTCTGATAGTGACTCGGACTCCGACAGTGACTCCGATTCCGATAGTGACTCAGACTCTGACAGCGACAGTGATTCAGATTCCGACAGTGATTCTGACAGCGACAGTGACTCCGACAGCGACAGTGATTCAGATTCCGACAGTGATTCCGACTCAGACAGTGATTCCGACTCAGACAGTGATTCCGACTCAGACAGTGATTCTGACTCAGACAGTGATTCAGACTCCGATAGTGATTCAGATAGCGACAGTGACTCTGATTCCGACAGTGACTCCGATTCTGACAGTGACTCCGATTCTGATAGTGACTCGGACTCCGACAGTGACTCCGATTCCGATAGTGACTCAGACTCTGACAGCGACAGTGATTCAGATTCCGACAGTGATTCTGACAGCGACAGTGACTCCGACAGCGACAGTGATTCAGATTCCGACAGTGATTCCGACTCAGACAGTGATTCCGACTCAGACAGTGATTCCGACTCAGACAGTGATTCTGACTCAGACAGTGATTCAGACTCCGATAGTGATTCAGATAGCGACAGTGACTCTGATTCCGACAGTGACTCCGATTCTGACAGTGACTCCGATTCTGATAGTGACTCGGACTCCGACAGTGACTCCGATTCCGATAGTGACTCAGACTCTGACAGCGACAGTGATTCAGATTCCGACAGTGATTCTGACAGCGACAGTGATTCAGATTCCGACAGTGACTCAGACTCCGACAGTGACTCTGACAGCGACAGCGATTCGGATTCTGATAGTGACTCCGACTCTGACAGCGACTCAGATAGCGACAGTGACTCAGACTCTGACAGTGATTCTGACAGCGACAGTGACTCCGACTCCGACAGTGATTCAGATAGCGATAGCGACTCAGACAGTGATTCCGACTCAGACAGTGATTCTGACAGCGACAGTGATTCTGACAGCGACAGTGACTCTGACAGCGACAGTGACTCAGATTCCGACAGTGACTCAGACTCCGACAGCGACTCCGATTCCGATAGCGA
>NZ_RHNZ01000045.1 GCF_003946395.1 Levilactobacillus fuyuanensis | reverse complement strand
AAAGTGCGCCCGGCATGGGCGCTAACTAGGCGGTGAAAGTCCGCTGTGGGCCGTAGTAGTCGGAACCACGAGCCGAAGGCAAGGGTGTCCATCGCGAGGTGGAATCTGAAGGAAGCCCTAGGCAAAGTACTGCACTGATGTACAAGAAACGGCTAGAAGGCTGGAAATGACTGGATGAAGTTGCTTTACAAACCGAAGTCCAATACTACTCGAAGTCATGACAGTAAAGTCGACAGTGACATGGTACGAAAGTTGGCGTTCTTACCCGGGGAGGCCTGATTGATAAGTTCCCGACAAGAGGCACATTAAGTGCCACAGGAACAAGCGTGCCAGTGATGGTACGTTGAATCTTTCAGGAGTCAGCCGAGGTCATAGTAGGATTGCTTCAGCAACCTGAAGGACTGAACAGTAATAACTCATCATTGATATTGGAGGTGGAGAAAGTGCGACAATCGCAGAAAACAGAACAAGCTGACCACCAGTTGAAGATAGGTCCGGAAGGCCAAAGGTACACTGGGGCGCGTAGTACCTTCCCCGGTGAAGGCACAATGATAAGTGGCATGGAATTCTCTAAACGTGTTTTGACTCGGAATAATCTAAACCTAGCGTATCTCCGGGTCAAGAGAAACAAAGGGGCAGCAGGGCTCGATGGTATGACCGTCGAAGACCTCCTACCTTATCTGAAAGAACATAAGGAAGAACTAGTCAAGCAATTGGCCCAAGGAACCTATCGGCCCCAGCCAGTTAAACGAGTAGAAATTCCCAAGCCCAACGGCGGCAAGCGAAAGCTTGGCATTCCTACGGTAGTTGATCGTTTAGTACAACAAGCCGTGGCCCAAGTGATGACGCCGGTCTTTGAGCGAGTGTTCTCAGATAATAGCTTTGGCTTCCGACCAAATCGAGGGGCACACGAAGCAATCAGCCGAGTGACATCGCTTTATAATCAGGGCTACCACTGCGTAGTGGACCTGGATTTAAAAGCTTACTTCGATACGGTCAACCATGACCTACTCATTAAATTTGTTGGTCAATATATCAATGACCCATGGCTACTGCGGCTAATTCGCCGTTTCCTAACCAGTGGCGTCATGAATGGCAAGCTCTTGGAAAAGAGTAGCAAGGGTACACCTCAAGGTGGCCCTTTGTCGCCATTGTTGGCGAACATCTATTTGAATGAGTTGGACAAGGTACTCACTTCCCGAGGACATAAGTTCGTACGCTATGCCGATGACTGTAATATTTATGTCAAAAGCAAGCGGGCGGGACAAAGGGTTCTCGAGAGTGTCACCCGATTTCTTGAGAAGGACCTAAAAGTCACGGTCAATCGAGAGAAAACAACGGTTGGGTCACCATTACGCCTTAAATTTCTAGGATTCTCTTTAGGTGTTGGGCGCGGAGGAGCTTACGCTCGTCCGGCGCGTCAGGCCAAAGAACGGGTCAAGCGGGAATTAAAACGGCTAACCAAACGCAATCGAGGAATTTCCACGGATAAAATGTTCGTAGAAATCCGGCAAAAGATGCGCGGGTGGCTTCAGTACTATGGCATTGGAAAGATGGCGACATTCGTCAAAGCTCTGGACCAGTGGTTACGGAGTAGGATTCGTCAGTACTTCTGGAAGCAATGGAAGAAAGTCAAGACCAAGGTAAATAATTTAAAGCGCCTGGGCCTCTCCCATAACGATGCCTATACCTTCGCCAACACCCGTAAAGGTGCGTGGCGAACTGCGCATAGTGCGACTTTGACTTACACGTTAACGAATAGAAAACTGGAGCGTCTCGGTCTAATAAATCTGACCAAAACACTCCAGCTTATTCAACATGCCTAAATTACTGAACCGCCGTATACGGAACCGTACGTACGGTGGTGTGAGAGGTCGGTAGCCAAACCAATTGGTTACCTCCTACTCGATT
>NZ_RHNZ01000044.1 GCF_003946395.1 Levilactobacillus fuyuanensis | reverse complement strand
AATGCCTGAACTAGCTTAGCAACTAGACCACTTCTAAGAATAGATTCTTAGTGTTGCACTTGATTTGACAATTGAGGTGCATTTTTTAGTTCAACTCCTTTAAAAAAATTCAAGATTTGTTTTCTACCATTTTATTTTGGTCTTATATTGTTTGCTCGAATAAAATTCCATATCTATATTCTGTGATTTGAGATATGTGGCAAATTTTAAGGTTGGAGTTATATGTCCCATTGCTGGTCAAATAGCAAATAAAAATTTTTTCATTTTACAGACCCCCTTTTCGGTTTTGCATAACTCAACTATCTTGAGCAAACGTCATAAGAACTGACATAAAAGCCCCTAAACAGTAGCTAACAAACAAAAATACTAAAATACTACATATGAATTTGAAATCCAATTTGACCGAAAAATCAACACCTAAAAACATTGAAAATATAGTCAGTATCGCAACTTCTACAAGAACAAAGGGTAAATTTGCAATCATAACTCCTAAAAACATCTTCTCAAAATTAACATTTGCTAATATTAACCCATCCATTGTTCTTCTTCTTTTTTCTGTCAAAAGTGATCTACCAATTGGCATCATAATTGATAGAAGTGCGTTATAAGAAATGACACCTATTACTACAAACTTAAAATTAATTCGCCCAACAGCTCCAAATAACCTTGTCACAAAATAGGTCAACAAGATTGATGAAATTCCCGTCGATACTCCTGCTAACAGAAACATATAGGGGTTTGCTGCTTTGATATTGAGACTTTCCTTTTTTACATACGCCAATAATTTCAACATTTAGTAGTACCTCTTCATTGTGTCAAAACTTTGGATATCGCATCACTTACATATGGAACAATGTTTACATCCTTCTTTAAATGTTTTAAAGAATCAAGAAAAAATATTTTATCATGTTCCGTTATGTTTAATTGGATCTCTTGTTCATCTTCTATATCAACCTCATTCGCTAAATAAACGAGGCGTGTATATACAGTCTTCTTCAAGTTATCAAAATTAGAATCCTCACCAATAATTTTATTTATAGTGACATCTAATCCGATTTCTTCTTTGCACTCTCTAATTGCTGCATCTTTAGGAAGTTCCTCACTTTCTGAAAGCCCGCCAGGTATATCCCACCAATGCGGAAAAACATTTACTTTTCCTCTTTCCTTTTTTGTTCTTCGAATTAAAATAATTCCTTTATCAGTAGGAACAATAATATGTGAAATAATTTTATTCAAGGTATATTCCTCCCCAATTTAAACCAAGTTTGTTAATCACATAGCAGTAAGTTGGTATTTTCCTTGGAAAAGCGGATAATGATTGTTATCATTTTCACATAGTAGCCTTCACTCTTAAATTTGTATTCATCATAACTTATCGTAAAATGCAAATACGTTTCTGTATGATATTTGATACATGTTAGTTAAAACGATGAAGAAATGAGGGGTTTAATGAAGCTAGGATCAAAACAATGGTAATAATGTTTAGTCATAATAGTCGTCTATTGCGCAGTCAGGATACTACACTCGACGAGCGATTATCAAAGCAGTACACCTATTAACACAATATTAATCTGCTTAATTTACTTAAAGACATGGGATAAATTAGCGCTACCATCTACACAAACGTAAGCACCAAATAACTGACCGTCTATGATTGGCGGCAAATCCCTGATATGATAACCTCATCAAATATTGAATTCCTTAGTTGATATTTGAATTTTTCTTCTTGTCACTAACTGGCAACTATCCAGAGAAAAGATAGTTACATAAGTCAGTCCTATCAACGGGTTCAACGTACCGTAGTTATGCCTTTCTGGGAAGACCAAATCGCACCTAAGTTACTCGACGGCAAGAACGTAATCATCGCTGCCCACGGTAACTCATTACGTGCTTTAAGCAAGTACATCGAACGGATCTCCGACGATGACATCATGAA
>NZ_RHNZ01000043.1 GCF_003946395.1 Levilactobacillus fuyuanensis | reverse complement strand
CTCGATTGGCAAACACCGTATCAGGTTATGCTGACAAATTTGTCCAAAAATTCGGATTAAATTTGCAATCTACCTTATAAGTGTCATTCACACTATCTCTTGTAGGATCTCCTTATTAGACAAGCAAATTAAAATGTGGAATAATACTGTTGTAACAAATACATTATGGGAGGTTATATTATGAGTCTAGATGACAAAATTGATAGCACCAAAGATAAGGTAAGTGGAAAAGCTAAAGAAGTTGAAGGCAAGGTTACGAACGACAAGGCCCGCGAAGCTGAAGGTAAGGGTCAAGGTATTCTAGGTAAGGCTAAAGATAAACTGTCAGATTCCAAAGATGCTGTTAAAGATACGGTTGATAACGTAAAGGAAAAGTTAGATAAAGACGATAAATAAATTATCATTTTTAAGAAGACCAAAATCTGGTCTTCTTTTATTTTTTCACGCTTGTTACCCTGTTTTTTCTCCACACTGTAATACGCGGCTTATGTGGTCGCTGCGGCTTTTTACGTTACCACCGTCCATCTTTAAGCTGATGTTCTAAGTCACCCAAGCAACGTGTCTCTGTGCGACTGACAAGGCCAAATCTGCTATTTACCATCTGGCCCATGCCGGCCACCTCCAAATTTTGGGCAAAATAAAAACGCCACGCTATTTAGCACGACGTCTATTATCCTTACACCATCTTATCGAGCCGAGCACCCGCCTGTGCCCACTCCGGAAACTCATACCCGTATTTACTATGAATTAATCATGATATCGCCACCTCCTGACCATATGCAAAAAAAACAGTGATTAGCTGAACTTTTCGATAAATCTATTAAAAGTTTCCGTAGTCCCATTTGCAATTAGTACAACTAAAGCTTCATAGCTAATTTATCAAATTCTTGTATATCAATACCCGTTGCTCCAATTAAATCAAGAATAATCTCCTTTGCTAAGTCTTTACTATAGGAATTTAATTGTTCTGTGAAATCTGGCTCTTCACTTTCATACAGGCCATTGAGCAGTGGAATAATGTAACTATAGATATACACTATTAGTGGATATTCTTTTAATTCCACCAAAACGGTATCAGTTATCCCATCGCTAACCATTTTAGATTTTCTCGTATCAACAACAATTTGATTATGAACATCAACTTTAAAATATACCTTGTTACCACGCTCAGTTAACTCCATTCCGACACTTCTCAATGGAAACTGTCGGGCGATATGCATCTTTAAGACTGATAAATCAGTAATATTAGGTGAGCGACCAATTATCATATCTTGCAAATCATCTCGTTGAATTGTTCCCGAGAACGCATTCATTGCTGGCAATCCAATATCAGAATTAATTTGCCTGTTGTTTCGATCATATTTCCAAAACATCCAAGCAAAAAAGTTATCTTCAAGATAATCAGTACATTCAACATTGTCGTTGCCAATCAATTGAAGGATTTGGTCAACTCTAGTTTTGTCACTAGTGAATATAGCAACATATACTGCATCATCTACCTTTTACCAAGCAATTGATGAAATGCTAGCTAACGCTAGTCCTAGTGATAAATTGTCTAAACGCTTGCAAGCAATCTTTGCCCAAGCATCTATTTCTCGGCGTGATATGTTGGGTGCAATGATTGGCGCCGGTATGAATATTGCTCCTATGTCAATAAATGGCACATCTTTTTCTAAACACTCGTTCTAATTCTGTCGGAATTAAACCAACTGATGTAATTTGAGGTTCGGATTACCAAGTCCTCAAAATTGGAAAAAGTTGTTTGAAAGGCAAACTCTCTCTTCAACAATGAGTGAAAAGCTTCAATTGGCCCATTATCATAAGGATAACCTTGTTTTGAGTATGAGTGGCTAATCTGATGCCGTTCAAGTAAAGTTTCAACTTCGTTGCTGGTGTACTGTGAACCCATGTCAGAGTGAAAATATTGTGGCTTTTGATGACATTCAAGCGCCTGATTAATCGTTTCTACAACTAACGTCGCCTCCATCTGACGACCAATCTTGAAAGCAAGAACTTGATGAACCTTTGGTTCGTAAATAGAACTGAGATAAACCCAGGTTCCTGGACGTAATTCCAAATAAGTAATGTCAGCACGCCATATCCTTGCATTGGGCTGGTGCTTGATTAAATTGGGGCGTTGTGAATGATCCACATGAGTGCCAGGTTTTTTAAATCGCCGATTCATTAAAGAGTGGCAAATTCTATAATTAATCCGAACAGAAATTAAAAAGCCCAAAGCAATCACTTACAATGGTAGTAACTAATTCCAACCAATATAGGGAGTGATTACTTTGGGTACATCTACTTTATCACGTTTTCAACGTGGCGCACTAGCAC
>NZ_RHNZ01000042.1 GCF_003946395.1 Levilactobacillus fuyuanensis | reverse complement strand
CAGTGCCAGTGATACGAAGAGTGCTGCTCAACAATCAGCAGCTACTGCAGTAAGCAGTGCCAGTGATACGAAGAGTGTTTTTCAGCTGCTAATGGCCTTATCATCTAATAGTGTCCAACCAGCTACCTCCATTAGTGATGATACTTATTTAAAAAATTTAGGAATTGATATTAACGACCTAAATACTAACAGTGTTTTAAAATTAGCTTCTCTGTTCCATATTTTTGCAAATCAAGCTAGTTTATCGGCGGATACTAATGGTAATTTAGCTGTTAAAATTTTAAATGGCTCTAATGATTTTGGTACACGTGGTGATTCATACAATTTAACTAGCGGTGATATTTATTACATTCAACAACTGGCCAAACATCTTCAAAGTAACGCTTTTAGAAATAAAACATTCAATCATGTAGTATTAGGTAAAGATGTTAATGTATCAATTGAAAATAACAAGGTCTTGATCAATGGTATCACTATGGATAATTTAAAACCTGAAGATGTTTATCAAGATACCAATGGGCGGACCTATATTGATTTTAGTGATGTATTTCAACAACTAGTAAAGGCATCTACCAGTTATGCTAGTACTCCTCAGTCAAAAGGTGTTATTTCAAATTATGATGACATGAATAATCGCTATGTTGATGTTTCGAAAGTAGCAACTGGAACACAAATTATTTATGTAAATGTTCCATTCAAATATTTGAGTGCTCCTCAGCCGATTACAATCAAGGGAATATCTCAAGAAGAAAATGGCCCCACTATCGTCATTAACGTTACTGATATTCCAAATGGTGATCAAAATATTTCTACACAAGTTCAATTAGATTATGATGATGGAACGAATTCTCTACCCAACAGTGAAGGGCATTCAGAGCCTAACCATGTATTATGGAACTTAGGTACCGGTGAACAAGTCTTCAATTTCAGCAGTGGTCGGTTTATGGGAAGCGTTTTAGCACCTAATGCGACTATTAATGCTGGAGTTAACATTGATGGGAATATTGTTGCTAATATCGTTAATATAACCGGCGGTGAATCGCACAGATGGGATATTCATCCACAACCGACGAAGCCAGCTCCAACGATTACGACAGAGAAGAAGACAGTTAATGAGACCATTCATTATGTCTACAAAGATGGCTCAAAGGCAGTCGATGACCATGTTGCTAAGCCAGTAGAGTTCACACGTTCAGTCTCAACTGACGCAGTAACTGGGGCAAAGACGTATGGTGCTTGGTCAGCAGATCAAAGCTTTGACGCAGTCAAAAGTCCTGAATTAAAGGGTTATACCGCTGACAAGGCGCAAATTGACAAGCAAACAGTTAACGGGGACTCAAAGGACTTAGCATTCACGGTTACCTATACCAAGAACGCTCCAACGATTACGACAGAGAAGAAGACAGTTAATGAGACCATTCATTATGTCTACAAAGATGGCTCAAAGGCAGTCGATGACCATGTTGCTAAGCCAGTAGAGTTCACACGTTCAGTCTCAACTGACGCAGTAACTGGGGCAAAGACGTATGGTGCTTGGTCAGCAGATCAAAGCTTTGACGCAGTCAAAAGTCCTGAATTAAAGGGTTATACCGCTGACAAGGCGCAAATTGACAAGCAAACAGTTAACGGGGACTCAAAGGACTTAGAATTCAAGGTTACCTATACCAAGAATGCTCCAGTTGCTGGCGGTAACGTCACAGCTAAGTATGTTGATGAAAACGGCAATTCAATCGCTGACGACGTTATTGCTTCTGGTAATGTAGGCGATCCATATTCAACGACCCAAAAGGATGTGCCAGGCTACACCTTCAAAGAAGTCCAAGGGAACCCTACGGGGAGCTTTACGGATCAGGATCAGACTGTTACCTATGTTTACACGAAGAACCCCGCAACAGATAACAATGGCGGCACTGGGCTCAATCAACCGGGGAAGCCAGGTAATGGTACGGACACAGGAAATTCCAGTTCTAACCAACCAGGGAATCCTTCCCAGCCAAGTAACGCTACTAACAATGGAGTAATCAATACGTCGACTAATACAGGATCTAAAGTTAACAACAGTGCTGTTAATTCACCAGAATTACCTCAAACTGGTGAAAACAATAGTCAAAGTCAAACAATGTCATCTATTGGTATTTTGTTGGCAATGTTTGGAAGTTTACTCGGTTTTCTTGGTATCAAGAAACGTCGTAATGATTAACCATTAAATAAATATATCTGTAGTGAATATAGATTATTTAAAGAGGGCCCTGAAGAATATTATTATTCTGGCTCTGTGTCAAATGGTGTTGATTAATAGTTTTTATCTTTTGAAAGGTCCACTCTTCGGAGTGGGCTTTTTGTTATTGAACCGAAAAACTCCGTTTGAGAAGTCAGATGGCCGCAATTATGCTCTGTAGCCCTGTTTTTGGGCACACTCCTCCCCGGGGTGTCGTACACTGACTTTTCTAGGCAATCAGTTGGTAGATCCGTTCAAACATGCGCTCTTGATTGGCAAATCCATAACAGCTGCGCTTTAGCGCTTTGATCTTACGGTTAATGCCTTCTAGTGGGCCATTTGAAAGCTTGGTTTGAGAAGCATTCAAAACGCCTCTGAGGTTTTTCCTCAGTGTGGCAATGGCGATGTCCATTGGCTCACCGCACGACCTGTAGGTCTTGATGAGGTTACTCAGGCGCTCTGGGTCTAGAATTTTTGGTGTTGGAAAGTATTTCCATTCCAAAAGTACTAGGCCCTAATTTAAAAAGCCATTGATAATGGATCAAAAACGGCCAATAGGGTATACCCTAATGGTCTTTTTTATTTCTGTGCTATACTAGGAATTACAAGTGTTCATTAGAACTGTCCAAAAG
>NZ_RHNZ01000041.1 GCF_003946395.1 Levilactobacillus fuyuanensis | reverse complement strand
GAATAGCTCATCGATTGTTGTTACTTTATTTTCATAAAAGCGAATTGACTTCGCAAATATTGTTTGGGTTTGATACCTAGTATCAAACCGCCCTACACATATTTGGTTTGTCGAAACAATGTTCAGTTTTCAAAGGTCTACGTGTTATCCACTCTCGCAGACGACTTAATCATCATACCATTTAACTGATATGAATGTCAACAAGAAGTTTTAAATAATAATTTCTGTCGTTTGTTGCTCCTAATGAAGCAGCTCAATTAATATACCATTTTGTCAGACTACTTGTCAACAAGCAATTTAACTTTTAAATTAATGAGTTGCTGTCGTAAAAGACAACTTAGATAATATACCATGCACATCATCTAGCTGTCAACAAAAATTCCAAATTAATGTTGATAATGCCACGTTCTGTTTGCAACGGCTCCAGAAACGTTTCTGATCAGGCCCTATGTCAAGGGCCAGACATCCCTTTCACTAGTTTTCCGCCGTAACACTTCACAATGTGGCTAACTTGCAAAACACGTTTCCGGCCACCCTCTTCCATCTAGATCCGCCGTCTCGAAAAGATCACTGCACCCACCCCGACAAAGAACAATGCCCACACGAGATTTCCGATACCCAACTGCTGAATCGTCAAATGGGTCACGTTCTGCTGGTAGCTGGGATTACCGTACTCCTCCTGTAGGAAGAACATGTTAAACGGATTCCATTTCATCACCGGCAATAACGACTTAAAGGACTGTAGCAATAAGCTGGACACTCCCTCTCCCGTAAAACAGACACCTACACCTATGGCAATTGCCGCCGCACTGTTATGACTACAGCTTGCCAACAAGAAGACCAGCCCGATAATCATCACACTGCCATACATATCCAGTACCGCATTAGTCACTAGATTAACCAGTAAGGATTGGTGATAGAGATAGATGGTCTGCCACGAGAGGTTTCGCCCGCCAGTCCCCTTGAGCAATAGCGTCATGAGGATAACCACCCCATGGAGCAAGACACCATAGCCAAGGATTAAGAGATACTTCCCCACAAAAAGCGTCCAGCGATGATTTACCTGGATCGCCAACTGTTTGATTGTCCCGTATTCGAATTCCATCGTGACACCGCTAGCCCCAATCACAATGATGAGTATCGTCAGCCATTGAAACCCACCATACGCTGACGAAATATAAAACTTCTGATCGCTATCTGATGCTCCGTGCGCCGTCATAGCCAGTCCCACCATTAAGAGTCCCAAGACAACCGGTGCGAGCCATGCCAATCGCTGATGTCTGAATTTAAAAATCTCCTGCTGCAATACTTGCCCCATGACCTATGCCTTCCTTTCTGCTAATAACCGTAATAAGACCGTCTCTAAATCTTCCTGATACTGGTTCACCTTCAAAATTTGGATATGCGCGTCAAGAAGCGCGTGCAGTAAGGGCGTCAATGCAACCGACTTACTCACGATTAAGTCACCGTTCTGCTGTGTCACGGGATAGTCCGCCTGTAAAAGCACCCGCAAAGCCCGCACATTCTCCGTTGTCCGCACCACTAAAGTTTGCCGTGCCGATTGCTGAAATTGCGCCATCGTCCGTTGCAGCAATACTTGTCCCTGATCAATTAAGATCACCGTATCAATGATCTTTTCCAACTCGCTCAAGATATGACTGGAAATTAAAAAAGTAGTCCCTTCCCCTGCTAATTGGCCAATCAAATGGCGCAGTTGCTTAACCGACTGTGGGTCCAACCCATTCATTGGCTCATCTAATATGACTAACCGTGGTCGGTTTACTAATGCCATAGCAATTCCGAGCTTTTGTTTCATACCCAGCGAGTACCGCTTAGCTGGCCGGTGAATATAGTTCTCCATCTGGAGGACCCGCACCACCCACGTCATTTGTTTCACAGAAGTGGTCATCAATTGCAAATGTTGCCAGCCACTCAGGAAGGGATAAATCGCCGGGCGTTCGATGAGCGCACCTACCTGTTGGGTGACAACTGCATGGGTGGTAACCGAAACAGGCTGGCCCAAAATCCGAACGTTCCCGGAATCTATTGCCATCAGTCCCAGTAATGCTTTCATAATAGTCGTCTTCCCCGCGCCATTGGGACCGACTAGACCGACAATTTTACCGGCTGAAAATTCAAAGTTCACATCACGCAAAACGGCTCGGTGACCGAAAGTTTTCCGCAATCCGACTACCTGAACTATTTTTTCTTGTACACGTTGCATTGGACATCGTCTCCTCTACTCCCTTTCAGCGTACCCGTTTAAACCGCCGGATGATACGGATGCTAGCGAGAATAGCTTGCTATTTTCCGCTGATTCCCTATGCTAGAGTTAATAGCAATTTTCAAGGAAGTGAGGTGCCCCCATGGCATCGACAGAACTAGGCACACGTTTGAAACAATTCCGGCAAGCGCAGCAGTTGACTCAAACAGCATTGGCCGATCAGCTTCACGTCTCGCGCCAAACTATTTCCAGCTGGGAGACTGGCCGAAACCAACCAGACATCGCCACCATTACCCAATTAGCCACGTTATACGCTGTTCCAGTAGATGATCTCTTGCAGGGCACGACAGCAGTACCCGTCACAAAAGCAGTTGCCCACCCAAGTGCCATCCTACTAGTGGTCCTGTTCGGCATTCTCTTGGTGGAACGCCTCACTCAGTTTTCAACTTTCCCCGGTCTCTATTGGATCGACTTTCTCATCCTCTTGCTGATTGGTCTTATGTGTAATTTAGGCATTGCCCGGCGCCACCCGAACGTTTGGACGAATCGGATACATTGGATCGGCATGACGATGTTTGCCGCACTTAGCCTCATTAGTGGGAGTATCAACGCCTTTAATATGGGGTTTGGCCTCATGACGACCTGCCAGTTCAGTGGCCTAGTCGTTGTTATCGCACTAGCCAGAAAGTGCTGGCAATCTCGATTCATTAAGATTAGACAACGCTAGAGTAATCGTCATACATGAAACCTAATTTAGTTAGTCGAAAAAGGGTGACGACCTTCCTACATGGAAGTGCCGTTACCCTTTTTAAATTAACTATTCTTCTAATCTTACTTAGTTAGCAAGTGCTCTGTTTCGACGATAATATGCGCCATCGCTATCGACAATTAAAAATGTTAGAAGCGAACACCACTAAATTCGATTGGAAATCGGTTCGGGATTGACTATCGCTAGGTTAATCCTTATGAGCTTGGACGTGTTTAGTCAGATTACCAGGTACCATCCTCATGATGCACTCGTTTTGCTTGAATATGTCACAAGAGAAGATACAACACAGTAATTACATGGAAAGTACCTGAGTCCACCGTCCATTTTGTGTCTGACGCCACTCAGTCGCCAGACACATTGTCATTACGGTCATGCGCCCGACCTTCTTTTATTTTTTTGTATAAAAAAAGAACCCTCACAGGGTTCTTTCGTTCGCGTGGCAACGTCCTATCCTCGCAGGGGGCGATCCCCCAACTACTATCGGCGTGCTAAAGCTTAACTTCCGTGTTCGGCATGGGAACGGGTGTATCCTTTAGGCTATCGCCACCACACTATAAGAGAACTTCTTCCCTCAAAACTAGATATTATTCAATTATTTT
>NZ_RHNZ01000040.1 GCF_003946395.1 Levilactobacillus fuyuanensis | reverse complement strand
TTTCTATACAATTCAGAAATCTTTTATGCATTTACACAAGATATTTTACGCTCTCTCAGATTCGGTTTGTTGAGGTAATGATGGTTGTGATTGTTTGTGTGTAGTTAAATCTAATTGTTGTGCTTGATCGGCAATCCTATTAGTCGTTGCAATCTGTTCGTCCTTAACCTCTAACTGCTGTTTAAGTAGCTCAATAAAAGCTGATTGTTCTTTGGTTTGAGCCTGTAAAAAATTATTAACCGTCAAACCGTACCAAGAAATTTTCGTGATCGATATTAGTAACCAAGCCCGTATTTCCCGGCGGACTTTTTACCGGAATTTCAAAAGCAAAGACGATGTGATTAATCAGTATGTTATTTCCTTACTAAAGAAATACACTGATTGGATCTTGCAAGTTAACCCCCAAACCTATAAAGAAGTCATCGATGACTTCTTTACTTACTGGCCAGCTCACTCAGCTAAATTGGCTTTGTTAGTTAAAGCTGGTTTAAGCTATAAGATCTTGGATAATACTAACCAAACGATGCCGGTTTTCTTTCGGCGTTTCCATCTCCGCCACCCCAGTGTTGCTTGACACGTCGATGTCACTAACGATACCAAAGTTGAATATATGACCCGCATTGCCGTCGGTATTTTCTGGAATACTTTTTGCTTATGGTTAGCCCAGCCGACGTCGATCACCATTCAAAATTTAGCAATCCTCGTCAAACATGATTTAAAGCAACTGGGCAATTACTAGTGGCCGAGAAATGCTAAAATAGAGTTGAGTTAACAATTATGAAGGGAGGAGCGTCAATTGGATAGTGAAATTATTGCCCGGCCATTGGTGACCATCACCAACGTCATTTGGAGTTTTAATACTGAATTACACCGACCACAATTACTATTGATTAAGCGGGCAGATGAACCTCTAAAGGGACATTGGGCCCTCCCCGAAACCCTCTTGCGGAGTAAAGAGAGTGCCGACGCGGCCTGCATTCGTCTAATTGACGATAAAATTGGCCTGCAAGTTCCGATGAATTCAACCGAACAACTGGCCACCTTTACAGATCCCAAGCGGGTTACGGGAACTCGGGCACTGGCACTCGCCTATATGACCTATTTACCATCAACCCCAAAATTGCATCCAGGGTATGGGGCCACAGATGCCCAATGGTTCGTGCTTGATAAAGATCAGGGCAACTATGTGATCACCCATGACCAACAGGAGATTATCCTAAGTCCCGCCGGTCACCTGGTCTTTGATCATATTCAAATCATTACTACCGCCATTAATCGGATTAAAAACAAGCTGGACTATCAACCCCAAATTCTTCGGATCTTAGGTAATACCTTTACCCTGCGCCAAGCGCGCGAAGTCTTTGCGGCTTTCTTAGGTACGACAATTGACAAGATTGATAATTCCAACTTTAAGAAAACTCACAACCACCTCTTCAAAGAAGTCGGGGTCGCCACTTTGAACCATTCTGGGCGGCCACCAAAGCTCTACCAACTTAACTAAAGGGCATCATTTGCATTTTGCTGCAAAGTATTTATACTAGACGTAAATAAAAGTCAACCATACTTTTATTTTTAGCCAAATTAAAGTAATTTTTACTTAAAAGGAAGCATTTAAGATGAATCTACAACTATTAACCGACTTATATGAATTTTCCATGGCCAATGGGTACTACGCTACCCTACCCCATGATCGACAAGCTCGCTTCGACGTCTTTTACCGCCGGGTTCCCGACAACGGTAGTTTTGTCATTGTCGCTGGTCTCCAGCAGGTGGTAGAACAAGTTCAAAATTGGCATTTCACTAAGGAGAATATTGAATACCTGACCTCCCTGAATGAATTTACTCCCGAGTTTTTGGATTACCTGAGCAAGATTAAAAATCACTGCTCGATTAAGGCTTTACCAGAAGGAACCCCTGTTTTCCCACGGGAACCAATTATTTCAATTAGTGGACCGTTGATTGAAGCCCAGCTGTTAGAAACCTTTATTCTAAACATCATTAACCATCAATCATTAATTGCGACGAAGTCTTGGCAAATCAACCATGCCGCTCAAGGCCGACCAATTATGGAATTTGGCGCGCGGCGGGCGCAAGGCCCTGATGCCGCCACGTATGGGGCGCGAGCCGCGGTGATCGGCGGTTGTACCAGCACGTCGAACTTACAAGCAGCCAGTAAATTTAATATTCCCGCGGCCGGCACAATGGCACATGCCTGGGTCGAAAGCTTCTCTGATGAATTAAGTGCCTTTCAAGCTTGGGCCAAGGTTTATCCTGACAAAGTTTCCTTGCTCGTTGATACTTATGATGTCTTGAAGTCAGGAGTGCCGAACGCGATTCGGGTCTTCAAGCAAGTTAGCGCTCAAGGGCACCAACCAGTCGGGATCCGGATAGATTCCGGTGACATTTCGCAATTAGCCATCAAAGCCCGGAAGATGCTCGATGATGCTGGCTTCCCCAAGGCAAAGATTACAGCTTCAAATGCCCTTGATGCGCATGTAGTTAAGTCGTTGTTGGATGAAGGAGCTCCAATTGATAACTTTGGGATTGGGGAACGTTTAATTACCAGTTCCTCCAGTCCGGTATTAAGTGGCGTTTATAAGCTCGCCGAAGAAAAGATTAATGATCAATGGATCCCAAAAATTAAGGTTAGTGATAGCAGAGAAAAGATCACCCTTCCTGGTAATAAGCAAGTTTACCGGATTTACCGGCAAGATAACCTTCATCAAGCGATCGCCGATGTGATTGCCCTGGCTGATGAGCACATCACGGCTCCATTGAAAGTGGTTAATGCTAATTCGGCAGCCACGCACGCCAGCCAAGTTCTGACTAATTTTAATGCTAAGCCATTGATGCAAGAATATCTGGGTTCCAATGCTTCCCCAATCGAAAATGATCTCTTTAAGATTCAGCAATTCTCAATGGATCAAGTAGCAGAATTACCAGAAGCCACAAAACGGTTAGTTAACCCCGATCGGTACCCAGTTTACTTAACAGCTACATTGGCTGAATTGCAAGAACAGTTAATTACTAAAGCTCAATTTACGGAGGAACATTAAGATGGCTAAAGCGCTCTTAATTATTGACTATACAAACGACTTTGTGGCTGATAAGGGATCACTAACGGTTGGCAAGCCAGCGCAGACGTTGGCCCCAGAAATTATGCGGTTAGCCGATCAATTCTTAAGCCAGCATGATTATGTGATCTTTCCTACTGATGGTCACCGGCTTAATGACCCATTCAATCCAGAAACCAAACTATATCCGGCCCATAATATTATTGGGACGACCGGTCAGAAACTATACGGCCAAGTCGGCAGCTGGTTTGATCAACATCATGACGACTCCCATGTCTACAAATTCAATAAGAACCGTTACTCCTCCTTCCAAAACACCAATTTGGATAACTACCTGCGGGAACGGCGGATTGATGAAGTCTGGATTGCTGGTGTCTGCACTGATATTTGTGTCCTCCACACCGCAATCAGTGCCTACAACCTGGATTACCACATTGTGATTCCACAAGCAGCCGTGGCCACGTTCTCACCAGCTGGTGCTGAATGGGCGATGAATCATTTTAAAAACGTATTAGGGGCCACAATTCGATAATTCACTTTCAAATGATTATCAAAAAAACCACGAATTAATTACAAAAAATTCCCTTTGCTAAATGCATTGGGAATTTTTCTTTTGGCGTTACCTTTCTAGGGTAAAAGGTAACATTTTATTTTCAAATACAATCTTGAAAATAAAAACGTGTACGATGAATCGAAAGCTACTAAGCATGCAATCGAAGAATGGAACAACAAACACTTTCAGAACTATGTTGAGCACAGTTGTTTGCATTCCGATTAATAAATGATACCACTCTAACATGATTCCCATCATTTTCTCAAAATAGTTTTGCTGCTCATAAAAAACGGTTTTTAATTTATCTGACATATAAGTCTCATCTTTTTATATTAAACTTTTTGCGATATCTGATAAAGGTCGTCCGTTTAATCCCGGTATTTCGAGTCACATCAATGTCACTCATGCCTGCCTGGTAAAGCTTAAAAGCATGTTGCAGGCGGGGATCGTCTTGGGTGTATTGGGGTTTGCGCCCATGATATTTACCCTGTCGCTTAGCTAAGGCAATTCCTTGCTGCTGGCGCTCAATGATTCGCTTACGTTCACTTTCGGCCTGATACTTATAGAGTTCAATAATCAAGTTGGTCATCAGTTGCCGTAAGTTGGGATCCGCAATCCCGGTCATGGACGGTAAATTTAACACATCTAAGGTGGCCCCCTTATTTTGAATGGTGTTCATAATCTTAGTTAAATCCTGGTTGTTTCTGCCTAAGCGATCTAATTCAGTGACCAGGACGATATCACCCTCACGAATATAGGCCAGCATTTTTTGCAGTTCTGGCCGATTAGTGTTAGCCCCACTTAATTTATCCGTAAATAATTTATCAACGTCTTTTAAAGCCGCTAACTGTCGATCTAAATGTTGCTCCTTGGAACTCACACGCGCATAACCGATTTTAGCCATTTCCAATCTCCTTTTGGACAGTTCTAATGAACACTTGTAATTCCTAGTATAGCACAGAAATAAAAAAGACCATTAGGGTATACCCTA
>NZ_RHNZ01000004.1 GCF_003946395.1 Levilactobacillus fuyuanensis | reverse complement strand
TTTTGCTATCCGCCCGCATAGCGGGTGGGTTTTTGTTTCGCACGCTTTAGCGTGCTCAACTGGGCCTAAAGGCAATACCAAAAAGGCTCACGGAAGTTTTCCGTAAGCCTTCAAAGTTATCTGTTTTAAGTTGTCATAGCGCCAATCACTGAGGTTGGTCCAAAATTCATCCTAACCTATCTAGTCCACGTGCTTCGGTGCCGCCGTGGATTGTCGAACAATTAAGTCGGGTTCATAGGTGATCGATTGCACCGGCTGCTTATTCAACAACTGGAGCATCATCCGCCCTGCATCTTCCCCCATGACATCCTTCACGTGATTAAGCGTGGTCAGTCCCGGACTCATGTACTGCGACATTTGATAGTTATCGAAGCCGACAATCGAGATGTCTTGTGGTACCCGCAGCCCTCGCGATTTGACGTAGGACATGACTGGGATAGCCAATTGGTCATTATAGCAGGCAATGGCGGTTGGCCGATCCGTACTATCGATATAGGAAGCCACCCGACTGGTAATCCGTTCAAAGTCATCGCCGGATTGATACATAATGAGATTGCTCTTATAGGAAATGTCTGGATGTTCCTGGTAGGCCTGAACGAACCCATTCATCCGGTTAACCCCTTGGATATCATCAACCTGGAAGATGCCAAGGATACTTTCGTGCCCCATACCTAATAGGTACTCCACGAGCTTCTTCTCAGTCTTGGCATCCGCCGTATTGACGTACGGAAAGTCCAGCTGCGGATAAGCCGCATTAATGAAGAGCACGGGAATCTGGTCATCCTTGATCTCTTGGTACAAGTCCATATTCGGGTTAGGCAAGGCACTCTGGGTTGGTTCAATAATCAACCCAGCAACCTTGCTATTGAGCATATTGATCAAGTGCTTGCGCTCACGATCGTGGTTATTCCGCGTATTTCCCAGCAGCATTGAATAGCCACTATCGGAAATGACCTCATCTAACCCATAAATGATCCGTGGGAAGATGTAGTCAGCAATATGGGTGGTAATGACCCCGATCATCTTACTATCGTTCTCAGTCGTCCAGTCCTTGTGCCAGTCCTGAACGAACATACCGCCACCCTGAATCCGGTAAATGAAATGTTCGGTCTCCAAATCCCCCACGGCACGCCGAATCGTGTACCGGGAAACCTTAAACTGTTCCATCAGTTCTGTCTCAGTTGGTAATTTTTCGTCGATCGGATACTTCCCGGAAAGAATTGCTTCCTTCAGAGAGTCCTTGACTCTTTGATATTTGTTTTCCATAATTACTCTCCCATAGTTCGTATCCATGCCGGACGGTGAACGTCCATAGTAACGTTTTAGCAAGGTTGCGCAAACGTCACCGGCCCCCTATCAACGGGTCCAAATTTGTTCGCAATTTATTTGATTAACACTAGCATAGCAAATTTCACACCAAACCGCCAACTTTAGGCGGTTTTTATGCGGATAAATCTACTTTTTCTCAGGAATAACGTTGCCTTCAGCGTCCAGATGCTTGACGATGCGGGCTGGGTTACCGGCAATGACGACGTTGTCTCCGAATGACTTGGTGACAACTGCACCCCCACCAACGATGACGTTATTCCCAATCGTCACGCCTGGCACAATCACAGCGTCCCCACCGATCCAACAGTTATTGCCGATGGTGACGGGTTTGCCGTAACCCAACCAGGACGTCCGTGCCTTCAAGTTGTATGGATGCCCAGCCGTATAAATTTGTGCTTTGGGGGCCATTAACACGTTATTCCCAATATTGATCTCACAAGTATCCAACAGAATACAGTCAAAGTTCGCAAAAAAATTATCACCGACGTGAATGTTGTAGCCATAGTCGCAGGCAAAACGCGGACGAATCTCAACGTTCTTGCCGACCGACCCGAATAATTTTGTTACCAGCGCCGTCATCCGATCCTTCTCGCGGAAGGGAATTGTATTCAATTCCTCATATAAATCTCGCGCAGCAAAACGATCCGCAACTAGCTTTTCATCGTTGACATCGTAGAGCTCTTCGTCCATCATTTTTTGAAATTCAGTCTTTGCCATCAGTGGTCAGTCCTTCACAGTAATTTATGAGAATAATATTAGCACACCGTGTAAGCGATTACAATGCATTCATCCGCCAATTTGGCGTAATTCTATATTCATCCGGACAAATAATTGCCTCAAAAAAGCGGCTAGCCCGGGAAGGACTGACCGCCTAAATTTATTTGATTTATTTTTAAAGGTACTGCCCCGTTACCGAACGCGGAATATCCCGTACCCCGGCGACCGGTCCGGCATATAGGACCTCACCACCATTGGCTCCCCCATCCGGACCAATATCAATCAGCCAATCGGCACTCCGCATAACATCCAGGTTATGTTCAATCACAATCACTGTGTTTCCTTTGTCCACTAAATCATTGATAATTTGGATGATTACCGTCATGTCCGAAGGATGCAACCCAGTTGTGGGTTCGTCAAGGATATAAATATTTCCACGCTTCTGTAATTCCTTGGCAATCTTCAAACGTTGCCCCTCACCGCCGGACAATGTACTTAGTGGCTGACCCAATGCCAAGTACGATAGTCCCACGGTCAGTAAGCTCTTGAGCTTATTGACAACCTTGGTTCCAGCAAAGAAAGCCGTGGCTTCTTCAATTGTCATCGCCATAATCTCGACAATATTCTTATTCTGAAACTGGTATGTCAGTACTTGTGGATCAAACCGTCCCCCGTGGCACAGTGAACATTCGACTGTCGCGTTTTCCATGAAGGATAGATTCAGCTCCACGACACCCTTACCACCACACTGCGGGCACGCCCCCTTAGAGTTGGCACTGAACAGACTGTCGCTAACGCCATTCTCTGTCGCCAACAACTTACGAATGTCATTGAGCACTCCCATATAAGTGGCCGGATTGGAACGACTGTTGGCGTGCAGTGCCCGTTGATCGATCCGAATGGCTTCTGGATGCTCCTTAGCAAAGACCTGTTCGACCAAGGTACTCTTGCCGGACCCTGCCACCCCCGTGACCACGGTAAATAGCCCAGCTGGAATCTTCAGAACGGCATCTTTTAAGTTATGTCGGCGGCTCGGCTCACTCGTGATGAATTTCTCCGGCAATCGCGGCGCATCCTTGATGGCTAAATGCCGGTTCAGATATTTCGCCGTCAGCGTATCAGATTTCAATAGCTCTGGATACGTCCCCGTAAAGGTAATCTGCCCGCCGTGAATCCCAGCGTGTGGCCCGACGTCCACCACATAGTCTGCCACCTGAATCACGTCCGGGTCATGCTCAACCACTAGTACCGTGTTGCCCTTCTGCCGCAACTTAATGAGCAGGTCGTTGAGACGATGGACATCTCTAGGGTGCAATCCCGTGCTGGGCTCATCCAAAATATATAGTAGGTTTGTCAGGCTATTTGCCAGATACTTGACCGTCTTGACCCGCTGCGATTCGCCACCAGAAAGCGTGGTCGTCTCCCGCGTCAGGCTGAGGTAGTCGAGACCCACGTTGATTAGACCTGCGACCCGTTCCTGAATACTGTCAATCAAGTTTGCCATACGGGGATCATTGAATTCGGCCAGTGTCGTTCGTAACTCTGTCAGCTGCATGGCAGTCAGGTCGTAGAGGCTATACCCCTTGATCTTCACGGCTAGCACCTCGGAATTAAACCGGGTGCCGTGACAATCCGGGCAAGGACTCATGGTCGCAAACTTCTCAATCTTCTTTCGCGCACCCTCACTGATTCCCTTGCCAACCTTCAAGTTCTGCCGATAGAACAGCCGCTCCAAGCCTTCAAATTTCACATTAAAAACTGAATCCTTATAATTGACCCGCACCGGCTGTTCGCCATTCAACAATTGGGCTAACTTCTCAGGTGAAAATGCCTTAACCGCTTGATCCAAATCAAACCAGTCGGTCGCTACCAACGTTTGAAACAGAAATGTCTGTGGGCCATAGCCGGGCAATAAGATGGCGCCATCGTTGAGCGACTTCTCTGGATCTAGAATCGCCTCGCGTTTGACAACGTAAGTCTTCCCAATCCCCTCACAGGTCGGACACATACCGGCCGGATCATTGAAAGAAAAGGCATTGCTGGCCGTGCCATAATGGGGCGTGCCAAAACGTGAGAACAAGATTCGCAACAAGGGACTAATATCGCTGACCGTTCCTAGGGTTGAGCGTGCATTTCCACCCAGCGGCTTTTGATCGATCACGATAGCAGTCGAGAGGTTGCGCACCTCATCAACATCTGGGCGCCGATAATTTGGTAGAAAGGTCCGCGTAAAACTATCATATGTACTATTCAACTGACGCCCGGCCTCCTGGGCAATCGTGTCGAAAACGATGGAGGACTTCCCGGAACCGGAGACCCCAGTGAAGACGGTCAGGCGATTCTTGGGAATCCTGAGACTAATATTTTGCAGATTATTCTCACGGTCATTCACAATTTCAATGAAATTTGGATCAGACATGGCAGAACCCTCCTCTGCTAGACTTGAGCAACACAGTGCCTTTAAGATTACCATAGCGCTCTGACCGACCCAAGCATGTAGACTCGCAAATTTTTGGGCTAAAATTGTCGTCTGCGGCTGCCGGGAGTTCCGCCGCTGTGGGGAACGGTAAAAGCCAAAAAGCGGTCTTTTACCTCGACTTGAAACCTCGCCCAAACCGCGAGTCTTCAAGGTCGTCCCATGGCCTAAGCACGGGAAGAAACAATCGCCCGTGCTAACGCCATCGCCACGGCTGGCTACACCCCCGGCCTCCTCCGACTAAGCCAGCTTTAGCCCAAACATTACCTAAATCGACACGTTTTCCTCATCTTCACATGACACCTACCATCTGATGTCAGTACCCAAGTCGCCAGAGGACCTGCAGGCATTAAAAAAGCGGCGTTCATCGCGTCACTTCAAAATCGCTTAATTATCATCATGGATTGGGACTCGCATCGACTAAATTCATCAAGCTTATTTAGCCGCAGGTGGAATTCCTGACAGGCGTAGGCACATGGGCGACACGCTATGCTTTAGCCGCTGCCTGGTCCTCACGAATAATGGCCATGAAGGCTTCACCATACTTCTCCAACTTGCTCTGGCCCACACCCTTGACCGACAGGAAGGCCTCGTCGTCCTGGGGCAGTACCTCGCACATGCCGTGTAACGACCGGTCCGAGAAGATCACAAACGGGGGCACGTGTTGGTCTTCTGCCAGCTGATGCCGCAACTCCCGCAATTTGCCGAAGAGTTCATCGTCGACGGGTGCCAGTCGCTTGGCCTTGCGTGCCATCTTTCGGAAGACCTGGGTCTCCCCCTTCAACACGCTCGCCCCCTCTTGCGTAATCGCCAGAGTTGGGTACTGCCCACCGATACTTTGCAAATAGCCCGCTGCGGTTAGAAAGTCAATTAGCTCGCCAACGCTCTTCTGGCGTTGGCCATTCATAATGCCGTAGGTCGACAACTCTTCCAAATGGTTATCCCGCACACGTTGATTGTGCGCGCCCGTTAAGACCTGGGCCACGATTCCTTTGCCAAACCGCGACCGTAGCCGGACGACACAGGATAAAACCTTTTGCGCCGACACCGTAATATCTTGGGCTTCGCGATCATCACGGCAATTACTGCAACGGCCACACGGTTCGGAGTCCTCACCAAAGTAGGCAAGGATGAACTGCTGTAGGCAGCCCTGCGTGTTGGCGTATTGGCTCATCACCTGTAGCTTCTGGTATTCCCGTTGCTTATTGCTTTCATCACGCTCGGATTGATCAATGAAGAAATGTTGAATCTGAAGATCTTGCGCACGGTACAACAGAATGGCTTCACTCGGCAAACCATCCCGACCGGCCCGACCAGCTTCCTGGTAGTAGGCTTCCAACGTGCCGGGTACCTGCGCGTGGATCACGAAGCGCACGTTACTCTTGTCGATCCCCATTCCAAAGGCGTTGGTCGCAACCATCACCTGAATCCGATCGTACAGGAAATCTTCCTGATTTGCCCGCCGCTCGTCATCACTCAGACCAGCGTGGTACGCGGCCGCTTTGACGTGATGCCGGGTCAGCAAGGTCGTCAATCGCGTGACTTCCTTACGCGTACTGGCATAGATGATGCCCGTTTCGCCTTGATTGACCTTCAAGTAGTCCAAGATAAAGCGGTCGGTATCCTGATCCTTGACCACCGTCAAATCCAAATTATCGCGAGCAAATCCGGTATTAACCTCATTCTGTGGGTCAATCCGCAACTGCTGACAAATATCGGCTGCCACCTGTTCGGTAGCTGTCGCCGTCAGCGCCAAGACTTGGGGCTGCGTCGGCAATTGTTCGATGGCCGTACTCAGTGCCAAATAACTCGGCCGAAAGTCGTGACCCCACTGTGAAATACAGTGGGCCTCATCAACTGCCAGTAAATCGACTGGTAACTGGCCCAACGCCTGCAGGAACGCGGCCGAATCCAACCGCTCTGGTGCCACATAAAGTAATTTATACGCCCCGTTGTGCAGCCCAGCCAACCGTTCTTGAATATCCGGCCAGTCCACCGAACTGTTGATAAATGTGGCCGGAACCCCGCTGTCATTTAACGCATCGACCTGATCCTTCATTAAGGAGATCAGTGGCGACACCACAACCGTAATGCCGTCGAACATCAGCGCGGGAATTTGATAACACAGGGACTTCCCACCACCCGTGGGCATAATGGCAAGACTGTTCTCCCCCGCCATGACGTGCTCAATGATCGCCTGCTGCCCGGGCCGAAAGTCATCGTACCCGAACGTGGTTTTTAAAATGTGTTGCGCTGCCGCTAAGTCCATCAATGCTTACTCCTTCTTCTCAATGCTTCTATTCTACTGGCAAACCCGACCCGATACAACCGAACGGATGGCCGAACAGCTTTTTTTCACAAATTACCCTGAAATAGTTGACAGCCAGCACATATTCGATTATAGTAAATTAAATCGTACGCAACCGAATTGGAGGAACCAATCGTGGAAGACTCAGACATGACCCTGGCTAATCAGCTCTGCTTTTCGGTGTACCACACAAGTCGCCTATTCACCAAGTTCTATCAGCAAGCACTCCAACCGTTTGCGCTGACTTATCCCCAATACTTGGTGCTTTTGGCGCTGTGGGAAGAGGATCGCCAGCCCCTCCACGCATTAGGTGAACAGTTAGACTTTGGGAGTAACACCCTGACACCGCTCCTGAAGCGGATGGAAAATAAAGGGTGGCTGATTCGCCAGCTTGGCGCTTCGGACCATCGTCAATTGATTATCCAACTCACGGAAAAAGGGAGAACGAGTAAGACCGCTATTTTTCAAGCGATCCGCCTGTGCATCACCCAGCAGAATATCGATCCAGAACTCTACCAAAGCACGTTGAAACAGAACAAGGAACTGATTAAGGTCCTTGAAAAATTGCTAGATTATTAATTCTATCAGCAATCAGTCGTGCACGATTATTTACTTGACACTTTAGGAAAAAGAAAGAGGTAACTTATTTTTATGATGCATTACGATGTCGCATTTATTGGAAGTGGCCACGCCAACTGGCACGCCGCTATCGCTTTACGGAAGGCTGGCAAGTCAGTGGTTCTGATTGAAAAGGACCGTATTGGCGGCACCCCAATCACCGGTAACCACGAAGCCACTCCCGTGTGGGACGGAACCACTGCGCTGACGGCCCACGCCCAAGACATGGCCAGTGATAATACCAACTTCACGTGGGCAGATGTCACGGCCTATCGGCAACATACCAATGATGCCCAAGCCAATCAACTGACGACACTTTTCAATAAATACGACATCACTCTTACTCACGGTACTGGTATCCTGATGGGCAATCACATGATTCAAATCGGTAGCCAACACATTTTCGCTGAAAATATCGTCTTAGGAACCGGCCAACACGCCACGCTACCACGGATTACAGGGAAGGAATATCTCCACAACAGTCAAGACTTCCTGGATCTGAAGCAACTGCCCAGTCGACTAGCTATCATTGGTGCTGGTGTCGTTGCCCTTGAGCTCGCCTCTTTGGCCCAACGACTCGGCACCCAGGTCACCATTTTGACCCACGGCGCACGGGCAGCTAAGGACTTCGAGCCCCGTTATGTCACGAAGCTATTGGTTGGCTTACAGCAAGCTGGTGCCGACATTCGTTTCCGTGAACCCGTCCGTGACGTTGACGAGACGGCAACGGGTTACGTCGTTACAACACAAAGCGGCCTGACCGTCCCCAGTGATTTCGTGCTAGCTGAAACGGGTCGCGAACCCAATATGCGGATGCTCGGGCTGGAAAACGCCGGTATTTACACTAGCGACGATGGCATTATTGTTGACGATCACCTGCGGGCCAACGGACGTAATATCTATGCCAGCGGCGAGGTGGTGGCCAAGAACGTGACGTCGACACCCGCAACGTCAGCCTTCGAATCCACCTACATTGCCAATCAAATTCTGGGCGATACCGCACCAATCAGTTACCCCGTCATCCCCAATATTTTATTTACCTTCCCTCGTATCGCACGGGTCGGTATCAGTGCCGCCGAGGCCGCGGGAAATCCTGACTATCAAACTATCCGGTTGCCTTATGGCAAAATGGCTGGCATTAAAGGGAATCACAAGACAGATGCTGAAGTGACGATCGTTTTGGATACCGCCTCTCGCTTTGTCGGCGCTGATATCTTTGGCATGGCTGCCCCTGCCCTGGCAAACGTGCTGACCATGGCCATTACGCGACACCTGACAGCTGATGACCTAGCCGAACTGATGGCTACCTTCTCAACACCAGTTCGAGGGATTATGACGAATCTCTTGCCACTGTTGGCACCTGATACAGAGGAAGAAACTGTTCAGTTAGAAGCCTAGCTATTTACCTTTACATGACTATTTATTGGGACCAGTCGTTACTGCGGCTGGTCCTTTTTCTAGTTAAGCCACCTCCACTACCAAGTCTCCCACACACCATCACGTCCCTTAATCATGGGATACTCTACATAACAACGCTTATACCGCAATCATACAGTTATCGCAATGGAAACAGCGTCTAAACCGACAAGATTAGAAAGGTGTGCATGGCTATGACTTGGCAACTAAAACTTTACAATGGCGTGGTCATCGTCCTCGCACTGTGGTCGATTGGCCTCGCAATCCTCGATTTCTCCAGTCTGATTACGATTTCTGCCCTGCCGTGGTCCGTGATGGACGATGGCATTTTGGTGCTGTTTACGATTGACTACTGGGTGCGATTCTTCCGTGCGCCGAAGAAATGGGACTTCTTCCGCCACAACATCTTCGATTTGATTGCTATTCTCCCACTAACTAGTCTATTCAGCCTCTTCCGACTGGCCCGACTGACGCGCTTGCTTCGGTTGACCCGGCTATTTCGATTCGTCCGTCTGGTCGGCTTCATTGGCCGCTTGCGGAAGCCGCTTCGTCAGTTCTTAAAGACCAACGGCTTCATCTACTTGGTATGGGCTAGTCTGGCCATTTTGATTCTGGCGGCCACCCTATACGCGTATGCGGAACACGTCTCGTGGGGCGAGGCCTTCTGGTGGGCGATTGCGACCGCCTCTACCGTGGGGTACGGTGACATTGCGCCCCACACAACCATCGGTAAATTTGCGGCGAGTCTTCTCATGCTAGTCGGCATCGGCTTTATCGGAGCGCTGACCAGTACCATCACGACTTACTTTGCCAATCGCGGTGAAACCAACCAATATCAGCAATTAACCAAACAACTCAAGACCATCGAACAACAAAACGCCGAACTGCAGCGACTCCTCACCGGCTCACAAAAGACTGAACAAGAGTCCACAAAAACGCCCGAAGACTGACCAACCACTTCAACGCTCATGCCATCAATGCTATAATGTTTTTTAAAAGGAGTGCTGTATTCATGACGAAGAGAATTAAAGGTTCATGTACCACGATTTTAGTAGGGAAAAAGGCTTCCTTAGACGGCTCCACCATCATTTCACGGAACGATGACGGCCACGAAGCCCTTGACCCAGAACGGTTCGTTGTGGTCAACCCTGACGACCAACCTCGCGATTACCAAGCGGTGATCAGCGGTGTGCAAATCAAGTTACCTGACAACCCACTGCGTTACACCTCAATTCCTAACTCCATCTTAACCAATGGTATCTGGCCAGCAGCCGGCATCAACAGTGAAAACATTGCGATGTCCGCTACGGAAACCATTACTACGAACTCTCGCGTATTGGGAATCGACCCTTACGTTGACGGCGGGATCGGTGAAGAAGACCTGGTAACGTTGGTCTTACCATACATCCACAGCGCTCGCGATGGTGTGAAGCGTTTAGGG
Organism: Levilactobacillus fuyuanensis; assembly: GCF_003946395.1. GTDB lineage: Bacteria > Bacillota > Bacilli > Lactobacillales > Lactobacillaceae > Levilactobacillus > Levilactobacillus fuyuanensis. Next base: position 198,700 of record NZ_RHNZ01000004.1, on the reverse strand, counting down.
AGCTTGTTGGAAGAATTCGGGACCTACGAACCAAATGGGATCGCCTTCTCCGACAACAACGAAATCTGGTGGTTAGAAACCATCGGTGGGCATCACTGGGCTGCTAAGCGGATTCCAGACGACGCCTACGTGGTTGCTCCTAATCGCATGAACATTGACGACTTTGACTTTAGCGCCGAAGACACGTTGGCTTCAGATGACTTGGAAGACTTGATCGCCAAGTATAACCTGAACCCCGACTTCGACCAAGTTAACCTGCGTCACATCTTCGGCAGTGCTTCCATCAAGGACACGGTCTACAACAACCCCCGTGCTTGGTTCGGCCAGAAGTACTTCAATCCTGAAATCGAACAAGATCCTCAGGACCAAGACTTACCATTCATCTGCCACGCCAACCGTAAGATCTCAATCGACGATGTTAAATTTGTCCTGAGCTCTCACTTCGAAAACACAAAGTACGATGTCTACGGTCACGGTTCAGAAGATGACAAGACATTGTTCCGCCCAATTGGGATCAACCGGAACCACGATGTGCACATCTTACAAATCAGAAACAATGTGCCCGACAGCATCGCCGGGATTCACTGGTTAGCCTTTGGTGCCAACACGTTCAATACGGTTGTCCCATTCTACGCCAACGTTGACGATACGCCAGCTGCTTACAAAGATGCTGACGGAACCTTCAACATGAACCACATGTACTGGTTGAGCTGCACCACGGCATTGCTGGGTGACACGGACTACAGCCTTTACGAAGACTTCCGTAACACCTTCGCCCTGGAAGCCATGGCCGCTTACCGGAAGATCCAACACGAAACGGATGCTGCTATCGTTGACGGTGCCGACACCAAGATCCTGAAGGAAGCCAACGAAAAGCTTTCCGACGAATCCTTCACCCGTCAAACGAAGTTACTGGGTGACATGGTGACGTTTGGTTCTGAACACATGAAGTTACGTTACAACTTAAATGATTAATTCTCATTGACAAAAGATGACTGCTCAGAAGCTTAACATTAGCTCTTGAGCAGTCATCTTTTTATGCTAAATTTAGACGTTTCATGATTTCAATGACCACCTCAATTTTGACAAACATCGGATAAGTTTCCAGTATAGCTGGCACAGTGTCATAATCAGCATGCAAATATTCAAATCCTAATTGCTGATAGAATTCCAAGGCGCCAGGTAACGCAGCAACTTGAATTCCAATAATTCCAATGTTTAATTTGAATCTGGCAATTAGTACTTGCTCAAATATATCTAGAATCAATTTTGTGCCATTCTTCTGATTCTGAAGACTTCGCTCCACACCCAACCAAGTAATCTCAATAGCAGGATACGGGATTATCGCTTGGCTAAGCCATGATGCATCTTCCAACAAATTCCGAAACATTTGTGCATCGTATGCGCTCTGAACCTCTAAAATACTCGCGGATAATGCATAAAATCCAACAACCAGCCTATCATCTTTCGCTTCCAAGACAGTCGTTGAAGTCCGACCTAAATGATCGGCCCAAGCAGCTTGTTCCCTTAGAAAGCGATTAACAATTGGCTCGCCACAGTCAAATTTGACCAACGATTCTTGCGAACTTATCTTTGAAATATGGGTTCTATACATCGGGTGTCTCTAATGCCTTCTTAAATGCAGTGACTGCGCGTTCAATGCGAGCCTTCTCTGCATCACTCGGTTCACTTCCCGTAGGCAATAATATTTTCATAACCTTATCGTACTCTTTCTTGTCTTTGACCTTAACAACTTGCTTCAGTTTGCCACCTTCAACCATTGTCATTTTTTGTCCTCCTATTGATCTACACTTTACCTTGACCATTTTCTTGCGTTTCTCATCGTTCCAGCCAGTATAACTGCTTCACCCCATAGGTGTATAGTCCCTTTTACAAAATTTACAAACAAAGAGCAAGCTCCCAGCATTAAACGCCGGTAGCTTGCTCTTTTGATATAACTAGAATTTCAGTTCGTACTCAAATTTCAATTTCTTATAGTAATCCTGCTCGATAAAGTCCGTCGGTCGAACCGCGCCATCTTTCATGTCGAAGTAGGCCACACCCGCCATCTTGAGCATCTTATAGACAAATTGGGAACAGAACATGATGTTGGGCTTTGCAGAATGTTTGGATACCAGCCCCAGCATGTTATAAGCACTCCCCTCGCGATTGATCTCATCGATCTTGTCGATCACGAACTCCTTTTGCGCTGCCGTCACCGGCAGGCTGTAGACCAGCAGGGACGCGCCAGCCTTCTGGTGGAAGAATTCCAAAGTTTCGGCGTTCATCCCCGGTGGATAAACGTTGTCGCCCCCGTTGTAACTGATGATGGTCTCCAGGTCGCGGTCAAAGGCCAGCGAGACGTGATTGAACTGCTTGCGGGTAAATACCGAAATCATCTCGCTGGCAGCGCTCCCCGTATTGGACACCGCCAAGTAAAGATTGGTGTCATCCAAAGTAGCATCCGCCGCATCAAAATAAGCATTCGTGAGCGTCCCGTGGTTGATATATCGCACCGAACTGTGCCGCGGTAAATCTTCCAGAATCGTCTTCACGTGGGCTACTGACACCTTGTCCTTGGCTTCGGCAGCGGTATCCATGAGTTCGCTTAGTTTGTCGGCACTCTGTCGCAGCTCATCGAAGCTCACCGTCGCCGCCTCTTCAACCGTCGGCAAATAGAAGACTGTTTGGTTGTTGGTCGTCACAAATCGTTCGACCCACAGGGGGACGAGAATGATGATGATTCCCAAAATTTTAGCTGGAAAGTACACGGGTGACCAGCCACGCATGGGGAAGACCACCACTGAAATGAAGATAATCTGTAAGGCTAGTAGCAGCCCATAAGCCGCGGTCAGTCCAAGCTTTGCCGGGCGCGGGAATTGCGCCAACCATGTCCGCACAATCATGACCGCTGCCAGATAAATGTAAACGATAATCAGGATGGGCTGATTGGCAAACAGGTACAGGCTGATCAGCAGCAGCCACCCAACCCCACGTATTCTAATCGATTGAAAATAGTTGATAACGTCGTTCATGACAACCCTCTTTCACGTAAAAGGCAAACGCCACTCTCATTGACAGTCGCCAGTTGATCAGGTCACTTAACTTGGAAATAGTAGATTTAGTATACCATATTCTACGTCATGACACCGGCACCCCCTGCATCCCCGATTGCTTTCGTATAGAAACAATTATTGCTTTAAAACGATTCTATTCGCGAACCGGCAAGAACATGAGACTAAATCGTGAAAAATTACATTAGTAGTAAGTAGAGGGCCAAAAAAGCAGCTACCAAAAAAACTGGTAACTGCTCACGATAATTTATTTTTAAACTGTTACGTGCTTACTTCACCGTCTTGGCAACTGCAACGTGAACGGCATCCTTCTCGGCTTCAACCAAGTCAACCCGACTCTCGATGACCTTAGTGTCCATCTTGATTTCCCGGGTTAAGCCTGGGGTGTTGATCTTCGGTGTGAAGAAGGCCTTGAATTCAGCCAGACGTGCTGGCGTATGGAAGATTCCTGAGGTAACGGTGATGTACGTGGTGAATTCCATGTCGCCACCGACCGTATCTTCCAGCCATTGCCAGTCATTTCTGATCCAGTCCCAAGCGGCCTGTTGGCCCTTGTCGTTGCCTAGAACACCGCGATACCAAGCCCGCAAGTCTTGTGGCTTGATGGTTTCGGCATCTTCGAACAACGTGATCAATTTGGCAATCTGCTTGGCGTCCGGCGTCGTTGGCAGTGCAGAAGCTAAATCCGCCTTGTAGCCGGCGTCACTGGATGACCGGTAGTCGTTCAACAATTGATCGAACAACTGGTCACTGCCGAAGTGCTTGATTTCGTTGGCTAAAATGAAGACCCGAGTTGCGGCTGGCAACGTTGCTGGGTTGTCCTGGTGGGCAACGAAGACAGCGTGGGCAGCGGCGATCGATTCAGCATTCTTGGCGTATAAGGTGGCGTTCAAAACGTATGGCCGCGTCAATTGGTCATCGTTAGATTCACCGGCCTTAGGCGTCCAGCCTAACCGAGCAACTTGACTAGCACTCAGCTTGTCGAATAAGGCTTGTAACTGCTGTTCTTCGGTAGAATCTGGCGTCACAAACTTCTTCAGGTTGCCGGCAACCCCATACAAGACATCGTTGACAACCGTGGAGTGGCTGGCAGCGAAACGGTCCAGTAATGGCACGATTGCCGCATAAGAAATCTGGCGACCTTCGGCTAATAACCGCAAGTCTTGCAGCAATTGTAACTGGGTGATGGCATCCAGGGAATCCAAGTTAGCGAGGATGTCTTGCAACAAAGTGTCATCGTATTTCACGATGAAGTGAGAGTTGTTGCCCACGTTCAAACGGAAAGGTTCGCCACTAGCCTTGCGCAGGTCGGTGTAATCCCCTAAGGTGGCGGATTGGTCGGCAAAGATGGCTGGTGCGGCGCTGTAGTTGCTGTTCAAAGGTACCTGCCATTGACGACCGGCATCCTTACCCTCACCCACGAAGAATTGGTTCTGGGTAATGGTTAACTTGCCATCTACTACTGCGGCGGAAACGACCGGATAACCGGGTTGTTCCAGCCAAGAGTTCATGATGGCACCGACGTTCATGCCGGATGCGTCACCCAGTGCGGCCCAGAGGTCAGCCCCGGTAGCGTTGCCGTAATGGTGAGCGGCAAAGTAGGCTTTCAAGCCTTGACGTAAGGCATCGTCACCGATTAAGGCACGCACCATAACGAGCATCCGAGCACCCTTGGCGTAAACGATGGCACTGTCGAACAAGGCATCGATTTCGGCAGGATCTTCAACTTGCACGTGAACGGACTGTACGCCGTCGGTGGCATCCCGTTGAAGCGCCATTGGGGCTTCGGTCGTCTGGAAGACTTCCCAGATGTGCCAGTCGGGTTCGATGGCGTCGATAGCGACGTATTCCATCATGTTGGCGAAACTTTCGTTCAACCAGAGATCGTCCCACCACTTCATGGTAACCAGGTCACCGAACCATTGGTGTGCGAGTTCATGGGCAATGACCGTTGCGACCCGTTGCTTGGTTTCAAATGAGGTGTTGTCGGGATCTAACAATAAGTAGGCTTCACGATACGTGACCAAGCCCCAGTTTTCCATGGCACCGGCTGAGAAGTCGGGTAAAGCCATTTGCCAAGAATGTGGGAGTGGATATGGCGTCTGGTAGAAGTCTTCGTAGAATTCGATGGAGCGCTTGGCAATGTCTAAGGCGAAGTCGAGTTCCTTGGCTTGGTGTGCCTTGGTAGCGAAGACGCCGACTTGCACACCGCTCTTGGTGGTGGTCAGCTTGCTCTGCATTTCCCCGAAGGCAAAGGCAATCAGGTATGTGGACATGCGGACCGTGGTGTCGAAGTAGTGGACGCCGTTTTCGGTCTTGGTCTCAGGCATGTTACTGATGATGGTTTCGCCGTCGTGTTCGTCGAACTTGATGGCCAGGTCAAAGGTGGCCTTGGCTTCAGGTTCGTCGACACATGGGAAGGCTTGACGGGCAGCGGTCGTTTCAAACTGCGTCCCGATGATCAGCTTCTTCTCACCATTGACGTCGTAGTAGGATGGGTAGATGCCCATCATGCTGTCGGTCAGGGGGGCGGTGAAGTCGATGGTCAGCGTCGTTTCGCCGGTCTTACCCAGGTCGATATGGATGCCCTCACTCTTGTCATCGAAGGTGAATGGCACATTTTGACCGTCTGCTTTGACGGCACTGATGGTCATAAACTTCTGGTGAATGGCGATGCTAGTCGCCTTGGCGTCACCGGTAATGGTGGACGTCCCAGAGATGGTCTTTGTGGCACGATTAATGTCTAAGTAAACGTTGTAATGCGTTGGTCGGAATAATTCGTAAAAATGTGTGGATTTTGCCATGATTTCCTCCTGAATTATTAGAATATCCTCATTATACACTTTTGGCCGGCGGGAACCACGTGAGGTGTTATGAAAGATGACGATCGTAGTATTTCCAATACGCTATATTTAGTACGCCTATTTAACGTTTTTTAATCATGTCCTAACTTCACTCTCAGTATGACTAATCTTCTTCGCGAAAAAAATCATCCAATTCAAAAGTAACGACTGGCTTCACGTACAATTCGTACTTCGCTACCAAATCAATCAGCCGATCTCCATCAATCAGTGTAATGACCCGCGTCCCCGTCCGTGCAGCTTTAATGGCCTCTCGAGAAAAAGTTGAGGTTGCAACAAAGATTCCAAACTCTGCATTATATTTGTCCATTGCTCCCCTGAATTTGTCAATTTCCGGTGAGGGTACCATTGATGACCAGCGTTTCGCTTGAATCGCAACTCTGGCGGTTCGGAAATCATCCGTTGTTAGATAGCCGAAACCGTCGAGTCCGCCATCGCCACTGAGCTTTACACCTATCTTTTCGTCTAAGTCAACGCCCATCGCCTTCACTAATCGTCTAGCAAACAGCTCGAATTTCGCTGGGCTAATCCGTAATAGGGCATTTTGTAAGTCTAATCGCCAATTATCAGCTGGGTCATCATCGATTGCATCATCAGGACTATCCGAAACACTAGGCTTCTCATGGACTACTAGATTTTGCTCACGCCTCTTTTTCCATTGCACATCAGCCTTATCATAGATGTCGCGCTGCAAGTCTAGCTGGCCTAAGTCAAACTCGCGCGCCATCTTTGTGAGCTCGACCTCGCCACGCTTTGGGCGGGTCAGAAATCCGGCAAATTCTAGATTTTTGACGCTGAAATTAAAGATGTAAGCAAATGGACGATATTCCCGTCCTGATTGTTGACTAGCTACCTTCTGTGTAATAAAGCTCTCTGGAATCACATTATCACGTATTAATATGTCTTCACGGATGTTCTTGGTCAGTGCGCGACCACCAAGTTTCCGTAGAGACTTGATAATTTCTGGCATGGTCAGGCTCTCCTGTTCACGCCGTGATAAATCTTCAAATTTGTCGCTACTCATAATAGTCTCCTCACAATCAATATCCCAAGCTCGTCATGATAAAACCCGAGACCTTGAGCTCCCATTTACGTTCAGGATATCATAGTAGCCCAAACGATGTTTTCATCCTATCATAATTAACTTAGCGTTCCCGCTTCTTCCATCCGGCCAGACCGACCAAACTTCCCAATAGAGCCAATCCGGTAATGGCTAACTTGCTCCTTCGTTGTTCATTTGTCTGCGGCAATTCAGTCTTACTTTGTGCCAACTTATCCGGTTGCTTCTGCGACTGCTTCGCAGGTGTACGCAATTGTTGAACCTTAGCCCCCTGTCCACCTTTGGCCTTTGACACAGTTACCTTGGCAGGCGTCTTTGTTTTATTAGACGGTTTCTTTGTCTTTTTCGACGGTTTCTCCTCCGATACAATTTGATCACCATCGCCACCAGTGACTGGGCCAGTCGTCGGTGGCGTCACGTGACCACCACCATTATCACCACCGCCAATCGTGGCATCCGATGAATAGGTCACGGCGACGGCCACATCGGCACTATCTAGCGTGACAACTTGCGCCTTGGTCTGCGTCAGATCATTGGCTGGGTCAGTCGTTGCAACGACGTGCATCCCCGCCACAGTTGGATTCTTAACAGCAGCAAAGCTTACCCGAGCCCCAACCTTGTAAACGGTCCAACTGGTATCGATTGGCCGACCCGTGACGCCCAATTCTGGTGTACCCGTGACAGCCGCATTGCTATACATCACAGCGTCCTGGGTGACTTGATCCGTTACCGTCGCAAAAGTCATGGTCTTCGTCACCGGAGTGGCGACCTGCTTATGTTGTTGATCCTGATATGTAATCTTTTCAGTAACTGTCTTTTCCGTCGTCTTAAAGTTATGAGCTAACGTAATCGTAAAGTTGAGAGGCGTATTGGCATCTTTTCCAAAGACGATTGCGCTGGTACCGTCGGGATTCTTGGTGGTATCACTGACCAGCTTGTAGCCTTTAGCCACGTCCGACTTGATTGCGGAATCGGCGTCAAACGTACTGGTGGTTCCAATGGCGCCCCGCAATTCAGGATTAGTCTTATAGTCTAAAGTCCTAATCGTCTTACCCGTCGTGGCATCCTTGATAGTGACGGTGGCACGCTTGGCGTTAGCATACACCATACGAATGATCTGTTTAGTCCCAGCAAATGAGATATTTGGTGATTGACTGATATCAGTCCAAGTCTTGCCGTCCACACTAGTCTCAGCCCCGGTGTAAATATAATCCGGGAAGTCCTTCTGGTAGCTGTTCAAGGCAACTTGAGCAGTTGACGGACCATTATAGCTACCAGTAACTGGCTTGCCTGTTTCATCGGTAATTGGTTTAAATTTACCATCGGCATCCTTGGTCCCATAATTAACGGCAATATTCCAAGGTAAGCCATCCTTGTAGAACAGGACGGTCCAAGTCTTAGAAACATCTGCCAAAGTCGTAGTCCAACCCGGTTGGGCAGTCGCCTTGCCATTGCCGGCCACCCAATCAGAGTACAGACCCGTACCATCTAGAATCAAGCCAGAGAAGGTGAAGCCCTTAGCAAGCTGCTGCTGCAGAAAAGTCATAACTGTAGCGTTAGCTAGTACGTTGACGTTGGTACCCACATCACCCGAGATCAGCGTTGTGGGTGCCAAGTTGAGCTGCTGCCCATCGGTCTGGAGAAGTTGAATGTTGACGTTTAAATCGCCGACATTTGCTGCTAATTCATACGGCTGAATGATATATCCAGCGAAACTACTATTCGGATCAGACCACGTTGTCGAGAGGCTCCCATAATTTTCATTCGTGCTGGTAAGTAAGTTGTACCAGGACAGCGTATTACTGTTGACGTTCCCGGCATCTGCACTAGATGGAAAGAGGGATGGATACAATACGTTCTTAGCATTGTCAAAACCTTTAATTGGAAGATTAGCTGCCTCCAAATCTTTAATAATAAAGGATGGTGTCGTGTAGGTTAAAGTATCTCCCGTCGTAGTACTTTGACCTTTACCTACCTTGTTATTGACCTTAATCGGCCTTAATGTGATGTGTTGATGGTGTAATGCTACTTTCTGAATATTCAAACGCTTATCCGTCGCCAGTGGTGAGATATCACTAATTTGATTATATGGCATCTCAACACTTGTCAGCTGACTCTTATTAGCCAATGCAGAAATATCGTTGATTGAAAACATGCTAATGTTCACGCTCTGCAGTTGATCCAAATTACTTAGAGCACGAATATCCCATAAATTTCCGGGTTGAAATGATTGGCCAAAGGTATTTAAACTGACGATTGGATCAATCATAAGATATATTTGTTGTAAATTCGTCGCATTCTGAAGGCCTTCTAGTGTTTTCATGGATATCAAGGCTAAATAGTATGACGTGCATCGAACCCCGTCACCGTTAACTGACTGTTTTGATTCCGACGATGAGATACTAGTAACCGTCGCCAGTTCGGCCTTGGTAAAATTATCTAGAAAGTCTGCAAATGTTGCATACTTCTTATCAAAATTATTCTGCCAAATAAAGTACTGTAAAGCGGAATTAGGCATCCACTCATCAATATACATGATCTTCACGCCATACTTAGCCGACGAAACCATGTCAACACCCTTAGCATTCTGCGCAATATTATTCGCATACGTTTCGCCTAACCAAGTCTGTTGTCCCGGCACTTGATGCAAATAATCGTAGCCATCTACAACTCTCAAGTCCGAACTACGCCCAGTAGAATCAACATGGTCATAAGTATATTGCAACTGGCCAGTCTTTTTGACATTAAACACTGGTTGCCCGGTAACTTTGTCTGTCAAATCATCTGGATTTTGAACCATAATCCCGGTTTTGATATTCGCGCTTGATGGATCACCCTTCACAGTATCTTTGGGACCGTCGACATTCTTAACACCTTCAACGCCCTCATCGGTATCACCAGTCGGCTTCTGCTGTGTGCTTTTATTTCCCGATTGCTCTGAATTTCCTTGATTACCATCGATTGGTCGCCCAGCAGCATGGTCTTGATTACCTGTATTGGGTTGCCCTGTCGGCACTTCGGGAGCTGCTGGTGTAGGTGATGCTACCTTGCCATCAGTCTCGGATGTCGCCTGTTCTTCTCTCAAAGATTTCGCTGAGGAGTCACCTACCGGCTGCTCCTCGACAACCTTTTCTGGGGCTAATGCACTATCATCGGCTCGTGCCGTCTGCATAGCCTGCGGTCCCATAATGATTCCGGCCATCATACTAGTTGCCGTGATACCAGCTATTATCCAACCTTTATGTGACTTGTACATCTTATAATGTATCTTCGATTCAAAATTTTTCATGATTAGTCCCCCTCATCAACTACGATTAAGAATCAGGTAATTTAACACCGAACTTATACCGCATACCGTTCTATAAGCTCTATTTTTTTATTATAAGCAAGCTGCGAGAAACAGTCAATGAATCGAAACTTTTCATCCTATGAATAATTTAATAAATAGACACGAAATCCTAGTATCATAGGATTTCGTGTCATTTCTTAAAACTAATAATCACTAAGTCGTCTGATAAAGCAAACAAATTCATCAGTAAATTACGCATCATTCAAACATGTCACCAGTACTCACAATAATTGCTAACGAAACTAATATTAGCTTCAAATTGGCGTGACATGAACAACACCCCAGCTTTCAAACCAGACTAACAATTAAGGCTTATTCACTAAATTTTACTAACACAAAAGGATCAACCCATTAACTAGATTGATCCTGAAATATCTGTTCAATTGAATCAAACTTATTACGGATCACACATTGCTTCAAGAAACGTCACTATTTATGCATCATCCTGAAGCCACAAAGTCTTTATTGTTCACTTCATTAGTGTTCCCGTTTCTTCCAACCGGCTAAGCCGACTAAGCTTCCCAACAGTGCCAGTCCAACAAGGGCTAATCCGCTCCCCCGCTGTTCATTGGTCTGTGGTAATTCAGTCTTAGCCTGAGCCAATTTAACGGGTGCCTTCCGCGACTGCTTGGCAGACGTTGCTAATTGTTGCACTTTAGCACCCTGACCACCGGCCATGACAACGTCTGCTTGACCACCCTTGGCCTTAGTCTTAGGCGGTGTTGAGACCTTAGCAGGCGTCTTGTCCTTCTTGGCTGGTGTCTTAGGCGTCGTTGCTGGTTCCTTACCAGGCTTGCCGATGTCAGCACCACCACCCGTAGATGGGCCAGTGGTTGGTGGCGTTACGTTACCGCCACCGTTACCGCCGCCACCGGTCGTAGCATCCGCCGCATAGGTCACGACGACGGCCACGTCGGCACTATCCGACGTGACGGTCTGCGCTGCAGTCTGCGTCAGATCATTGGCTGGGTCAGTCGTTGAAACAACGTGCATCCCCGCTACGGTTGGATTATTAACGGCAGCGAATGCTAATTGATCACCGTCCTTGTAGACGGTCCAATTGGTATCGGTTGGCTGACCGGTAACGTCCAATTCTGGCGTGCCCGTGGCAGCCAGATTGCTGTAGGTCACAGCGTCTTGGGTGACTTGATCAGTTACCGTAGCAAAGGTCATGGTCTTCGTCACCGGAGCGGCGACCTGCTTCTGCTGCTGATCCTGGTAGGTAATCGTTTCAGTAACGGCCTTTTCCGTCGTCTTAAAGTCGTGTGCTAACGTAATCGTAAAGTCGAGATTTGTGTCGGCATCCTTGCCAAAGACAATCGCGCTGGTGCCATCGGCATTCTTAGTAGTATCACTGACCAGCTTGTAGCCTTTAGCCACGGCTGGCGCAATCACAGAAGCGGAGTCAAAGTCACTGATCGACCCAATGGCGCCCCGCAGTTCGGGATTAGTCATGTAGTCTAACGTTTGAACAGTCTTACCCGTCGTGGCATCCTTGATGGTAACGGTAGCGCGCTTGGCGTTGGCGTAAACCATGCGGATGGCTTGTTTAACCCCAGCGAATGGAATGTCGGTTGACTGACTGATATCGGTCCAGGTCTTGCCATCCACGCTGGTTTCAGCACCGGTGTAAACGTAGTCTGGGAAGTCTTTCTGATAGCCATTCAAGGCAACCTGAGCGTCTGACGTCCCGTTGTAGGTGTCGGTAACTGGCGACCCATCTTCAGTGGTGATTGGCGTAAAGTTACCAGCGGCATCCTTAGTCCCGTAACCAACGGAGACATTCCAAGGCAAGACGTCCTTGTAGAACAGGATCGTCCAGGTCTTAGAAGCATCCGTCAAAGTCGTGATCCAGCTTGGTTGAGCAGTCGCCTTGCCATTGTCGGCCACCCAATCAGAGTACAGACCCGTACCATCCAGAATCAGGCCAAAGAAGGTGTACCCCTTGGCAAGCTGCTGGTTCAGGAAAGTCATGACCGTGGCATTAGCTTGCACGTCGACATCGGAACCCACATCGCCCGAGATCAGCGTTGCGGGTGCCAAGTTAAGTTGTTGTCCGTCGGCTTGAAGCAGCTGAATGTTGACGTTTAAATCACTGACATTTTCGGCCATCTCATACGGCTGAATGACGTAACCGGCGAAGTCACTGTTTGGATCGGCCCATGTGGTGGACAGACTCCCATAGTTAGCACTCGTGCCGGCAAGCAAATTGTACCAGTTCAGAGTATTGCTATTGATGTTCCCGGCATCGGCACTGGATGGGAATAAGGATGGATATATCGCTCCATCAGCATTATCAAACGCCTTAACTGGCAAGTTGGCTGCGGACAAGTCCTTGATGATAAATGATGGCGTCGTGTAACTCAAAGTACCATCAGCCGTAACGTTCTGGCCCTTGCCAAGCGCCGTGCTAACGGTGATTGGTTCCAGTAAGATGTGTTGATTAAACAGATGTGTCCCCGTCTTGATGACCAAGTTCTTATCTGTGGCTAGTGGTGAGATATCCGTAATCTGATTGTAGGCCATGTCGACAGTCGTCAACTGCTCCTTATTGCTCAGCGCAGAAATATCATTCACGGAGAATAGTGTCACGTTAACACTCTGTAACTTGTTCAAGTTGCTTAACGCCCGAATGTCCCATAAATTCCCAGATTGCATATAATTACCCAACGCGACATTGCTAACATCCATATTGGGGTAAAGATACAGGCTTTGGAGATTCGTAGCGTTCTGAAGACCTTCTAGCGTCGTCATGGACATCAACGCATTGTAGTACAATGTTGCCTGATTACTACTATTTGCTGCCTGCATCGCTTTGTCCGAATAGATGCTCGTGACCGTTGCGAGATCAGCCTTCGTAAAATCATTCCTGAAATCGGCTATTGTTGCGAACTGCTTAGCAAAATTACTTTGCCAAATAAAGTACTGTAGGCCATAATCAGGCATCCATTCGTCAATGTAGAGCGGATGCGTACCATCACTGTATTGTAGTGGCGAATTCATATCCATTCCCTTGGCATCCTGCGCAATGTTATTGGCGTAAGTCTCGCCTAGCCATGTCCCAGCTCCTTGCGCCTGATACTTGTCACTATAACCATCTACCACACGAAGATCAGTGCTGACTCCGTTAGCGTCCGAGTGATCATAAGTATATTGCAGCCGCTGAGTCTTGCTGACATTGAACACTGGTTGGCCCGTGACCTTATCCGTCAAGTCATCTGGATTCTGAACCGTGATTCCCGTCTGAACATTAGCTGGCGCTGGTGTTGTCGCATCTTTTGTGACATCTAGACTTCCTTTTTCTGGTGCGGTTGGCATATCCCTGGTGATCTTATCCCTTACATTCCGAGCTGGATATTGCTGTGATTTCTCTTGCTTTAGAGAGTCCTCATTAGCCCCTTCCCCAGGTTGTTCCTGCTGTTGTTCTTGTTGTTCTTGTTTCTGTTGCTCTTGCTGCTGTTGTTGCTCTTGCTGCTGTTGTTGCTCTTGCTGCTGTTGTTCCTCTTGCTGTTGTCCTTGTTGCTCTTGTTTCTGTTGCTCTTGTTGTTCCTGTTGTTCTTGTTGCTCTTGCTCACCAGCCCCGGCTGTTTTCAGAGGTACTTCTGATTTCTCACTTGCTGGCTGACCCTGTTCAACGTTTTCCGTTGGTGGTACGTTGCCATCCGCCTGTGCTGTCTGCATGGCTTGTGGGCCCGCAATAATCCCAACTGCCATACTGGTTACCGTAATGCCGGCTACCAGCCAGCCCTTATGTGACTTGTACATCTTATAATGTGTTTTCCGTTCAAAATCCTTCATGATTGGTCCCCCTCATTAACAATGACCAAAAATCAGATAATTCAACGCCGAACTTATACCGCATATTGTTATTCTATAAGCTCTATTTATTGTCCATTATAGCTATATTGTGAGAAACAGTCAACGGCATGAATTTTTTTGGTGTGCAAGTGTTCCCTAACGTGTACATAAGCGTTGATATAACAAGCTTTATAATAATTGTGTTTTTAAGTTCAGCTTCTTTAAATGCATGACAAATCAATCGAATTTTTCACTAGTTCATACACTATTTAAACACTTCATCGGCATTAGCAATGATTGTTAAAAGAACTAACGATGACACCAAAGTTAAACGTCGCGAATACAATCATTTCTTTCAAGCTGGGGCAACCGCTAAGACATATTCACTGGCTGTATCCCTCATCAACGCAAAAAGAAGAGGCCCAATTCGTAAATGAATTGGACCTCCCAAAGTCTTTCTATTAACACTCACAGAGAGTCCTTAATTATGAGCATTGAAACATTTAAAAATTAGTGGAACACACGCGCGATTCCAGCCACGTCAGAGCGTTGACCGTTCTTGATTGGTTGAACCATGATTCGTGGTGGCCAGCTTTCGATAACCTTGCCCTTACCTAAGTAAATGGCAACGTGCCAAATCGTATGGGTGCCTGGTTGGTAATAGAAGACTAAGTCGCCACGCTTCTTGTGACTGTAAGCCACGTGTTGAAACTTCTTGCTAGCCCACAAGTTACGTGAATTCCACTCGTTACCTGGGTAAGCATGATGAATGGCACTGATAGGCTTAGTGTTGATCCCACCAGCGTACAGTGACTGCATAACCAGGCCAGAACAGTCCGTCCCATAGATAGTCTTAGATGAAGAACCAACTAAGTAAGGATTGCCCTTGTACTTGTAGGCTTGCTTAATCATCGCTTCGATATGGGCTGAACGACTGTTCCAGGCGTGCGCACCCAGTGGTGCTACGTATGAATCAATGCTCTTCCAGCTGGACTTAGAGAAGCCTAACTTAACCCATGTTTTTTCATTGACGTTCCCGGTAGCTTTCAGGTGGTGCTTACGTTGAAAGTTTTTGACAGCGTAGTAGGTCGCAGAATTATATTTGTTATAACCGTTGGCCGTTCCTAAACGCCGCATGATCTTCCAAGTCTTAATACCTTCGTAACCACGCTTAACGGTGTAACCGACCTTACCGTAAGGCTTGATCTGCGTGTAGTTGACCTGATAATACTTCTTTGGGTTTTGGTAGCCCTTCGTCTTGGCAACAAATGTCTTGTTGGCAGTGACGTATTTGCCGGTGTTAGTCTTTAACACTGGCGCGTGCCCCTTGGCCGTGACCACTTTGGAAATCTTAGCGTAGTGGTCCTTGTGAACCGTCGCCGCATGATGCTTCTTAGCGGCGTCCTTGTAGTAGGCGACCGTCTTCTTGACCCGGATAATGCCAGGATTGGTAGTGTAGTAACTGGTCTTAGCTTGTGCGGAGGTCGTCATACCAACACTACTTAGACCGGCAATGACGAGTATTGTAGATAGCCATTGTTTCTTCATTATATTTTTCTCCTTTGTAAATTTAGTTAATGAATACTTGATTAATAGCTCAGCGCCCGATACGCATCGTGTTTCCGATGATTGTGCAGGCTAGCTAAGCTCATGCTTGTTTTCCGCTTGGTCCACGGATCGTTGTAGTAAGCCCGCGTGCTACTGTAGCCAGAAAGCGTGACAGCATGGTTCACAAAGCCATCGACACCAGCGACCCAGATAACGACGGGATGGCCGTGATTGATTTTGGCCTTCATCATGTTAAACGAAGCCCCGGTCATATCTGTAGCTGAACCGAGATGATGTCTGACGGTCTTCACGAGGCCCTTGGGATAGATCCACCAACCGGTCTTCGAATAGGGACTCCCAACGAAGCCCTTGTTAGGATTCGAACTCCGCGGCATCTCTTTGGCCAGCGACTTCTTGGTGACTTTCGCCCCAGCGTACTGGAGCATCATGGTCGTCGCCGTAATCTCACAGCCGGTTGGGAGTTCAGGCCGTTGCGCAATCAAGGGGACGTTGAGCCACCGGTAGGACTTGACGGTCCCGTTGCGGTGAATCCACCCTGTTTGCGTGTGCTTGTAAGTAAATTTCAACCAGGTCCCATCGCCCATCTTTTCTTCACGGGTAATGTGGACCTTTTTAGTCGCGTAGTGCCGTCCGGTCGAAATAGCCTTCACATTCCTAGCTGAAGACTTAGCACCACCCGTTTGGTACACCTTGTAGTTATGCTTGCGGTTGGTACCGATCTTGGTGTAGTAGTTCACCTTTTTCTGGCTGATGACTTTGCGGTAAGTCACTTGTGGCTTGGGCTTAGGTTTGGGCGTTGATTCTGTTGATGAAGAGGATGAGCTAACTGATGCAGACGAAGTGGCCTCTTCCCCTGCCGTTGCTGTGCTCGTCTTAGTCGTCGTTGATGAAGCGGTCGATGTTGCCGTTGCCGCGTGGACCACGCCGCTGGGGACGGCACCCAGGAAGAAGCCCAGCCCAGCAACGGCCAAACCTGCTATAAGTCGGTTCACGGTATTTTCACCTCCATATTTATTTAGTTATTAAGCCAAATGCTTTAAGGCTATTTAACGTGGACCGTCTTAGCAGGTGTCACCCCTGAAAAGTGCCCATGTGAGTAATATCCAACGGTGGCACTGACTTTCTTTGCTTTAGGAGCGTAAAGCTTTTTATTGAAACTGCGTGAACCCTTTAGCTTGGCATAGCTGGTTCCCTTATACGTCTTGATCCGAGCGTAGTTCGCCTTTTTGCCTAATTTCACAGTCCCCGTAACTTTAACGTACTTCTTAGAGGACGTCTTTTTAGCGGTCAATTTAGTAATCTTGCTCTTAACGCTTGGAACGCCAGTGATCTTAGTTGGCCGAATGTTGGTTTCAAAGTACTGAATGAAATAGTCACCAACATCACTAATGCTGTCCGGATCAACTTTGTTCTTGCTAATCTGTTGATCAGCTTCATCAATCTCATCATTGACAGAATTCTGGTAATCCGTGTCTAAGCGGCCCTTAAACTGATCGTAAACAGCCAACATTGCCCGATAGTCCTGCTTAAATGCTGGTGTTACCTGGCCTTTACGACCAAGCTCACTGACCGCATGGGTTGTCAGGACATGCATGACTTGTGAAAAATATGCTGATATTGAACTGCCATACGCATTGACGGGCTTTTGCGCCATGCGCTTAAAGAAGGCGGCATTGAGTTGTTGCTTTACTTTAGGACTGGCCTTTTTAACAATCTGTTTAACGCTATTTTCGTCATTCTTAAAAACTTGATAACTAATTGGCGCGTCTTCATTGTTATAGGCTTGCGCTTCGGGTGTGAACATGGGAACGGTGGTGGTAACGATTCCCCCTACTAAAATGCTGCTAAGTAAAATTGTTGTCGCTTTGCTTATCCAGTTAAATTTCATTGCTGGTTCCTCCTAAAACTGTTGCTATCATCATTCACCGAATGACTAATTCTTAACTCTGTGATAGTAAGGCTTGTGCGCAAATGCCGTGGTTTTCGAAATCTTCAAGCGATTATGACTAAACGTTTTGATGTAATAGCGAACATGCTTGCCATTCCGGGTAACGCTTTTGATTTGATAAAGATGTGCGCTAAGCTTGCGAGATGGCACCCGCCACATCAGCAGCAAAGTGATTTTCCCGCTTTTTTCGGCGGGCCAGTGGGGTTTTCGAATCTCGTTGAACACGACGTTGGGGGCAATATTGAGCTCGTTGTAATGGTTTTTGACTGGTTTCGTACGAAACAGACCTCTAACCTTTTTTGGAGTTCCAAATTGCCACTTAACTGATGCCGATGCTTTCACTGGTGATCCCAGTAGACCGGCTCCCATAACAACTAGTGTGATAGCAAGAATCATTGCATAAAATCTTTTCTTCATAAATTTCGTCTCCTACAATAATTAATTTTCAGTATTTGAATCGCCGGTATATGTCCCATCTTCGCTATAATTGAATGAATAATTTTCTGGCTTCAACGTTACTAAGTACCGCCCAATCCCAACAATGGTGAAGAATAGAGCAAGTACCCATAAGATCACATGGCCGAAAAATTTAAACATCATTTTCATGCCTGCCGCATCGCTTTTAATGGCATTTTTAGTTTCGCCGAAGGAGTGATCGTTGTTTCTGAAATTGGAGTTGACCAATCGAACAGCTCGAAACTGAGCTTTTCTATAGTCAGCTGCTTGCATCTCAGAGTAATTATCAAAAATCCCCTTAGCCTGTCGACCGTGCTCCCACTCGTATATCACAAGAAACCCGTTCGCAATCGGATAAAATATTGCGGCCTGAATGCCGAAGAAGATAAAGTAGCCCGGCAGCTGACCACCCAGAAAGGCTTGCTTACCGAAGTAAAACCATGCGATGGCAGTACCAATTGAAATCGCGTAACGCGTTGCCCAAAACCGCATGTTCAGGGCGAAAAATTCCTGTTTGAAAATGTCTAATATTTTTTGAATCATGAAGCTCCTCCTCATTGATAATTTGCCACTTACGTAAATATAAGTAGCTTTATAGTCTAATATACATCAAATAGGTATTATTTTCCCTCTTTTCTAAATAAAAAGGTCTTTTTTTCTCTGTCAATGATATAAAGACTCCATTATGGTTAGTTTTGATGCCATGATAGGAGAGATGCCAACTATGCAAAACGCAATTAGTAAACTGGTGAGTCAGAAACGACGAGCATTAGATTTGACCATTGAAAAGTTAGCTGAAAAAGCTGGCGTTTCCGTTAGCCTAATATCGCGAATAGAGCGCGGAGAATTCGAGAATATAAGTCTCAAGAAGCTACAGTCCATTGCATCGGCTCTCAACCTAAAGCTAAGTGACTTCTTCACAGATGAATCACTGACTGGAATCCACACTTTAGAATTAATTGCCTACCTAAAGTCCCTGCCAGAGAATCAACGTGAAATTGTCTCAGAAAGTATCTTAAAAATTTTAAAACTATAGTTGGTACTTCTTTACAATTAGATTTGCGATTTCGGCCAGCGTATACTGACCCGCATAAGCTTGATACTCGGCCACTAAATCAATATCACTAGTCGGTAGCTTAATTTCAAAAATACGAAATCTTCTGTAATCAATCCGGTGGTCCGACCCCTGGTCAATCAGAAACTTCAAATCTTGCAACAACTGTAATCGACTCAACAACGGATTCTCTACTTTTTCCATACGCCATTCACCCCTAAAAAAATAAGCTAGCCTCAACCGAATTGGTTAAAGCTAGCTTAACGCCGCTACTAAATAAAAAACAGGCTTGTATGTAAGTGAAAATTAATTTGTAGGTGTGGCATTAAACTTGTTTTAGTAAATCAATTTTAACATGTGTGTCAAGTTCTAATGCAACTATAAGAAATTAAAAGGACAGCTGCTAGCCAATTTCTCGGCAGTAGCTGTCCTTTTCAGTATCCATTACCAAAGTTTCTGGTAGGGAACTATTTGATTTTAAGCTAAATTCGACTTGCAGTGTTCTTAATAAATGCCGTATTGTCGGCATTTTCACTCAACTAAGTCATGGGAATTATTCCCACTCAATTGTCGAAGGCGGCTTACTCGTCACATCATACAGGATACGGTTTACGTGATCCACTTCGTTTACGATGCGGACAGAGATCTCCTGCAGCACGTCCCATGGAATACGGGCGAAATCGGCGGTCATCCCGTCGATCGACGTTACGGCCCGGATACCCACGGCGTAGTCGTAGGTCCGGCCGTCACCCATGACACCGACACTCTTGATGTTTGGTAAGACCGTAAAGTATTGCCAAATATCGCGGTCGAGGCCGGCCTTCTTGATTTCCTCACGCAGAATCAAGTCACTATCGCGGACGATTTGTAACTTCTCTGGCGTGATTTCGCCAAGGACCCGAATCCCTAAACCGGGACCAGGGAATGGTTGCCGCCACACGAGGTCGCTAGGCATCCCCAACTTTTCACCCAACTCACGGGCTTCATCCTTGAACAATGAACGCAATGGTTCGATCAACTGGAAGTGCATGTCTTCCGGCAAACCACCCACGTTATGGTGAGACTTAATCGTCTGCGCCGTGTCGGTTCCACTTTCAATCACGTCGGTATACAACGTCCCTTGTGCCAGGAAGTCGATCCCATCGAGCTTTTGCGCTTCGTCGTTAAAGACTTGAATGAACTCGTTACCGATAATCTTACGTTTCTTTTCGGGTTCAGTGACGCCGGCCAGCTTGCCGAGGAACCGGTCCTGAGCATCGACTTTAACGATGTTCAGACCGAATTTCCCTTCCAGGCTGTCCATAACTTGCTTGGCTTCACCCTTCCGCAACAGGCCGTGATCCACGAAGATACTGGTCAGCTGCGACCCAATTGCCTTGTGCAAGAGCACGCCGACCACGGAGGAATCTACCCCACCGGATAAGCCTAACAAGACCTGCTTGTCGCCGACCATCTCACGGATGTGCTCGATCTGCAGATCAATGAAGTCATCCATCGACCAGTTGGATTCTGCACCACAGACATCGAAAGCAAAGTGCTTCAGAATGTCATTACCGTATGTCGTGTTACGCACTTCCGCGTGGAATTGAATCCCGTAGAAGTTCCGGTCAACGTCTTGCATGGCAGAGATCGGGCAGTTTTCGCTCGTTGCGACACGTTCGAAGCCATCGGGCACTTGGGTCACCAAGTCACCGTGGCTCATCCACACCGTCTGGGTCTTCGGCGTGCCCTTGAATAGTTTTGCGTCATCGCTCAGTACGGTGATGTCCGCCCGTCCATATTCACGGTTGTCAGCAGATTCAACCTTCCCACCAGTCAAACTGTGGGCCATCAGTTGCATCCCATAACAGATTCCCAGAATCGGAATCCCTAACTCGAAGATCTCAGGGTCAACGTTAAACGCACTGCTGTCGTACACGCTGTTTGGTCCCCCGGAGAAGATAATCCCCTTGGGGCCCCAAGCCTTGATTTCGGCCGCACTCATGGTGTGCGCCTTCAATTCAGAGTAAACGCCCATGTCACGAATCCGGCGCGTAATCAATTGATTATATTGACTTCCGAAGTCCAAGACGATAATCTTATCGAATTTGGACATATCAACGTTTGCCAAGCCATTCACCCTTTCTTCTTTTCAACATTGGTACTATCATACCGATTTCTGAAACGCGGGTCAATCTAAATCCAACAGAAATCAGGGAGAATTGTTTCACCCGTCAATCGGTTTCGCCGCCTAAGTGGTTCCAGCTGACCGGCTACCATTTATTTCCCCGCAAATTCAATCGTAAATGAAAATACGTCTGCCGATCCAGCTTCCGGCGTTCAACCGCCACAAAACCGTACTGGGCCGCAAGCTTCGCGAGAGAACTCCCCGGCCGCACGTCCATCCCCATGGTGTTGGCGCCACTCAATCTGGCGCGGTGAATCGCATCCCCCATCAGCCACTCGGCAAACCACCAACCCTGATAGGTCTTGCCCTGGTACCGACCGCGAACCGTCAGCATATCCAGATACCACTCATCGGGACGGGCCCGCGGTGTCACCACCGCCTGCTGGGGCGGTGCGACCTGCAACCGCTCAAACAACGCCGTCCACTGATTATCCAGCGTGCTCTCAACCGCCGCTGGATAACCATAGGCTACGCCAACCGCGACACCCTGGTTCTGATACACCCGTGCCAGAGGATAGCCGTAGCGAAACGCCAGCTGATGATAGCCAACAAATAAAAGCTGGGACAACTGCTCCTTACTCAGACGCCGTAACCGCCGTAGTTGCCGTCGCTCCAACTCGTGAAGCACCAGCATCGCGACGGAATCGGCGTCCACAATGGTTGCGTCTCGAAGCATCGCGTTCCCTCCTAATATTTCCGCAACAACAGCCGATCCACCCGGTGATGGAACGTCTTGTGAATAATCATATCCGCCCGGTTACGCGTGGGCAGAATGTATTCCTCCAGATTTTTTAAGTCAATATCGTGCCAAACCTGCTTGGCCTTGGCGATGGCCTGGTCATGTCCGCCAATCGCATACGGATAATAGTAGTTGGTTGGGTCCTGAAAGGCCGTGTTCAGTAACAAGTCGAACCGTTCCAGGAACCAGTCCTCAATTAACCCAGGATCGGCGTCCACGTACAGGGAGAAGTCAGTAAAATCGCTCACATAAATTTGTTCATTGGTCGGTAATTGCAGGGTATTAATGCCCTCCACAATTAGCACGTCTGGATGGACGATATATTCATACTGCTCAGGAACGATGTCATAGATTTTGTGGGAATAGACCGGTGCCTTAATCAGCGATTGCCCGGCCTTCACGCTATTTAGGAAGCGAATCAGCCCAGCCATATCATAGCTCTCCGGGAAGCCCTTACGCGCCATGAGATTGCGCTTCTTCAGCTCCTCATTGCTGTAGAGGAACCCATCGGTCGTGATCAGCTGAATGCGCTGTCCTTGAAAGTAGTGATTCAGTAAGACTTCCAGTAGCCGCGCCGTGGTACTCTTCCCGACGGCCACGCTCCCGGCAATGCCGATGATAAAGGGCACCCGGTGCGCTGGCCGTTGCAAAAAGCGGGCCTTGGCCTGCTGAAGCTGCTGGTAGTGATCAAATTCTAACCGCAACAAGTGCACCAACGGAATATAAATATCCTGAACGTCTTGCAGGGAAATCCGGTCGTTAAAGGCCTTAACTTGCCGCAGGCTTTCCTGGGTCAACGGCAACGTCGCATCGTCGGAAAACGCCCGCCACTGAGCACGGGTAAACGCATTGTAATTGATGGGATCTGACATGGGGACACCTCAACTTTTTCAGAAATAATTAGCCCCATTATACCGCAGATAACGGTGGATTCCTCGTGGTTCGCTGAGAAAGTTTAACGCGAGATTGGCCAGACAATCGTCCCTCACCCTAGCTACTACCAATCGCGAAAAATAGCCAAATAAAAAGGCCAAACTCATTGCTGAGCTTGACCTTGATTGTTATTTAATAATTACCCAACTCAGACACACGCTGCCGAACAGATCCGTATGAAATGATCGACCACCATGTAAGCCGTGAGGGTAGTGAAAAATGCACTTAGCCGTAGCCTGTCAGGGATGGAGCCAGCCGTGACAGCGACGTTAGACCGGGCGCTTGTTTCTTCCCGGCCTTACATCGCAGGACGCACTTGAAGACTCGCGGTTCTGGCGAGGCTTCAAGTCGAGGCGAGAGACCGCTTCACAGGCTCTCACCGGTCCCACAGCAGGTGGAATCCCTGACAGGCGGAGGCGACTGTTTTTCACCACCCAGTGTTCGCAATCAACTTAGGCCAAATCAAATTAAGTCACAGGTACCACATTTAATGCCATATCTATGACTAAAATACGATAGTAACCATCAAATAATATGATTTCAAATTCCCTTAGATAGCAAAAAGGCCAAACCCATCACTGAGCTTGACCTCGATTGCTATCAAATTATTAAATCAAAACTGCCCTAAGCTGCCGACCAGATCCGTATGAAATGGTCAGCCACCGTGTAAGCCGTGAGGGTGGCGAAAATCGGCTCAGCCGTGGGAATTCTCTTAGTGGCAGAGCCACTTAGAGAATTGGTGGCTTTGAAACTCGTTTCTCAGAGGTTCAAGACCAAGCCGGAAGACCGCTCTTCGGCTTCCGGCGTCCGCCCACAGCGTCACGGCCGATTTTTACCACCCGGTAAGGCGTACTTTTACACACAGTTTTAGACCATTTCATACTCATCGGTTGGGACGTCGCTCAGGAGTGGGGAAACCTCGCCCACCGCCACCAAGCTCAGCCGGTGCATTGCCCGTGAGCAAATGGTGTAGAGCAACTGGCGTTCATCGTCTGCCCCAAAGCGGCTAGCCGATGCCTGCCAAACAATAACCGCATCGAATTCCAACCCCTTGGCCAGGAATGATGGGACCACAATCAGTCCCGGTGCCAGTCGTTGATTTTCCGACTGAATCAGGGTGACCGCTACGCCTTGTTCCCGCAACTTTTCGGTCAGGTCCCGACAATCTGCCAGGTCCTTGCCAATAATCGCCGTCGTCTCGTTCTCGGCATCGTTTTGCTTGACCAGGTCAATGACCCGCTGCAAGCCGTCCGCTTCGTCCGCAGCGACCGTGACCGTTGGCAATTCGCCTTCACGATCAAAGGCCGTGACCGCTTCACCGTTCTTCAAGATATGCTTGGTGAAGTCCGTCACCTGCTGCGTGGACCGGTACGACTGCGTTAACTGGACGACCTTAGTCTTGTCCGGATCAAACATCGTACTGAGCTCCTGCAACAGCGTGCGGCTATTTTCCTTGGTGAAGATGGCCTGGTTCAGGTCTCCCAGCATCGTGAAACGTGCGCGAGGGAAACTGAATTTCAAAAACGCCAGTTGAAAGGCGTTGTAGTCCTGAATTTCATCCAGGAAGACGTAGCGCATGTCGCGTTCGCCAGCCTTCCCAGTCATCTTATCGTAGAGGTACAGGTACGGCGTGGTATCGACCAGCTGCATGCTGTGATCGCGCAGCTTAGCCACGGACTCTTCCACACTAGCTTGCCAATCTGCCGCGCTGATGTGATAGTCCTGCAGCTCAATGCGGTTCGGCATGTCCCGCAGCATGTGCACGTACTGGTTATTGATGCTCAGAAACCGGGCCCGCACGATGGCCTTACGAATCGGGCCAAATGACTGCATGACGACCTTCCGTGCTAGGAATTGGAACTCCTTGTCGGCAGATTCAAACTCCCGTGGTTCATCCCCGTACAACGCGTTCAGATGTTCACGGTCGAGGTCCTGAATCGTATCTTCAACCCACTTCGTCTTCATTTCGCTGGAGATTCGCCGGTTGAGAATCCGAATCAGGGCTTCCTTCGTCGCCTGAAGCCGGTTGGACAGGTGATAGTTCCGATTAAAGCTGTAGTAAATTTCTTGAATTTTTTCTTTCGGGATAAAGACTTTCCCGTTGAATTTAATATTTCTGAAGACCATATCGGTACTTTCCAAATGGTCGGCGTAACCGGTCACGGCGTCGAAGAACTCCAAGCTCCCCTTCAGGCGACTGATGCGTTCCTGAGCGGGCGTGTTGGTTTCGCCAAACCGTTGGGCCAGCGTTTCCACGTCGATCTTCGGTAAGCGACGGCCAGCGTACTGATAGTACGTCATCTGGACCATGTTGTGCTCACCGAGTTCTGGCAAGACCTGGTCGATGTAGTCGTTGAACAGTTGGTTCGGCGAGAACAGCATGACTTGGCCGGCCGTCAAATGGCCCCGGTAACGGTACAACAGGTAGGCGACCCGTTGTAGAATCGCCGCCGTCTTCCCAGACCCCGCAGCTCCCTGCACGAATAGCAGGTCGGAACCGGTGTCTCGGATGATCCGGTTTTGTTCCTTCTGAATGGTCGTCACGATACTCTTCATCTTGGTATCGGAGTGTTCGCTCAACGCGGACAGCAGCATCTGGTCGGTCACCGTTTGGTCGGTGTCGTAGAGCGTGATGATCGTGCCGTCCTCAATCTGGAATTGCCGTTTGAGTTGAACATCCACGGTCTGTTCCCCATCGGGCGTCTGATAGCTGACGTCACCCAACTCGCCATCGTAGTAAATGCTGGAGATGGGTGCCCGCCAGTCGTAGATCAGAAAATGATCGGGGGAATCAGAGAACGATCCCAGCCCAATATAGATGGTTTCCGGCTTGGACTTGGCCCCTTCTTGGAAATCGATACGGGCAAAGTAGGCCTTCTTTTCCAACCGCTTCAGCGTCGACAGTTCCGTCGTCGCATGTTGCCAACTGTTCTGACGTTCAGCCAACATCTGTTGTTGCTGACGCACGGATAGCGCCGTTTCCAGAATACCTTCGTAACTGTCCGTCTTGATTCGTAAGTCGTTGACAAAGTTTTTGCGAATTCCCGCCTCGTCATCCTCGGCAGAATCGATCCGCTTCTTGGATTCAGTCTGCGCGACCTTGATCTTCGCGACCACTTCATCTAAATGTTCTTGCTCATGAGCCTTGATTGAATCTGGCAAGCCAATCCCTCCTCGAATTAACCGGGCAACCTAGTCGTGAAATACCTAATCATCGTGCCCTAACGCCGCTTATGTAGACCGCCAGGATCAATGGCTGATGCGCCTCACTTTACAGGGCCATCATTGCCACCGATACTGCTTACGCTCCCCCGGATTCAGCGCCGTTAAGGCTAATAATTCGACTTACAATTCTACACTTAATCCCCTTATAAATAAAGGAATGTGACTGCTTAATGTCGGCTAGTTTCGCCCAACTTTGTTATAATTGAGAAGATATTTTTTCGGGGGTGACAGTTATGGACCAAGTTTCCTTATTAATTATTTTAACCGCCGCGTTAGTCACGCCGCTAGTTATGGCGAAATTCAAGCTCACCGTACTTCCGACCGCTGTGGTGGAAATCCTAGTCGGCATCATGCTGGGACCGAGTCTCTTCAATATCGTTCATACCAACGATACGTTAACTTTATTATCAAACACCGGGGTCATCTTCCTGATGTTTCTCAGTGGGATGGAGATTGATTTCAGTCTCTTCAACCGCCGCAAGCAACCGCAAACGCCACTGGCCGCCAAGGTCGCCGGCAGTGCGCCCAAGTACTCACCGGTCTTCATTGCCATCACGAGCTATGTCGCTGTGGCCGCTAGTGCGTTACTGCTCGGCTTCATCTGCCAGTGGACCGGGCTCTTCAAGGACCCCTGGTTGGCCGCCATTATCTTCATGACGATCTCTCTAGGAATCGTCATCGCCACGCTGAAGGAAAAGGAACTGCTGAGTAAGCCCTTTGGTCAGACGGTCCTGCTGATCGCCGCGTTGGGAGAAATTATTCCCCTATTTGCGCTGACCATCTACGCCTCCATCTTCGGTAAAGGCGGCAAATCCCTCTGGCTATTACTCCTAGTCTTCCTGGCTGCTGGGGTCCTCTTCCGTCGGTTCAAACCGTTCTTTACCTTCTTCAATAGCATCAATAAATCCACGACGCAACTGGATATTCGGCTGGCCTTCTTCCTGATTTTCAGCATGGTAGTTATCGCCGAATCCGTCGGGGCCGAGGGTATCCTGGGAGCCTTCGTTGCCGGGATCGTCATGAAGCTCCTGCAACCGCAAGAAGACACCCGGACGCGTCTGGATGGTATCGGTTATGGCTTCTTTATTCCGATGTTCTTTATGATGAGCGGGGTCGAGTTGAACCTGCGCACCCTGCTGTCCGATTCCGCCACCCTACTCCTGATTCCTGCCTTTCTGGTCGCCTACCTGCTCGCCAAAGCCGCCGTCTACTTCATCCTGCGGTTACGGTTCAAACGGGGCAATGCCTTTGCCGGAATGGCCATCACGTCGACCACCATCACCATGGTCCTGGCCGTCTTGCAAGTCGCCAAAACCATGAAGGTCGTCACCAGTCAACAGTCTGGGGCCTTCCTGTTGGCCGCCATCCTGACCTGTGTGCTGGGACCCCTGTTGTTTAACACCGGCTACACCGCCGAGGCCGAAGACTTGAAGAAGTCGACGGTCCACTTCATCGGGACCAACCTTCTGACGGTGCCGGTCGCCCAACAATTGGCGGACAGCTGGTATGACATCAGCATGTACACCGATAAACAAGCCAACTACAAGACCTACAATTCCGAGGTCAACGTGTCCCTGCTGGACTCCCTCGATACCGACTACGTTACGGACAAAGACGTCTTTGACGCGGATATCGTGGTACTGGGGCATTTCAATGCCAATAAGAATTACGAACTCGCCAAAGCAGCCAAAGCGTACGGCGTCAACCGGGTCATCGTCCGCTTCGAGGACCGCAATATCCTCGACGAGCGAGAAGACGAGCTGCATGACTTAGGTATCGAGGTCTACAACACGCCAAACGTCAACATCGCCATGCTCCGGAGCCTGATTGAAGCCCCAACGACGCTGCGCATGATGACGGCCTCGTCCTCTGCCGTCTACGAAGTGGCGCTGCGTAACCGCCGCTACACCGACCAGCAGATTCGCAACCTGGACTTTGTGGGTGACATCACCATCAGCCAGATTTTCCGCAACGGCCACTTTGTCCGGCCAACTGGGGGCACCCTGCTGAAGTTCAATGACCGGATTATCTTTACGAGTACGCCGGAAAAGGCTCGTGAAATTCGGCGCGAACTAGGCATTCTCAATTAAAACTGTTACAATGATACCCGCTGATTACTGTCGGTTGTGTCGCCTTCGGCTGCCAGGGATTCCGCCCGCTATGGGGTCGCTTCCAGCCAAAGATCCGGCTTCCAGCTTGACTTGAAGCCGCGCTCAAAACCAGCACGTCTCCAAGATCATCCCGTGCTGTAAACTGACAAAAAACGTCAGTTAACACCACCGACACAGCTGGCTACACCCCTGGCCTCCTACGGCTTGGCAACACAGTAATCGCGACTTAACATTGACCGATGGGCTTCTAACGATGCTTACAATTAGTAATATCTGTTTGGACTATTCTGTTTCATTCATAAACTAGCTGGTTATGTCTGTAGAACGAGTGACACTTGGCATTTAATTAAAATCAAATTTTGTCTTGGTACCTCTCCAAGCTTTAAATTAAGTCGTTATCTTAGCCGGAGGAGGTCAGGAACGTAGCCGGCCGTGCTTATGGTGTTAGGACGGACGGTTCTTTCCGTTCTTACACCATGGGACGAGCTTGGAAACTCGTGGTTTTGCGAGGTTTCAAGTCGAGGTTCAAGACCGCTCTTTGGCTTGAACCGGTCCCCACAGCAGGCGGAGTTTCTGACAGCCGCAGGCGGCAATTTTCACCAAATTAATCACAGAGACAGTACTAAATTACATTTAATTTTAAAGGAGCGAATGACATGGCGACAGTTGAACTTTATTTGGTCCGTCACGGCCAAACCTTTCTGAACAAGTATTTCCGCATTCAGGGGTGGATCGATGCCCCGTTGACCGACAAAGGCCTGGCCGATGCCAAACGCGCCGGTGAACGACTGGCCAATATTCCTTTTGCGGCAGCCTACGCCAGCGATATGTCTCGGGCCCAACGCACCGCAGATATCATCCTTGCCGCAAATTCACTCGACCAGAGCGCCCTTCAGACCGAACCCGCTTTCCGGGAAGAAAGCTTCGGATTCTTTGAAGGCATGGACGAAGGTGAAACTTGGCACACGGTCGGCAGTCCCAAGGGATTTCACACCTTTGACGACATGATTGCCGGTCTCACGATTGAGAAGACCAAGGACATGTTCCACGCCCAAGATCCTTACGGCGATGCCGAAGATAACACCGCCTTCTGGGCCCGCCTCCAACCCGGCTTCGACCGCGTGGTGGCTGCGGCTAACGATGGCGACAAGATCATGATTGCCACGCACAGCACGACCATTCGGAGTACCGTTTCCAAGTTCTCCGACATCGACATCTCAATCCCCGTCGACAACGGCAGTATCACCAAGCTGACCGTCACCGATGGCCAGTACCACGTCGACTACTACAACAACTCTGAGGGGCCTGTGCTTTAAGCACCCGCTCGCATATGAAATCGAACGCCAAACCACACTCGCTGGTTTGGCGTTTTTTTGATGTGGTGATGGTTGCGGGACGACATTATTCAGGCGTCTCCCCTCGGCAGTTATGGTGTTTGTGAAGCCGCCAGTAACGCCGATTTCACCGTCAATTCACGTTTGGCTAGTCGGACAACTAATCGCTGGAAAGATTAAGTTCCACTAAAGCTCGCGTCTTTCATGCGACTAAATCCGTAAAAATTACATTGGTAGTAGTGTAGGGACTATTTCAAATAGCAGTCCTACACAATTCGGGGGTCAGCTCCGCCAACGCATATGGATAAATAATCTAGCTCAGCCGGAGGAGGTCAGGGTGTAGCCGGCCGTGACGATGGTGTTAGGACGGGCGCTTGGTTCTTCCCGTTCTTACACCATGGGACGAGCTTGGAAACTCGCGGCCCTTGCGAGGTTTCAAGTCGAGGTCCAAGACCGCCCTTTGGCTTGGACCGGTCCCCACAGCAGGCGGAATCCCTGACAGCCGCAGGCGACCGGTTTGGCCCTTTGAAGTTGCGCAAAAAAGGCCCAAGAGCTGGATTGCTCTTGGACCTTCCGTAAAACGTTCTTTGTGGTTATGTTGCCGAAACGTGTTCCAGCAGGCAACCAGCTCCGCTTAACCCCGTAAAGCCAGAAATCCAGATTCGGGATTTCTAACTTTACGACGTTAATGCTCACTGATTACCGCCTGCTTCCACATTCTTTATTCTTTAATCAATGACGCTTCCTGGGCGCGTTGCTTGTACATGAAGATTTCATCCTTCGCTGCGCGGACCCAGTGACGTGGGGCGATTTCTACCAAGTGACGTTCCTTACCGTCATTTTCCTGGCTACCGTCGTAAGCAATTTCTTCCCGGGTCCGTTCGAACTCTGGATCGGGTACTGGGACGGCTGACAGGAGACTCTTGGTGTAGTCGTGTAACGGGTGCGCGTAGATTTCGTCGGCATCGGCGATCTCTAGCATCCGGCCGTAGTGCATAACCCCGATACGATCGGAGATGTACTTGACCATGGAGAGGTCATGGGCGATGAACAGGTACGTTAAGCCCTGTTCTCGTTGTAACTGCTTCATCAAGTTCACGACTTGTGCCTGAATCGACACATCCAAAGCTGAGATGGGTTCATCGGCGATCACGAACTTGGGGTTCACGGCTAACGCCCGGGCAATCCCGATCCGTTGCCGTTGCCCACCGGAAAATTCGTGGGGGTACCGACTGGAGTGGTCCTTGTTCAGGCCAACCGTTTCCAGTAAGTCTTCGACCTGCTTGGTTCGGTCGGCATCATCCTTGGCGAGGTTGTTGATATCAATCCCCTCGGCGACGATGTCCTTGACCTTCATCCGTGGATTCAGTGAGGCGTAAGGATCTTGGAAGATCATCTGCATCTCTTGGCGGAAGTCACGTTGGTCCTTCTTACTCGTGAAGGAATCGACGTTCTTACCGTCAAACAAGATTTCGCCGGACGTTGGTTCGTACAGATGAATGATGGCCCGACCAGTGGTGGTCTTACCTGAACCAGATTCCCCAACTAAGCCAAAGGTTTCACCCTTGTAGATATCAAATGAAATGTCATCAACGGCGCGCACTTCATCAGCTTTACCCACGTTGAAGTACTGCTTGAGGTGCTTGACCTCGAGGATTTTTTCGGCATTTTCGTAGTCCATTATTGCTGTTCCTCCTCTTCTTCAACCGGCGTGGTCGACTGTTGCGTCTTCAACCAAGCCTTTTGCATCTTCGCGTACTTCTCTTGACGTTCAACGATCTGTGCTGGTGGCGTCACCTTGGGTGCATCCGGATGGAGCAACCAAGTGGCCGCGTAGTGCGTATCGGAAACCTTGAAGAACGGTGGCTCTTGTTCCGTATCGATCTTCAGTGCATAGGCGTTCCGAGCCGCAAAGGCATCCCCAGTTGGTGGATCCAGTAAATCCGGTGGCGTCCCGGGAATCGATGGCAAGGAATCACCACTCGAATCCAGCGTCGGCATCGAACTCAGCAGCCCCCACGTGTACGGGTGCTTCGGGTTGTAGAAGATTTCATCGACGGTGCCGTATTCCACAATTTTACCCGCGTACATGACGGCAACCCGGTCGGCCATCCCAGCAACCACCCCTAAATCATGGGTGATAAAGATGATCGACGTTGAAATCTTGTCCTGTAGTTCTTTCATCAAATGCAGAATCTGTGACTGAATGGTGACATCCAAAGCAGTCGTTGGTTCATCGGCAATCAGAACTTCGGGGTAGTTGATCAACGCAATCGCAATCACGATCCGTTGCCGCATCCCACCGGAGAATTGGTGCGGATAGTCGTTGATCCGGTTTTCTGCGTCCGTAATCCCGACTAACTTCATCATTTCCAAGGCTTGTGCCAAGGCTTTTTCCTTCTTCATACCCTTGTGGACCATTAAGGGTTCGGCAATCTGCCGCCCGATCTTCATGGTTGGGTCCAATGAAGTCATTGGATCCTGGAAGATTTCGGCAATGTCTTGGCCCCGAATGGCCTGCATTTCCTTCTCGCTCTTCTTCAACAGGTCTTGTCCCTTGTAGATGATCGAGCCGCTGGTAATATCGGCGTTCGACGCATTCAGACCCATGATGGTCCGCGTCGTAACGGATTTCCCAGAACCAGATTCCCCAACAATGGCAAGTGTTTCACCTTTCCGTAAATCAAAGCTAACGTTCCGAATGGCCTTAACGTCACCGGCATAAGTCTTGAAGTTAACTTGTAAATTCCGGACCTCTAAAATGTCTTTTTCGTTATCCATGACGTCATCTCACCTACTCTTTCGTCCGCGGATCGAATGCATCCCGCAACCCATCACCCAAAAGGTTAAAGGCTAACATGATGATACATAGGATCAGTGCTGGCCACCACATTTGATAAGGCAGGAACTGGAAGTTCTTTTGCCCATCATTTAACAGCGTCCCTAACGAAGCTTGTGGGGATGAAATCCCGATCCCGATATAGGACAGCGTGGCTTCGAAGAAGATGGCACTAGGAATGGTAAACATCGTGTTGATGATGATGACACTCGATAGGTTTGGCAGCAGATGCTTGAAGGCAATCTTGAACGAGCTTTCACCCAGCGTTCTCGCCGCTAAGATGTACTCTTGTTCCTTGATTTCCAACGTCTGCGCTCGAACCAGCCGGGCCATGTTCACCCACGAGGTTAACGCGATGGCAATAATGATCGAGGCCATCCCGGGTTTCAGAATCAAAATCAACAGGACGATAACGACCAGGTTAGGAATGGACAGGATGATTTCAATGACCCGTTGCATGAACGTATCAACCCGTCCCCCTTTCCAACCGGAGAACAACCCGTAGGTCACCCCAATCGTCAAGTCAAACAGTGTCGCAACTAACGCAATGATCAGGGAAATTCGCGTCCCGTAAAGGACCCGGGAGAACAAGTCCCGCCCTAGGTAGTCGGTTCCCATGATGTAATGTGCACCAGTGGCCCCAGCTTGCTTGTAGGCGTCGACCCGTTGACCGGCCTGAACCAGCGTCCCGTTGAAACCGTTGATGCCAATTCCAGGGATTTTTGAGGGTAAGTTTGCGTATGATGGATTCACGGCATTAGGATTGTGCGGTGAAACGAAGATGGAGCCGAAAGCTAGTAAGAAGATGATTCCTAAAAGAATCAGAGACACCCAAGCGCCCCGGTTCTTCTTTAACCGCCGCCAAGCATCCTGTGTAAAGGTCAGTGACGGTGCCGCAATCTTTTCACTATCTAAAGCCGCACGGTCATCGGCCGTGATGGGCTTAAAGCTATCTTCTGGGAGTTTTACTGTATCTGCCATTTATTTACCTCCTAGTTAGCCTTTCCTGTAAGCCGAATCCGTGGGTCAACGATTCCGTAAAGGATATCGGTGATCAACAGAACGACACACAACATGAATGAATAGATGATGGTCAAGCCCATGATGGTTGGGTAATCGTTGGTCAAGACAGACTTGACGAACTGTTCCCCAATCCCGGGGATGGAGAAGATGTTTTCAACAACCATCGACCCGGTCATGATGTTAACCGCTAAAGGACCCACAATCGTGATCAGCGGAATCAAACTGTTCCGCAGCGCATGGTGGTAAATAACCCCCATCCGACTCAGGCCTTTAGCCTTGGCTAACTCAATGTAATCAGAACTCAACACATCGACCATTTCCGTCCGCACGAACCGCGCCGATTCGGCTAACGGCGTCGCGCCTAACGCTAAGGTTGGCAATACCGTGTAGATAAAGCCCCCCCATTCAGCGATTGGGAACCAGCCCAACTTCAATCCTAAGTAGTACTGTAACAGTACGGCTAAGACGAAGGAAGGAATTGAGATCCCTAAGATGGAAACAACAGTTGTCGTGGTGTCGACCCACGTATTTTGCTTCATCGCACCGAAGGCCCCGATGATGATTCCGACAATGACACCCACAATCATGGCTTGCAGCCCAATCTGTAAGGATGGTCCAATCCGGCTAGAGAGCAGGTAGGACACGGGTTGGTCACTGAACTGGAATGAAGTCCCGAAGTTACCTTTGACGGCCCCTGCCAGGTACAGCAGGTATTGTTGCCAAACCGGCTTATCCAAACCATATTGCTGGTAAATCAATGCAATCTGGCTCTTGGACAACTTGGCTTGGTTCGTCAGTGGCGTCCCGGGTAACAACTTCATCAGGAAGAATGTGACGGTAATAACGATGAATAAGGTCAGGATCAGATAGAAGATCCGCTTTGCTAGGTACTTTGCCATTTGTTTACCTCTCAATCAGTAGACTTATTCGTTACCGTTAAGTTGTTAAGCTTAACAAGAATTATATGAAAACAACAAGACGATAAATGATTGCTATATATCGAAAAGTAAGGACTAACTGCTTCGTTAATCCTTACTCCCCGATTAAAACTATAACGTTCTCTTACGCGTAATGACTAATATTAGATTCGATTATTTAGAAATGTAAGCCTTACTGAAGTCCCAGTTAGCGCCGGTTGGGAAGTAGATAACACCCTTGACGTTAGACTTGACCAGTTGTGATTTCCCTTGTTGGTACAATGGGATGATCCCTTGGTCCTTCATCAACGTCTTTTGAGCATCAACTAAATCGTTCCAACGAGCAGCTTGGTTGTTGGCATCCTTACCATCAGCAGCGGCAATGTCCTTGTTGTATTCGGCATTGTTCCACTTCCCACGGTTGTAGGAGTTGGTCTTCGTGAACATTTCCAGGAAGGAGATGGCGTCAGGGTAATCAGCACCCCAGCCAGATACAACGGCTTGGAATTGCCCATTTTCAGAACGTGCTAAACGCGTCTTGAATGGTAAGCTTTGGTTGGTAACCTTGATGTTGCCCAACTTAGACCATTGACTTTGAACGAATTCCAACGTGTTCTTACCAGCTGGCGTATCGTCGGCCATCAGCGTTAAGTTGTAGCTTGAACGACCCGTTTCCTTCAGTGCTTGCTTCCACAATGTCTTCGCCTTAGCTAAGTCATGGTTGGTTGCTTCTGGCACGTATGAAGCAGTGTTGAAGTCCTTACCCTTGTAAGACATCAGACCCGTTGAGACCAGGCCCTTCGTTTGCGTTGAGCCATCGGCTAAGACCTTGTTGACGAATTGCTTCCGGTTGATTGCCAAGGACAATGCTTGACGGGCCTTCTTGTTCTTCATCATGCTGTCTTTCCGTTGGTTCAATTCAATGTAGAAGGTTGAAGCCCCTTTACGTTCAACGTATTGCTTGCTGTTCTTGTAGTTCTTAGGTTGTTGACCACTTAAGTAAGTCGCGTCCAGCTTGCCGCTTTGGTATTGGCTCAAAGAAGTTTGCGGATCCTTCATCGTCTTGAAGTTAATCTTCTTCAGTTTAACATTCTTTGCGTTCCAGTACTCAGTGTTTTTACTCATCGACCAGTTGTCAGACGTCCCGGTCCAGTAGGTCAACTTGAATGGACCGTTGTAGACGTTATCCTTGGCGTTCGTTGCAAACTTCTTACCGTACTTATCAACGACGGCTTTACTTTGTGGGAAGAACATGGGACTAGCCACTAATGATGGGAAGTAGCTCGTTGCTTGTGTCAACGTGACGACGACTTTGTAATTGCCTTCTGCCTTGATCCCTAAGCTGGAAACTGGCTTCTTGCTAGTCATGATTGCGTTAGCGTTCTTCACAGGTGCGTACATGTAAGCATATTGTGAAGCGGTCTTAGGATTAACGGTGCGTTGCCAGGCATAAACGAAATCTTTAGCCGTAACTTTGGTCCCGTTACTCCAGTTAGACTTCCGTAAGTTGAAGGTATACGTCTTGCCGTCTTTAGACACCGTATAACTCTTGGCAACCCCAGGATGAACCTTACTGTTCTTACCGAACCGTAACAGACCTTCATTGGTGTTGTTCAAGGTTTCCCCAGAAACCACGTCAGTTGCTGTAGCGGAATCCATTGATGGTAAAGCGGAACTTTCCATCCAGTTTAACGTTTGCTTGCTAGCCTCGCTAGAACTGCTTGACGATGAGCCACACGCTGCAAGTAATACTGCCGCGAACGTGGCCACCGTCCCGAGTTTGACTGCCGAATTGATTTTCATTGATATCCAACCCCTCTATGTGTTGTTAGTGAAATAAATTGACATCCTCAAATTTGATGTTTCCAATTGTATATTAGAAAACAATTAAAATCAATGGTAAAAACTAATAAAATTTAAATATACAGTTACAAACGCCGTTAGACGGGTATTCGTTGTGCAAAAATAAAATTTTTGAGTATAATTTTTCTCATTTTAGTGATAATTCTGAGATAACGCTTACATAAATATTTACCTATTATACATTCATTATGATTAGTCACCGTACTAACCGATCCCCACACTTTCCCAACAGCCCTAGTCCGACAACAATCACCAAGTCCATGTGTCACCACAATGTCAGATAATTGCCGCTGTACCACGGCTTTCGTAAAACGCTAAACCCGGAAAGCTGAGAACGTAATTAGGATTTTTAATGGTCTAGACGCATCACCACCCCGCTCATTCTCGAGTGATGTACCGATTGCACCCACTATTAATTTATGAATATTATTCAATTTATGTAGAAAACCGAATTATGAGAAAATTGCCACTGCTTTTGACTAAAAACGAAATTAACCCTGAACGACCTCAAGAGCCGCCGTAAATCGCTTTAAAATCCCTCAGGTGACGATAAATCAGCCCCATCTGCCATATAGGACGCTAATCCTATGCAAACGCACCAGCAGGCTCTCAGGACGGTGTCTCTCTCTGAAGCAGAAAAAGAGTTCTCCGAAGTTAAATACCTTTCAGAGAACTCTTGATAATACTATAGGATACGGGCAGGTACAGTAGCGACTACATTGCTAATATAGTGTAGCCGGAGACAGTCAGGGATGAAGCCAGCTGTGTCGATGGTGTTAGCCCGGGTGTTAGATTCTTCCCGGGGTTACAGCATGGGACGAGCTTTGAGCTACGCCCGAACCTGGCGTGGCTTAAAGTCGAGGTGAAAGACCGCTTCTCAGGCTTTCACCGGTCCCCACAGCAGGCGGAATCTCTGACTGTCGCAGGCGCGCAAACACTACTTAGCAATGTAGGCCCGGCTGTAATCCCAATTGGCGCCGACTGGGAAGTAGACGACACCCTTGACCTTAGACTTCACTAATTGTGGCATCCCTGTCTGGTAGAACGGAATGATCCCTTGGTCCTTCAGCAGGACCTTCTGGGCATCCACGAGGTTCTGCCACCGAGCACCTGGCTTGTTGGCATTGGTGATCGTCGCATCGTTGATCAGCTTGTCGTAAGCCTTGGAAGACCATCTCCCATTGTTGTACGTGTTCCCCGTGGTGAAGAGGGACAGGTCGGTGATTGGGTCTGGGAAGTCAGCACTCCAGCCACTGACAACGGCTTGGAACTGGCCATTTTGTGACCGAGATAACCGCGTCTTGTAAGGAATGTTGGAATTCGTCACCTTGAAGTGATCCAGCTTACCCCATTGACTTTGGATGTACTCAGTTGCGGATTTACCGGCTGGCGTATCGTCACCCAATAAGGTCAGTGAGTAGCTCGTCCGTCCAGTTTCCTTCAGGGCCTGGTTCCATAACTTCTGGGCCTTGGCTAAATTGTAATCCGTTGCTGATGGCACGGTTGCTTCCTTGGCAAAGTCCTTACCGTTACGGATAGCTAAGCCGGTAGAAACGATCCCGGTCGCTGGCGTTGAGCCATCTTGCAGCACCTTGTTTACGTACTGCTTACGGTTGATGACCATCGACAAGGCTTGCCGAGCCTTCGTGTTCTTTAACATGGTATCCTTCCGTTGGTTCAGTTCCACGTAGTTGATCCGGGAACTCTTCCGGGAATGGAATTCCTTGTTGTTCTTGTAGTTCTTAGGTTGTTGGCCACTCAGTGAAATGATGTCCAACTTACCACTCTGGTATTGACTCAAAGCCGTCTGTGGATCCTTCACGGCACTGTATTTCACGTGCTGTAGCTTCACGACCTTGGCATTCCAGTACTTCTTGTTCTTGGTCAACGTCCAGTTATCAGACGTCCCGGTCCATGAGGTCAGCTTGAATGGCCCGTTGTAGACGTTGGTTTTGGCGTTGCTAGCGTATTTACTGCCGTACTTGTCGACGGCTCCCTTGTTGACGGGGTAGAAACACTGTTGTGCGACCAGCGTCGGGAAGTAACTCACTGGGTGGGCCAAGGTAACGACTAACTTGTAGTCCCCATCCTTCTTAACTCCCAGCGCAGTCGGCGCCTTCTTGCCGTTCATAACCGCATTCGCATTCTTAATGTCGGCGTAGAGATAAGCGTACTGTGAGCTGGTCTTCGGCGCAACGGTCCGCCGCCATGCGTAGACGAAGTCCTGAGCCGTCAGCTTCTCACCGTTGCTCCATTGTGACTTCCGGAGGTTAAACGTGTAAGTCAGCCCATCCTTGGATTTGCTGTAACTCTTCGCCAACCCAGGCAGTGTCTTACTGTTCTTGCCGAACCGCAACAGGCCCTCACCTGTGTTATTCAGTGTTTCACCGGAAATGATATCGGTGGCCTTGGCATTATCCATTGACGCTAACGCGGAGGTCTCCATGACGTGAACCGTTTGATTCTTGGCCTTATTATCGTTGGAGCTGGTACCACACGCCGCTAACGAAATCGTCGCTAACGCCGCTACCGCCCCTAACTTGGCAATTGACTTAACCCTCATATAATTCCGACCCCTTCACAAATTATCCTCAAGTGACATAACGTTGAAGAATATATTAGATTATAAAACAATGAGAATCAATAGTAAATTTTAATCTTTCGCTTTTAAAACGCCGCCAACTGCCGCAAACATTGAGTTACTGCCCCCTGAAAAATATTTCAGCAGGGACTCATTGTGGCTGACAATAAGGCTACCAAGGTCACTGACGCCCGCATTTTCCCAAAGAAGGGAATCTCAACGGATACTAAAAAAACTCCCAGAAGTCAGTTACAACTTCTGAGAGTTCCGATAACTTTGACAAATTTTGAAAACACACCCACTTCATCGGCGAGCAACACTTAATCTGTGTAGCACAGCCGGAGGCAGTCAGGGATGCAGTCCTACAGTGACGATGGTGTTAGCTCGGGCGCTAGGTTCTTCCCGAGGTTACACCATGGGACGCGTTTGGAAACTCGCATGACCCGCGCGAGGTTTCAAACCGAGCCGGAAGCCCGCCCTTTGGCTGCAGGCGGTCCCCACAGCAGGCGGAATCCCTGACTGCCGCAGGCGATACAAACGCACAGATTACTTGTTAGCGATGTAGGCTTTGCTGAAGTCCCAGTTAGAGCTGACAGGGAAGTAAACGACACCCTTAACCTTGGACTTAACCAATTGTGGCTTACCACTTTGTGAAACAGGGATGATCCCTTGGTCCTTCAACAGAACCTTTTGGGCATCAATCATGTTCTGCCAACGAGCGGCTGGCTTGTTAGCGTTCGTGGTCGTGGCATCATTGATCAGCTTGTCGTAAGTCTTGTTCGACCACTTACCATTGTTGTAGGTGTTGTCGGACGTGAAGAGTGACAAGTCGGTGATTGGGTCAGGGAAGTCGGCACCCCAAAGCGTAACGACGGCGTCAAATTGACCAGAGGCAGACCGAGCTAACCGGGTCTTGTATGGCAAGTTTGAGTTGGTAACCTTGAAGTTAGACAGCTTGGACCATTGACTTTGAACGTATTCGGTCGTGCTCTTACCTTCGGCGGTGTCATCGGCCATCAAGGTCAATGAGTAGTTCTTCCGGCCAGTTTCCTTCAATGCTTGCTTCCAAAGCTTTTGGGCCTTGGCAACGTTGTGTTCCGTGGCAGCAGGAATCGTGCCTTCTTGGGCAAAGTCCTTACCGTTACGGATAGCCAAACCACTGGTAACGATCCCAGTAGCGACCTTAGAACCATCGTCCATGACCTTATTGACAAATTGCTTCCGGTTCAAGACCAGAGACAAGGCTTGACGGGCCTTCTTGTTGCGCATCATAGAGTCTTTCTTTTGGTTTAATTCGATGTAAGTGACCCGAGAACTGTTACGAGCATGGTAATCCTTGTCGTTCTTGTAGTTTTTAGGTTGTTGACCGCTCAAGTAGATGGCATCCAACTTGCCACTCTGGTATTGACTCAGAGCGGTTTGGGGGTCCTTAACGGCGCTGAACTTGATCTTGTCCAACTTCACGTTCTTAGCATCCCAGTACT
The DNA here is from genome assembly GCF_003946395.1 of Levilactobacillus fuyuanensis. GTDB lineage: Bacteria > Bacillota > Bacilli > Lactobacillales > Lactobacillaceae > Levilactobacillus > Levilactobacillus fuyuanensis. Next base: position 158,315 of record NZ_RHNZ01000004.1, on the reverse strand, counting down.
TACTGTTCTTGGAAAGCGTCCAGTTATCTGACGTCCCGGTCCAGTAGGTCAGCTTGAAGGCACCGTTGTAGACGTTGTCCTTGGCATTCGTGGCGTACTTCTTGCCGTACTTCGTCACGACCGTCTTGTTTTGTGGGAAGAAGGCAGTCTGAGCAACTAACGTTGGGAAGTAGCTGACTGGGTGCACCAAGGTAACCTTAACCTTGTAGTCACCGACAGCCTTGATTCCTAACGTAGAAACGGCCTTCTTGCCCTTCATAATGGCGTTGGCATTTACCACGTCAGCGTAAAGGTAGGCGTATTGTGACCCCGTCTTCGGGTTGACAGTGCGTTGCCACCCGTAAACGAAATCACGAGCCGTTACTTTGTCCCCGTTACTCCAGTTAGACTTCCGCAAGTTAAATGTGTAAGTCTTCCCGTCCTTGGACTTGGTGTAACTCTTGGCAACCCCGGGATGGGTGCTACTGTTCTTACCGAACTTCAGCAAACCTTCACCCGTGTTGTTCAACGTTTCACCGGAAACGACATCGGTTGCCAGCGAATTATCCATCGTTGGTAAGGTAGAACTTTCCATCCAGGTTAAGGTTTGATCCTTAGCCTGCTTGCTACTGCTAGAGGAAGTGCCACACGCTGCTAATGAAACTGTTGCCAGCGCTGCCACCGCCCCTAATTTGACGATTGACTTTACCTTCATAAAATTCCGACCCCTCTAAATATGTAATACTCACATTGCGACGTTAATTCCGACTCGCGTCACCGATTGGCAAGTCATCGTGCCCGGATATCCCTCTCAGGAAATATCCGACTCACAACCACCCTAATCATCGATTGTCCGAACACTAACGGCTCAAATAGAGCTTGCCCGTTGACTAAGCAACAGCAACTATTGTAGATTAAAGTTCAATGAGAATCAATGCTGATTTTTAATTTTGTGGAAATTTATTCACTTTTTATCGACAATTCCAGCAATCAGCAGCACCGAATAAGCTAATGCTTTCTAATCAAGGCAGTCATATACGCTGTTAAATAGGCATTCATTGCAATTCAATTTTTATTCATTCGTGCGCACATCATTCTGTCTAAAAATGAGATATCCATAATAAAATATTTTTAATTCGTTGGTTTCACCCGGTCAACATCGTACTTTTTCGCCAAAACCATCAATGGGCCTAATCACACCTTACTTACCCCAGCTAATCTTTATTCGCTTGTGAGCAAACATGTTATACTCAAGTCATAGACTTTAAAGGAGGGTGATCTTTTGGAAGAAGCCCCACGAACACCCGTCATCACGATTGGTCTAAACGCTGGTCAATCCACGTTTAACTACTCCATGACGGAACTTAGAAATTTGGTAGAAGCTAATAACATGACTGTGGCAGAAGAGATTCAACAATCTTTGCCCAAGCCCAACCCTGGTACCTACTTCGGTACTGGGAAGGTTGAGGAATTAGCCCAAATTGTCGCCGATGATGGTGTCGACATCATTATCGTCAATGACGAGCTGACCCCCAGCCAGATTCGGAACCTAGAGAACGGGACGAAGGCCAGAATCATTGACCGCACCGGCCTGATTCTTGAAATCTTCGCCAACCGGGCACAGTCTCGCGAAGCCAAGCTACAGGTTCAACTGGCCATGTTGCAATACCAACTGCCCCGTCTGCACACCAGCGCCTCACAACGGCTGGACCAGCAGACTGGTAGCGGTGGTGGCGGTGGCTTCACCAACCGTGGTTCTGGTGAATCACAGACTGAAATGAGTCGTCGGACCATTCAACGTTCCATCAATCACGTCAACCACGAACTCAAGGAAATCACCCAGGCAGCGGCTACCCAACGGCAACAACGGGAACGTAACGAATTACCTTCCGTTGCCCTAGTCGGGTACACCAACGCTGGGAAGTCAACGTTAATGAACGCCCTCGTCCGTGAATTTGGGAAGAGTGAAGACAAACAAGTTTTCGTCAAGGATATGCTGTTCGCCACGCTGGACACCAGTGTTCGACAGCTGATCTTTCCCGACCAAAAGAAGCTGCTGTTGAGTGATACGGTTGGGTTCGTGAGCCAATTGCCAACCCAACTGGTCAAGGCCTTCCGTTCCACGTTAGCCGAAGCTGCTAGTGCCGACTTACTGGTTCAAGTCGTGGACTACGCCGACCCGAACCGTGAAGCCATGATGGCCACCACGGAGAAGACGCTGGAAGAGATCGGCGTGACCGATGTGCCAATGATCACGGTCTTTAACAAGGCCGATCTGACGGAAGCAAGCTACCCGAGTCGCGTCGGCGATCAACTGATTCTGTCGGCCAAGGACCCTGATTCCGTTGCCCTGTTAGTCAAGGCAATGAAGGAAAAGGTCTTCCACAACTACGTCACGGCTAACTTCCTGGTACCTTTCTCAGATGGCGAAATCGTCTCATACTTAAACGAAAACGCTAATGTTCTGGATACCAACTACGAGGCTGAAGGAACGGCGTTGAAGGTTGAGCTACAACAGGCTGACTTCGACCGCTTCAAGAAATTCGTAGTTACTGAATAAGTCAAAAAATCATCCCCACATCAGTTGAGGATGATTTTTATTTGGCCCTGAACGTTAGTGGTTGTCGCCTGCGGCTGTCAGGGGTTCCACCTGCTGTGGGGACCACTTCCAGCCAAAGAACGGGCTTCCAGTTCGATTTGAAACCTCGTCAGGCCCAGACGAGTTTCCAAACACGTCCCGCGATGTAAGACCGAAAACCATGGTCTAACATCGCCATCACAGCTGGCTCCACCCCTGACCTCCTCTGGCTAAGTTAACCCTTAACGATCAGTTCCAATCGAACTAGCCAGTTTTTACAATCTTTTAAATCATTCACCGAACATTTCCATACTGACATTAGAAAAGTTAGTTCCACGCAGAATAGCCATCAACACACTCAAACCGAATGTGTTGATGGCTATTCTCAATTTAATTATCTTAATTTCAGTACACTATCAGTTAAACGCCATTGCATGGTTATTAGCAGAATACTCGTCAACAACCATTTATCAATCACCAACACGCTACGGTCACAGCCCAAACATAATTTTTGTCAGAGCTGTCACGTAGAGCCGGAGGCAGCCAAGGATGCAGCCAGCCGTGACGATGGTGTTAGCCCGGGCGATAGGTTCTTCCCGGGGTTACAGCATGGGACGAGCTTTAAGCCACACCCGAACTTGGTGTGGCTTAAAGTCGAGGTGAAAGACCGCTTCTCAGGCTTTCACCGGTCCCCACAGCGGCGGAATCCCTGGCTACCGCAGGCGGCACACTGACACAATCCAACGCAATTTATGCTTGGCGCTTTTCCAAGTAGCGTGATAGGAGCGATAGCAGGTAACAAACGACGAAGTACATCAAAGCAATCGCCACAAACATTGGAATAATGTAATTGGTGTTTTGCCCATAAATAATCTGTGACCGGAACAGCATTTCTGGCAATAGGATAATCGTCGCCAGAGACGTGTCCTTAACCAATGAGATAAATTGGCTCACGATGGCCGGAATCATTTTGACCAAGGCTTGTGGCAACACAATGTGCCACAGTCCTTGCCAGTAAGTGAGTCCGTTGGCTCGGGCCCCTTCCATCTGACCGGAGTCGACCGCTTGAATCCCAGAACGCACAATTTCAGCGAGCATTGTGGACTCAAAGATAGTCATGGCTAAGATGGCCGCCGGAATAATCTCCGGCTTGACCCCCAGGTTGGGTAACCCAAAGTAGGTAAAGAACAGGATCAACAGCAACGGCAGGTTTCGAATGACATCGATGATAAACCCAACGACTGCCGATAAATATTTAATCTTCACATAGCGAATCACACCGAGAATCGACCCGATAATAAAACTCCCAATAATCGAGACGACGGAAACCAGAATCGTAATCCATAAGCCCCCGAGCAGGTAGCGCAGGTTGTCGGGAGAATAGGCATCAATAAAATTTTGCAGCATAATGATTCTCCTCCCCTTAAGCTAACCGCTTTTCCAAGTAGCGCATGTAGTAACTGATTGGCATCGTAATAATCAAGTAAAGGACCCCCACGGCGGAGTAAGCCGCCATGGTTTCCAGTGAACTCGAGGCGATGACGTTTCCTTGATACATCAGATCAAACCCACCGACGAAGGCTAACGTCGACGAGTTCTTGACCAGGTTCACGAATTGATTACCCAGTGGTGGAATAACGTAGCGAAAGGCCTGAGGCAACACCACATAACGCATGGCTTGCCAGTACGTAAACCCATTGGACCGTGAGCCTTCCATTTGACCGGAGTCGACGGATTGAATCCCCGCCCGCACCGTTTCGGCGATAAAGGAAGACGTGTAGAGCGTCAACCCAATCGTACCGGCGGTAAACCCGTTCATCTTGACCACGTACAGCGGGAAGACGACGTAGAAGAACATCGTGATTACCAGCAGTGGAATGTTCCGAAAGAGCTCGATATAAGCCCGCGCAATACGCCGACCGATCTTGCTTGGTGATTCCTCCAGTAAAGCAAAGAACGTCCCGATAATCAGACTAAAAATCAATGCGATGAAGCTACACAACAGCGTTTGGCCAAGGCCATAGAGGAGTGTGCCTCCGTATGCTTGAAAGATATGAATCATTCTTTAGCCGCCTCCTTGTAGTCAAAGCCCTTCACGTTGTGGAACCATTTGTGAAGAATCTTATCGTATTCCCCATTCTCACGTAACTGCGTTAACGCCTTGTTTACGGACGTCTTAAATGGTTCCTGGTTCTTGTCGATGGCGATCCCATAAGGTTCAGAGACGAACGTGCCCCCGGTAACCTTGTAGCCAGGGTTCTGAACGGACATCCCGTAAAGAATCCCGTTATCGGTCGTCAACGCCTGGCCTTGACCGGACTTTAAAGCGGTCATGGCCTGGGCATAGTCGGTCAGTTGGAGCACCTTGGCATCGGGTGCGACCTTCGCCACATTTTGCACGGAGTCCGATCCAACAACGCCTAGGACGGTGCCCTTCTGCTTATTTAAGTCCTTCACGTTCTTGATGCTACTGCCTCGTTTGACCAGCAGTGATTGCCCGGCAAAAAAGTACGTCTTGGAGAAATCAACTTGCTTCCGCCGTTCTGGCGTGTTGGTCATCGTGGCAATGATGGCATCGATATTCCCGTTCTTCAGCATTGGCATCCGCGTCGAACTCGTCACCTGAATGAACTTGGCCTTGGCGTCCTTGCCAAGCATCTGCTTGGTCAATGCCGTCGCGAGGTCCACTTCAAAACCTTTGATCTTATTGTCCTTGGTATCAAGTAACCCAAAGAGCCGGGTGTCGGCTTTGACACCCCACGTAATCGTCTTGTTCTGGCGGTCCGTCTGCAACACATTCCGTTGCGACAGTGGCTTATGACCACAGGCACTGACGACGACCGTCAGCGTCACCAGGGTCAGAACTAAGCCGAGGATTCGAATAAACTTTTTCATATCTCGCGTTCCTCCCCCGTTTTAGTGTGTAATAATCTTGCTTAAGAATTGACGAGCCCGTTCATTCGTTGGTTGTCCATCAAAGAAGGTTTCCTTGGAGTCATCTTCCAGAATCCGGCCATCAGCCATGAAGATAACCCGGTTAGCCACTTCACGCGCAAAGCCCATTTCGTGGGTCACAACTAGGGTGGTCATACTGGAGTCCCGGGCAATGGTCTTCATGACGTTCAATACATCATCGATCATTTCGGGGTCCAAGGCACTGGTTGGTTCGTCAAATAACAGACACTTGGGCTTCATTGCCAGCGAGCGGGCAATCGCGATTCGTTGCTGTTGCCCCCCGGATAATTGCGAAGGCATCTTGGGTGCTTGGTCGGCTAAGCCCACTCGGTCGAGCATTTCCATGGCAACCTTTTTGTTTTCATTCTCGTCACGATGCAACACGATCCGTGGCGCTAACATGATATTTTCAAGAATTGTTTTGTTGGCATACAAATTAAAATGTTGGAACACCATCCCCACGTTCTTGCGGATCCGATTCATATCGGTCTTGGGGTTGGCGAGGTCCTGACCGTTCACTATCAGTTGCCCATGGCGAATTGATTCCAGACCATTGATGGTCCGAATCAACGTCGACTTTCCAGACCCGGATGGTCCAATCAGCACGACCGTTTCACCGTCCTCAATCGTCAGATTAATGTTATGCAGTGCGTGAAAGCTACCGTAGTATTTTTCAACGTTGTGAAATTCAATCATTGACATAAGTCTTTCCCTCCACTAACTAAAGTATTTGCCCGAAGGCGACTCCCACTCCTGAATTTTTTATTCCGTGTTTTTTGAGTCTAAGCTAAAGTTTAAACCAAAAAAATAACCCGGTCAAAATAAACACATCATATGTAACCACCCCCAGTGATGGTTCAAGTACAAAAATGTTAGGCACACCACGGGTTAAGACTCTATGATGTTTGGGTGAAAATATTTCTGTGAGTTAGCACAGTAGTGTTAGAAAAAGTGACATGTGATGGGGTAAAAACCGAACTATTTTTAAAATTCAAGTGAACTTTTCCTTCAATCTTTGCGTGTTATGTTAGTTGCGTCGCTATATACGATGGTTGGCCACGGTGCCCATCACACTGACTTCTGAAGAGCTCAACTGTCCACTTCACTCGATTTGTGGCGGATTGACGTCACAATGTCACGCCCCACGTTGCGTACATAGCGTGTTCCTAGCTTCAAAGTTCAACCGCATCCGTTTCTGGAGCACAAAAAAACACGCCCAGAGAGGTTATCTCTAAGCGTGCAAATTGTTATTGTGGCTTATTAATGATGGTAACGGGAGGTCCGAGTCATCGGTTCAGACTCGCTCTCCGTTTGTGGCGCTTCATCGTAACGTGCCCGCCGTGACGTTGCCGTGGATTCGCGGGTCATCCGGTCAGCGCTTGTTGGCGTTGCCTTGGTGTCGCCCTGATGCTTGTATGCCAATTGAACAGCCACTTGAAAGTCATTAGCTTGTTCAATCACCGACGTCCGGCCGAGAACCTTGAAAGGTCCCCCGACCAACGTGGCGTTGGCTAAATACAGTTCGATTTGGTCACGAACGTCCGCAACATTTTGCAGACCAACCGTACTGACCACACCGACCCGTTGCTTTTCAGCTTGGTTAATGCCGGCGTAAACGACCAACTGATTGTTTTCCGTTTGCATCTCGAAGTAAGGAATTAAGGCACCGGGACCAGAAGCGTAAACGGGCTTTCCCGTCTGCCGAGTCTGTTCCGTAATTTCACGGTCACCCAATCCCGAATAGTCCATCTGCAACAATTGGTTCTGTTGCAGGCGCCCCGCCAAGTTTTGAATATTGGCTTGTTCGATCGGCGTCGACGTTAATTTCCCAGGTAATATTTTCTTCTCATCGAAGTAACCGTTAGCCGGAATATTTCTTCCGCCCATCGTCCGTCGTGGCTTGTCTTCCTCGACTTCCTTGGGCTTCATGTGTAGCATCTTCTCAATCTTAGGCGAGATATCGAATGGTGCTTTCTTCTGGGTGAAGAAGTACACCGTGTTGAGATAGACAAAGTACAAGAGTACCAAGGCAATCAACAGAATCAATAAGCCCCAGAATGGGTGACCATTTTGGAGATAGCGTACGGCGATGTAAAACAAGTAGAGATCCCCTAGTGCGCCCAAAATGACGTAGATGCGATTCTTAATCTTAACACTCACATTGATGTAGCCCAGATAATGGTTGACCATATCAAGAAAACTAAGCATTGTCGGTCCCCCTCTCTTTGTTATTGACCCGTATCGTTGGTGTCATTCGTATTGTTATAGGTCGTGGCGTGACTATACGTGCTTGACCCGGTATCGTCCGTGGTGTCATCACTGTTTGTCGTATCATCACTCGCAGTATTGTTATTATCAGTCGTCGCTGAACTCGTCGTGCTGGATGACGTCTTCTTCTTAGAAGTCGTCCCCGTGCTACCAGTCGTGCCAGTAGTTGTGCCGTTGTTCGTGTTATCTTCGGATGTAGAATTTGCTGAAGAACTTTCCGTATCCGTCGAGGAACTACTACTACTGCTACTTTCCTTGCTGGACGAGTCACTGCTATCCTTCTTGGAAGAATCAGAGTCCTTCTTCTTACTGTCGTCACTAGCCTTCTTCTTAGAATCGTTCGACTGGTTAACGACTAGCGATGAACTCGTCGACGTCCGTGAAGCCCCTTCATTGGTCTTCGTCACGGAATTAGTGACCACGTTGGTAGCGCCGAGTGCGAGTGCCATTGAAACGATGGCAAACGGCGTAATAAAGGGTGGTGTCCGGTACGCCATGCTACATTCCTCCTTCTGAATTAACTCAATGGTTCTTATTATCCCACGTTAAGTTCAAAAATTTCTCAAATTTATTTTAATTTTTCCTATGGTTTTAAAACTGTTCGTTGTCGCCTGCGGCTGCCAGGGATTCCGCCTGCTGTGGGGACCGGTCCAGGCCTGAGAATCGGTCTTGGACCTCGACTTGAAACCTCACTAAAACCGCGAGTTTCCAAGCTCGTCCCATGGTGTAAGAACGGGAAGGATCGAACGCCCGTCCTAACACCCTCGTCACGGCTGGCACCATCCCTGGCCTCCTCCGGCTTAAACGGATTTTAAAACCGGCTATCCGGTCTTTTCTGTGTTCCTTACGACTGACACAAGACAACCTTCACTGATTAAATGACCACTTATGAATCATCTAACTCGTCATAGTCCATAGTTTGCGAGAACCAGACCGTTAATCATTCAACTAACGGTTAACAAGTTCTCCCAGCTGGAGGCAGCCAGAGGTGTAGCCAGCCGTGACGGCTGCGTTAGTCCGGGTGTTTGATTCTCCCCGGCCTTACACAGCGGGACGCGTTTGAAGACTCACGAGAATTTTGTGAGGCTTCAAACCGAGCCGGAAGCCCGTCTTTCGGCTGCAGGCGGTCCCCACAGCAGGCGAAACCTCTGGCAGCCGCAAGCGCCAGCTTTTAACCTTAGTTATTGACCAACGTCTTCTTGGGTGCCGCAACCACGCCGGCCGCCTTGCACTCCGCACAGATACCGTAGAGTTCAAAGCTGTGGCCCGTGATGTCGTAGCCCGGTAGTTGGTCCGTGAAGAAGTCCATCGGGCACATTTGCAGCTCGGTGACCTTGCCACAGTTCTGACAAATGAAGTGGTGATGGTGTTGATGATGGAAGTCACACTGGTATTTCACCCGCGTGCGTTCCTGTTCCGTGTTCTGTTCAACGATCCCAACCTCTTCGAATTCCTTCAGGTTCCGGTAGACGGTGTTGTGACTCATCCCCGGAAATTCGGTCCGCATGTAAGCGTCAACGGTCACCACATCCGTATAATGACCCTGATTGGTCAATAAAAACTCCAACAACGCGTGACGCTGCTTGGTTAACTTGAATTTATTCTTTCTTAAAATCGCCACAGCGGCGTTCAACGTATCTGCCATGATGGGCGGCCTCCTCTTAAAAATTTAGTCCGAATTCCTAGTAAGTTTCGCACATTTTCAAACGAAACTCAACCAAGACGACGCTTATTCTGCCTGTAAGCGTTTCATCAGGTGATCTAGCTTAATCTGGGTCTGTTGCCAGTTATCATTATTCAGCTGAATCGCCTTCCCCCGCAATGCTAGTGGCATGGTCAGGTCACGGCGATACTCGGGACTCGCGAACCGCTGCTTGAGCATGGTCCGGTCGTCCCCGCGCTGTGTCACCCGCGTGAGCAACTCGTCCGGTTGACTGACCGTCAGAAAGATCACAACGGCCTCGTCTCCCAGCTCCTGCGCATAAGTAATAGCGCCCTTACTGTCCAAAACGATGGCCACAAAAGGTGCCCGCTCGAAGCCCGCCTTTAAGCCTTCACGAGAAGACCCATAGTGGTAGCCCGAATAAAAGACGGACTCCAGGTAATGATTCTTGGGAAAGCTCTCGTCGGTCTCGAAATAGTAATCGCGACCATTGACTTCACCCTGACGTGGCGGCCGGGTCGTGTGCGTAATCACCTTAGTCACGGGATACTCATCGACCAGGTAATCCTGAACGGTGGTCTTGCCAGTTCCAGTCGCCCCGGTGATGACCAATACTTTATTTGACATGCCGATCCCCCGTTAAGAAGGCGTTGGCCTGCGTCATTAAGTCCTGCAGGTTCGGGTAACTCAGGCGTTCATGAGCTGTCGCAAAGTCAAACCAGCCGAATTCACTGATCTCTTCAACTTGCCGATGAATCGTGACGTCAGCTGGCACTTGTGACGTGTAAAGTACCACATGCTTGTGGTGCCCGTTCTTCATGTCGTAATCCAAGTCGGCGTGGAACGTAGGGTCGACCGTCACATTCAAGCTAGTTTCCTCGCGAATCTCACGAACGGCCGTTTCAATGTCGGTCTCGTTGCCTTCCACGTGACCCTTGGGGAATCCCCAGAAGTTGCTGGTGGCACTCTTTAACAATAAGTATTGTGGTTGGTCGTCGACGAGACGATATACGACGGCGCCACTTGCATTTTCGGTAATCATGATGAAATTGCCTCCTCTTTCACTTCTTCACAACCATTTGGTGGCTGGTTAGGCCCTTTGCATCGCCTTGCCGGGTGAGCAAAATGGACCGGGACGCGGTGGGCGGACGTCTGGAGCCAAAGAACGGTCTCCAGACTTGCCCTTGAACCTCTATGGATCGAGTTTCAAGGGCACCAATTCTCTAAGCGGCAAGCCGCCAAGAGAATTCCCACGGCTGAGTCCATTTTGCCCACCCTTACGGCTAACACGGTGCTAACCAGCCACAGGTGTGCTTTACATTTCTGATTAGAGTGGCCTCAGATTCGCTGTATCTTGGTTTCGCTATACCAGCTTTAGCTGAGAGCTAGCTTTATTCGTATGTAAATGAAAGTTAACCATACCACGAACTGGCTTTGATTTGGGAATTTTGTCAGAAAAAAAGATGATTACTATTTTACCTGACTCATTGCGCGTGATTCACGACTGCTTCTGCCGCTGGATTCCAATGAATTCATGTGGATCTATCCACTCAAAACGGCGCAGCTCCGGCCTTTCAACCGTTCATTTTGTTTCCAACTCGTTTCCCTAATCGCTAGCCCTTACCAAATCTGTTGTGACCATATCTGTTCTATTTTATATCGAAAACCGAAGTTGTGGGGATTTTTTAATCGAGTTTTGGGAAAACTCTTGCCAACTCTCATTGACTTTTAATTTAAGTCTAGGGTACACTATCCGAGATATCATCATTATTAAGGAGGCTTTTTATGGGTATTTCGCGAATATTCCGCCGCGAACGCTTAGATAATTATTTAAAAAGTGACCAGCACTTTGCCAAGACCATGTCGGCAAAAGATCTGATGTCACTGGGCATCGGTGCCGTTATTGGAACTGGGATCTTTATCCTCCCCGGAACCATCGCCGCGCAGTATAGCGGGCCCGGCATCGTTTTATCCTTCCTGTTAGCGGCCATTGTCTGTTCGACAGCGGCCATGTGCTACGCCGAATTCGCCTCCGTTTTGCCAGTTGCTGGGTCCGCCTACTCTTACGGTAACCTGGTGTTTGGCGAAATCATCGGCTGGGTCCTCGGGTGGGCCTTGATCTTGGAATACGTCTTGGCGGTCGCCGCCGTGGCCAATTCCTTTGGGGCCTATTTTAACTCGTTCCTAGCCGGTTTCCACCTGTCCCTCCCCACAGCCGTCACAGGGCCTTACGATCCCGCACACGGCACGTACGGGAACATTGTGGCTATCCTCGTCGTCCTGCTGATCAGTTGGCTACTCAACCGGGGCATGCGCGAGTCGATGCGGATCAACAACGCCATCGTCATCGTCAAAATTGCCATCATTATTTTATTCGTCCTAGTTGGGATGTTTTACGTAAAGCCAAGCAACTGGCAACCCTTCGCGCCATTTGGGAGTAAAGGGATTCTACGAGGCGCCTCGACCGTTTTCTTCGCCTACCTAGGCTTTGACGTGGTCTCCGCCTCGGCTGCCGAAGTGAAGAATCCCAAGAAGAATATGCCGATTGGGATCATTGGGACATTGATCGTGGCTTCAGTTCTTTACATGTTGGTCGCAGTCGTCCTCACGGGGATGGTTCACTACACCAAGCTGAACGTGGCCGATCCCGTTGCCTTTGCGCTCACGCTGGTTCACCAAAACTGGACGTCCGGGATCATCTCGCTGGGAGCTCTGGCGGGAATGTTTACCATGATGGTCACCATGATCTACAGTTCTTCTCGGCTGATCTACTCGATTGGTCGCGATGGCCTGTTGCCTAAATTCTTGGGCAAGATCGACGAATCCAACGGGACACCTAAGAATAGTCTGGCCGTTATCACCGTAGTCATCGCCTTGCTGGGAGGCTTCGTTCCCCTGGCCCAGCTGACCAACCTGGTTAACATCGGGACGTTGGTGGCCTTTCTCTTCGTTTCCTTTGGGATTATCCGTCTGCGCCACATCAAGGAGCTCCCAGAAAATTCTGGCTTCAAGGTGCCTTGGTACCCAGTATTGCCGATTGTCTCTGGTCTGTTGTGCTTTGGCATGATGCTTCAACTGCCGGCTGAGACTTGGATTGCTTCGTCGATCTGGTTTGCGCTGGGACTGGTGATCTACTTCACCTACGGCCTCCGGCACAGCCGCCTCAACGACGAAATGCCAAAATAACTTGTGTTGTCGGCCGCCTTACCGGACGGTGTAAATCGGCCGGGACCGCGGTGGGCGGACGTCCGGAGCCATAGAGCGGTCTCCGAACTTGCTGGTGAACCTCTAAGAACCGAGTTTCACCAGCACCAATTCTCTAAGCGGTAAACCGCTAAGTGAATTCCCACGGCTGAGCCGATTTACACCGTCCTCACGGCTTACACTGGTTCTTTTAGGAATTTCGCCGAGTGACAGCTGTTTGAGTATTTCATTCTCTATTTTTTACTTCTACATTTTTCAAAACCCTACTTAGCTGACTGTGATTATCTAGTGAACAAAGTTATCGCGTATCGCTTTATAATCAGATTGTCTTGATCTTAAAGTTAACGTTTACGGATAAAAACCAGCTTAGCCACAGGCGGCCAGGGATGTAGCCAGCCGTGACGGCAGTGTTAGGACGGGCGTTTGATTCTTCCCGACCTTACAGTGCGGGACGTGTTTGAAACTTCGCATGTACTTCGCGAAGTTTCAAGCCGAGCCTGCAGCCCGCTTCTCAGGCTGCAGGCGGTCCCCATGGCAGGCGGAATTTCTGGCAGGCGAAGGCGGCAAATTTTAACCCGTCACGTCAGCTAAGTAAGCTTAAACCATGACCCTTTAATTTATTCAGGAAGGTGATCAATTTGCGTAATCAACAATTTGCTATTCGTCCCACGCAGCCGGCCGATACCCTGCGCGAGCTGGAAAAGATTCACTTCTTAACCGCTGCTAATCAACAGATGACCAGTCCTAGTGCCTTACTACGGGATTTCTACGATAAGAGTTGGCCAGAATATACCACGGCTAGCGTGGTCGACCAGCAGCTCAGTAACTTAATGGCAACACCAGATCTCGATGGGCTGGCCTTCTTGACCCAGCACGAGACGGTCTCGGTTACTGGCTTCTACAACCTAGCCCTGCAACGCCTCGGCTTCACGCCCGACTTGGACTTTAAACTGGCCGATCCATTGGCCGCAATGGCTAAGATTCAACTGCCCGTTGCCGACCATGCCGGCGATGACTTTACCCTCGCCGAACTGAAGCAAGCCTGGTACATACTGCTTACGACACACACCAAGACGGGGCAGACCTTCCTCGACCATTTGACGACGCATGGTTACTTTGCCCCACTGGTACACGATGCCAGCGTGGAAAAGCCGCTGATCTTCAACGGAAAGTCCCAAGCCGTTTTCGATACGACTCGCTTGATTCGTGAGGTGGTTTACGTCGAAAGTCCTCAAGATACCGATCACGACGGTCACCGCGACCTGCTGAAGGCCGAGGTCATTCGACCAGCCGAAACGGAAACTGGCCTCAAGGTTCCCGTCCTCTACACCGCAAGTCCCTACAACCAAGGGACTAACGACGAGGCTGGCGACCAGATGATGCATAACGTCAACGTCCCCCTAGAACCTAAGCAACCCAACGACCTGACGTTAGCCGATGTCACTGCCCAACCCGACACCACGCCGATTCCCGACCCCCGGCCCGTGACGACGACTACCAAGACCGCCGAGGAAACCTTTGCGCGCGAACAATCCTACACGCTAAACGATTACTTCCTAGCACGGGGCTTCGCGGTCGTTTACGCCGCCGGTATCGGGACGTTGGATTCTGATGGTGTCCGTACCACCGGGGACCCCGAGGAAACGACCTCGACCATCGCCATCATCGAATGGCTGGCTGGGAATCGCACCGCCTTCACCAGCCGTGCCGCTACCCAAGCCATCCCCGCTTGGTGGAGCAATCACGCCGTTGCCATGACCGGCCGTTCCTACCTGGGTACGTTGGCCACGGCCGCCGCAACCACCGGTGTCGAAGGCCTCAAAACAGTTATTTCCGAAGCGGCTATTTCCAACTGGTACGACTACTACCGTGACGGCGGTCTGGTCATCGCGCCCGGCGGCTTCCCTGGTGAGGACACCGACGTTCTGGCCGAAGAAACCTTTAGCCGGCAGCTCAAGGCCGGCGACTACCACCGGATTCAAGCCAAGTGGCAAGCCGACCTTGCTGCCATTACCCACGGTCAGGATCGCAAGACCGGGAATTACAGTACTTACTGGGACGCCCGCAACTATCTGAAGAACGTCAAGAATATCAAGGCGGATCTCCTGCTCGTCCACGGGCTAAATGACTGGAACGTCAAGCCACGCAACGTCAACAATCTGTGGAATGCCGTTCGCGATTTGCCCGTCACGAAGAAGCTGATCCTTCACCAAGGCCAACACATTTACATCAATGCCTTCCGGTCCATCGACTACACGGACATCGTCAATCTCTGGTTGACCCACGAGCTCCTTGGCGTCGACAACCAGGCGGAAACACTGTTGCCAAACGTGATTATCCAAGACAACGTTACCCCAGAAACTTGGCACGCCACGGACGACTGGGATGCCCCAAGTAACCCAACTCGGGTCTTCAACCTTCAACATGACGAGCTGGTCGATGAAGCAACCCATGAACCGATGGAATTTGCCACCAGCTTCAACGATCAACTCCCTGTTGCCCAGTATCAGGGTTACACCAAGGATATCGATGCTTGGCAAAAAGACCTCCTCGGCGATAAGCACAATGACATGTTCGGTCACCGTTTGATCTTCAAGTCCGCCGTCTTAAAGGACGACCTGGTCTTGGATGGCAAGCCAACCGTGAAGCTCCAAGTCGCCGTTAACCAACCAGTCGGGATGTTAAGCTTCCAGATTGTCGATTACGGGGATGCTAAACGCCTCGGCGTGAGTCCGACACCGCTACGGGTCAGCCTCGATGAAGGCTACCGTTGGCGTGAGGATAGCCTGCGTGAATTCCAGACGACTAAATCAACGCCATGGAAGATGATCACGAAGGGCCACCGCAACCTGCAAAACCGAACGAACGCCTACCACGTGGACGAGTTGAAACCAAACCAGTTCTACGATTTATCCGTGACCTTACAGCCAACCCACTACCGGTTGTTGGCAGGACACCAACTGGGGCTGGTCATCTATGCGACCGACTTCGGCATGACCGTCCGGGGGAATCAGGACTTGCAGTACTCGATCCAATTGGGCGCTTCTTCCTTAATCGTCCCCTTCGTTGAGAAGTAACTGTTGTGTATGCATCGCCTTACCGCCTGCGATGGCCAGGAGGCTACGCTGTGGGGCAACCGTCAGAGCCAAAGTACGGTCTCTGACGGCGGTACGAAGCCTCGTCAAAACCACGAGTCTTCATACCGTCCCAGCTAGTAAGGTGAGAAAGAACCTCACCAAACTAGCTTGTCACTGCGTATTCCCCTAGCCCTCTCCGGCTCACGGCTAACCGAATATTTACTTCTGAACTGGCTGGGCCTCTATCTTGTGTACCACCAAACCAGTCAAAGTTAATCGCGAATTCACCACTTGCTCTCTGAGACAAGTCAATTATCTTTGGTTTCGAATTTACATGTACAGTGATAAACTATTAATTAACATATCTGTTCGGTGCTGGTTAAGCTATGATTAACTGACCACAGCTAGTAGTGGTCTACACGTAACTAGCCGTAGGGCCGGTGAAAATGGACTCAGCTGTGGGGATGCTCTTGCCGGCTGAATTTGCCGGTTAGAGCATCGGTGGCTTTGAGACTTGCTTCTTAGAGGCTTAAAGCCAAGCCGAAAGACCGCTCTTTGGCTTTCGGCGCCCGCCCTCAGCGACACGGTTCATTTTCACCGGTCCGAAGGCAGTTCAACACGTTGACCAGCACGACGGATAACTCATTAGAAACGGGGGAATTACTCATGAAACAAGGCACTACGATCATTACCTTAGACAACGGCTACCACCTCTGGACCAACACCCAAGGAACTGGTGACATTCACCTGCTCGCCCTTCACGGTGGCCCCGGTGGTAACCACGAATACTGGGAAGACACTGCCAAGCAACTCGCCGCACAAGGCCTGAACGTTCAGGTCCACATGTACGACCAACTTGGCTCTTGGTATTCTGATCAACCCGACTATAGCGACCCTGAGACGGCCAAGAAGTACCTGACTTACGACTACTTCCTGGATGAAGTCGAAGAAGTTCGGCAAAAATTAGGCATCGACAAATTTTATTTGATTGGCCAATCATGGGGTGGCGCATTAGTTCAAATGTACGCTGCTAAGTATGGTCAACACTTAAAGGGTGCCATCATTTCCTCCATGGTTGATAACATCGATGAATACGTTGAAAGCATTAACCATATCCGGGAAACGGTCTTATCTGCCGACCAAGTTGCTTACATGAAGCAGGTCGAAGCCGACGGTAACTACGACGATCCTAAGTACCAAAGTTACGTGGACATCTTGAATGATGGCTACGTGGACCGTAAGAAGCCCGCCGCTATCTCCCACTTGATCAGCACGATGGCAACCGACGTTTACGGTGCCTTCCAAGGTGACAACGAATTTGTCATCAAGGGCAAGCTGAAGGAATGGAACTTCCGTGACCATTTGAAGGAAATCAAGGTGCCAACCCTGTTGACTTTCGGTGAACATGAAACCATGCCAATTGCCACCGGTAAGAAGATGGCTGAACTCATCCCCCACTCTCGCTTCGTCACGACGCCTGAGGGTGGTCACCACCACATGATCGATAACGCACCGGTCTACTACGACCACTTGGCAACGTTTATCCGCGATGTGGAAAACGACAACTTTAACGCTTAATCTTTAATCTAAAACGTTCTGCAGACCTCCCTAAGAGAAATCTGCAGAACGTTTTTTAATTTGTTAGCTTTTAAGATTAAATAAAGTCGCAACAGACCAGTATGATATCAACGCCGTGCAATCAAGTCAGCCTCAAAGACAAGACTGCAAAAGCTCATGAGGTTAACATGAAGATCAAAGCAGTTAGCCTGACAGCTCACTAGGTATTGGTCATCAGGAAGCAACCCCTCTTGCAAGATTAATGTCACCTACCACTTCTATTAGTCAGAAATCTGTGACGAGTTTATTTCTCCTATACTACTCGAAATCTAACGTACCTTCATTTGGCATACCAGGTTCAAGCTTTTCTAACTCATTCCCGAGATCTGTCACTTTTTGTTCAGCTGCACTAAGCTGATTGTGTGCGCGCGCCCCTTCAATAAATTGATTAGAACATTTATCCATATAGCCATAGTAATCACTGTACGCTTTATCAAACGTAGCTTGTGCTACAGAAACTTTTTGATTCGCAGCTTGAATGTCAGTTGTACTGGATACATCTGACGTTGTGAGAGACTCTTTTGCTGAAAGTAATCGATTTCTGGCTATGGCTAAATTGTTGTTAAGCTTGCTACGTTCAGAGAAAAGTGAATTATAATTATCGATTTGCGGCTTGAGTTTCTGCTTTAAGATTATGTAATTCTGAATAGCATTTTCTATTTCAACACGTAGTTCTTTGACTTGTTTAGTTTTGTCCTGCGTACTTGTCGTAGCCGACTGTGAATTAGAACTAAGATGTGTCGCTACTGTTGAACTGTTTTGTTTTTTGGGGACAGCTACTGGGCTTTGATTACTTGATTCTGTGATACCGCCATTACCAATTGGTTGAGAGCTATGCTTGAATGGATGCGTATAGGCCCGCATTTTATATCCCTTCTTAGTTGCTTTGAGCTTAAACTTCAGCTTGGTTAAATTATTCTTTTTGACCTTCAGTACAAACTTTCCATGTTTATCAGTTTTGGTACTAGCCTTTTCACCATGCTTCAAATTAGTAAGCTTTACGCGAGCATACTTTGTTGTTTTGCCAGATACAGTGTGTTTAGAAACTTTTACATGGGAGAACTTGCTAACCGTTTTGGTAGCTGCTATTGCCGTAAGTTCCCCACCTGAAATAATTGTTAACATAATCGCTAACACAATTGTTCTTCTGATATGCATAATAGTTGTTATCCCCTTATACGCTATTTGATGCCAACGATAAACATATCATAAGTTCTTTGAGAAGAAAAGAGAGCCAAAATTTTTAACAAAGTTGGTGGATTGACAATACAATATACAAAAATGGACCAGCCGCCAAGTGGTAGCTGGTCCATTTTCAATTGCTTAACAACATGATTTTGGCATATTAGTGAATCACAACCTTCATCCCATAAGGCACTTTGTTGTAAACCCACTTGGCATCGGAGACCGACAGCCGGACACAGCCGTGTGACGCAGCCGTCTTACCCAATTCCTTGGCTTCACTTTCGATGAAGTTACCGTCCTTATCCGTTGGGACACTGTGGAAGAGATAAATCCCATGATCCTTCCAGGAGACCCAATACTTCGCCCCTTCACCAGAATTCTGGTTATAGAAGAACTTGCCACGCTCGGCCTGGATGTAATACGTTCCGTGTGGGGTACCATTTTCCTTACCCGTTCCTGTTGAACAGTACATGGTGTAGAGCACCTTATTGCCGTTTTTCACGTAGACCCGTTGCTCACTGGTATTCACGTCCAGCCAGGCATTCGGGTAAGTCTTTAAGTTTGGATAGGCTTTATCTTCGGAAGGTGCACGCCAATCAATAGTCTTGGCCTTGGCCTTTGGTTTTGCTATTGATTTGACCGTCCGTGTGGTCGCGGCTTTATCAGCCGACGTGTGTTGCATGACGCGGTTAATCCCCACCGCCGCAACAACGACCAACACGACAATAACGAGTAATTGTCTGAATCGTTTCATGCTTTTCCGTCCTTTTTTACTGAATTTCAACCCACCGTTAACTGTAACGGATTTAGCGGTAAAAGGGAACGCTTTTTACCGAAACGTAATCTTAGTTTTGAGTATTCTTCAAACTCAGTTTTTCCACGTTCAAGATCTTATCGACCAAGCCCGTGTAGAAACTTTCCTCATGGCTGACGATAATGGCATTCCCCGGGAAGGTGTTGATGGCTTCCTTCAGGGCTTGCTTGGTCTCGTCATCCAAATGGTTCGTTGGTTCGTCCATGATCAGGAAGTTAGCGGGTTCGAATTCCATCATAGCCAGCTTGACCTTGGTCTGTTCGCCCCCGGAGAGCTCACCGATCGGTTTCATGGCATTGGCGGAATCCAGCCCACACTTGGACAACTTGGTCCGAATGGCCTTTTGTGGTAACTTTTCGTACTTCGCCTGGATAATCTGCAGCGGTGTCTGCCGATTGTTATCCCAAACTAAATCCTGGCTAAAGTAGCTGATTCGTGCGGATGGCGAGAAGGACGCTTCCCCACCCTTGGCCTTGATGATGCCCAAGATGGATTTGATCAGCGTCGACTTCCCGACCCCGTTGAACCCGGTCAAGCCGACTTTTTGGTCGGTCGTCACGGAGAAGGTTACTGGCTTTAACAGTGGCCGGTCGTACCCAACGGACAGTTGGTCCACAACCAAGGCATTCTGCGACCCGGTTTCCTGATAAGGGAAATCGAAGTGGGCTTGAATGTTGGTGGAAGGTGGATCGACCCGGTCCAAACGATTCAACATCTTTTCCCGTGACTTGGCCATGGTCGACTTGGACCCAGCCTTGTTCTTACGGATAAAGCGTTCGGCCTTTTCAATCACGACCTGTTGCTTATCGAATTCACGCTGTTGGGCCTTTTCCTTTTCAGCCCGTTGCCGCATGGCCTGCTTGAAGTTCCCTCGGTACTTGGTAATCCGACCAAACGCCACGTTAATGATACAGTTCGTGACGTCTTGTAAGAAGTCGTAATCATGGGAAACAATCAGTGCGGCCCCATCGAAGCCGTTCAGGTAATCTTCCAACCAGTCGATATGCGCCGTATCCAGGTAGTTGGTCGGTTCATCCAGTAAGATAACATCTGGCGTTTCCAACAACAGCTTGGCCAAGATAATCTTCGACCGTTGGCCCCCAGACATGTTGGCAACTTCGTGGTCACGGCCCATGTCGTCCAAGCCTAACCCGGAAATCACCCGCTCAATCTCGGTCTCAACGTCGTAAAAGTTCCGCGCATCAAGTTCCTCTTGAATCC
Organism: Levilactobacillus fuyuanensis; assembly: GCF_003946395.1. Lineage (GTDB taxonomy): Bacteria > Bacillota > Bacilli > Lactobacillales > Lactobacillaceae > Levilactobacillus > Levilactobacillus fuyuanensis. The sequence goes on along the minus strand of NZ_RHNZ01000004.1, from coordinate 137,754 downwards.
GGCCGGCACGCTCTAAGAGCTTGTCATCCATGCTCTCAGCGTATTCCGTGTACATAGCCGTCATCCGGTCGTTCATTTCATAGAGATCGGCGTAAGCAGTGTGCAGAAAGTCGATCAGCGTCATGCCTTCTGGAATATCGGCATACTGGTCCAAATAACCCACGTGGGTCTTCTTTTGCCACTTCACTTCTCCGGTCAGTGGGAGTTCTTGTCCCGTAATAATTTTGATTAAGGTTGACTTACCAACCCCGTTTTGCCCGACGACACCCATGTGTTCGCCCTTCTCTAGGGTAAAACTGGCCCCTTCGTAGAGCTTCTTATCAGCGAAACTCATGCTCAGGTCGTCAACTTGTAGTAATGGCACGTGTATCCTTCCCTTCTTCTCTCACGCAGAAAAAGCCCCGACGACGTCAAGGCTTTATCCTAAACATAATATATAAGTAGTAACTTACCACGAAACGCCCGGGTTCGTCAACTTCACCGCTTAGGGTCTTTCCTGAAAACTATGCTATAATAGTGAAAATTTACTTGCTAAGGACTGAAACTTTCATGAATATTCGTAATATTGACCATTTAACCCTAACTGTTAGTGACATCGAGCGCTCCGTCCGTTGGTACCACGAGGTTTTCGACCTACCCATCATCGAATTTGACGATGGCCGCCGCGGCGTCAAACTCGGCAAACAAAAGATTAATTTCCAACAGACTGACGTGCCCCATCTGCCGGTCGCCAAGCATCCCACGATTGGGGGCGCCGACTTCGCCATCATCGCGACCGACCCATTGGCAAACATCCTGTCCCATCTGACCAACTACGCGGTGGAAATCGTGGATGGGCCACTTCCTAAGCAGGGGGCGCTGGGCCCAATGACGTCCGTTTACGTCCGCGACCCCGACGAAAACCTCATTGAAATCGGGAAGTATGATAAATAACACTGGTTTAGTAAATGGGGAGCGGTAAAGTGCCGCCTGCGGCTGCCAGGGATTCCGCCTGCTGTGGGGACCGCCTGCAGCCTGAGAATCTGGCTTCCGGCTCGGTTTGAAACCTCGCGAGAATCATGCGAGTTTCCAAACGCGTCCCACGCTGTAAACCCGGGAAGGACCTAGCACCCGGGCTAACACCGCCGTCACAGCTGGCTGCATCCCTGGCCTCCTCCGGCTCTTGATAGTCGTTGACCACTAAGATTGTCGGTTATTTATCAGACTGCCGCGATGATGTGGTTTTCGATGGACGTCGTGCTTGTTCTCCATTTGATCAGGTCATCATTCAAAACACTCATAAACCTTAGAACATTAGCATAAGCTGTCAATCGTACGTATAAGCATAGAATCATGTTGACTGGTGCCAACCACCATGTAAGCCGTGAGGGCGGCACAAATAGCCTCAGCCGTGGGAATTCACTTAGCGACTTGTCGCTTAGAGAATTGGTGGCTTTGAAACTCGGTTCACAGAGGTTCAAAGCTAAGCCTAAAGACCGCACTTTGGCTTTAGGCGTCCGCCCATGCGTTCCAGGCTATTTGTGCCGCCCGGTAAGGCGCTGACAAAGACCAACTTAACCGCGCCAAACAACATTGAAATATTGGAGGATTGCCTGAATGAATTCTTGGAATAAGGGAATCAACTGGCTGCTCGACTGGGTCCTGCGTGACCTCAAGTGGCTAGGATTTCTACTGCTGTATCTCATCGACAGCGTCTTTCTCACCCTGGCGACCCAACAAGCCAGTCACGGGAGTAGCCCCAACCGGGCAATCGGGATGATGCTGATCTACTCCGGGCTGTTGCTGGGCTTTATCACTTGGCGTTATCAGAAGCAACTACAACAAAATAATCCGCGGGACTTCGGTCGAACCCCCTTTACTGGTAAAACTGTGAGCCAATTGATTGGCTTCTTCATCTTGATGCTGGCAATTCAGTATTCATGGTCGATCTTGATTGCTACGCACATTCTGCCCAGTCCTGCCAACCAGACGGCCATCAACCAGCAGGTCACGCAACTGCCCTTCTGGAACCTGGCCTATGCGATCCTGCTGGCACCGGTATTTGAAGAACTCATCTTCCGGGGAATCTTTCTGAATTACTTCTTCAGTAAAAATACCCGACTGATGAACTTCCTTGGTATCTTTATCTCGGGAATCATCTTTGGTTTCATGCACGTCTCCAGTTTTACCCCAACGCTGATTATGTACTCCGCGCTGGGCTGGGTACTGGGCTACAGCTACCTGCATTTCCGCGATATTCGCTATGACATGACGCTTCACTTTTTAAATAACGCGTTATCTTTAATTTGATATAAATAAAGGACTGAGGCCAATTGCCCCAGTCCTTTATTTATGTACGGCCGCTTTCCCCACGATTTCCTAGTAGTCGTGGTTCGCGCGTCCTTGACGTTTTTTCTTGTACCCAGTGATGACCGTCTCGCGGGACCAGTCACCCCACGGGTTACAAACGCTTCGCTCAACTTTACATGCGGATTCCGTCAAGCTCCCTAAAATTAGGTTACCTTAGAATCTGGCCATAGTATAGAACATTATTAGCGTGATAGATAGCAAACTCCCACATATCGGGGAAGATGCCGTGCAAGGACTAAGACAAACCAAACTTACTGGTAATCATGTAATTTCTGAATAGCTCATCCATATGCTTAACGACTCAAAGATCACTTCAAATCAGTTTATTTAATCATCGTCGAATTCATTAGAACATCATAAGTCCCGTTCTAATTATAAACGGTATTTTCACATGGCTTTATAATCTGATTGCTAATTACTCCACAAACATCGATAACAGGTCTTCCTGCCGCAAGTTTTGCTTCTCCTCGCCACGGACGTCAAGCTTGATCTGGCCATCCTGAACCATGACTAACCGATTGCCATAGGTCAACGCGTCACTCATTTTGTGAGTAATCATCATCGTGGTTAATTGGTTTTCAGCCACGATGGTTTGCGTCAGGTCCATAACTTTTCGACTGGTCTGGGGGTCCAGTGCCGCCGTGTGTTCATCCAGCAACAACAGTTGGGGTTGACTCAGTGTCGCCATCAACAGGGAAAGTGCTTGCCGTTGCCCACCAGATAAGTATTTTACCTGCGTCGTCAAGCGATTCTCTAGTCCCATATCCAATGGCCGCAATAATTCCTGATAGGCTTCCGTCTGCCCGCGATGCCGGTAACGGTGAAGGCTCATACTCCCCGTATGTTGGGCCGCCAACGTCAGGTTTTCCGCCACACTGAGTTCCCCCGCCGTCCCCATCTTGGGATCCTGGAAGACCCGTGATAACCAACGTGAGCGGTAGGCAATCGGCTTGCGCGTAATGCGGTGTCCAGCCAAAGTGAGCTCTCCGGCATCGGCCGTCAACGTGCCCGCAATCGTATTGAGTAGTGTGGACTTTCCCGCGCCGTTATTCCCAATGACGGAGACGAAATCACCGGGTTCAATCGTGAGACTGACGTCCTTTAAGACGTGGCGTTCATTTGCCGTCCCGGGAAAGAAGACCTTCTGAAGGTGCTTGACGCTTAATACTGCTGTCTGTTGTCGCATGCGAATCGACTCCAATCTGTGTGAGATAACGTTTCAACTGTTGCTTCGTTTGGTATTTATTGCGGATCAGTGGCAGGCAGATCACAACGACCAGGATGCCTGCGGAAAGAATCTTCAAGTCGTCGACTGGGAAACCTAAGCCCATGGCGACGGTCAACAGAAACCGGTAAATAATCGCCCCGACAACCATCGCCGTCAGTCGAACCCACATCTGCCGACCGCGGAGGAAGATTTCCCCCACGAGGACGGAGGCCAGCCCAATCACAATCGTGCCGATTCCCATGCCAATATCAGCGTACCCGTTACTCTGAGCGATCAAAGCCCCAGACAGTGCAATACAGCCGTTAGAGACCATGTAGCCGATAATCACCATTCGGTCGGTGTAAATGCCGTTGGCCGCGCTCATCGCCGAATTATTTCCGGTCGCCATCAGGGACAACCCGAGCCGGGTCTTGAACAGCCAAATCAAGGCTGCCATGACCACACCAGTTATGATGGCGCCCACGATAATCGTCTGTAAATCAACGGACCACGTGGCTGGCAGGTAACTGGTCAACACCCGCTGGTTCAACAGGGGCACGTTAGATTTACCCATCACATGCATGTTGATCGAGTACAACCCGGTCATCGTCAAAATCCCAGCAAGCAGTGATGGCATCCGTAGCTTGGTGTCCAGCACGCCGGTCACCCACCCGGCAAGACAGCCGGCCAGAAATCCTAAGAGACTGGCCACCAGTGCCGATTGGCCGCTAACCATTGCACTGATCGTAACGGCCGCCCCAAGGGGAAAGCTCCCCTCTGTGGTCAAATCGGGAATATCTAAAATGCGAAATGTAATGAATACGCCGATAGCGAGTGGCGCCCAGAGTAGGCCCTGGCCAATACTAGTGATTAACATAACTGATCTCCCTTTCTGTCTACGGTTCTTGAATCTGACTAGTCTTTAAGCCAATCGCCTTAGCGTTAGCCTTGTTGATGTACATGTGCAGCTTCTTTGAGGTCTGAACGGCCGTCGTTTGGGGTTTCTTGTTATTTTCCAGTGCGGCGTAGGCCATCTTCCCGGTCTGCTTCCCTAAATCATAGTAGTTGATGCCGTAAGTGGCAGTCCCGCCGTCTTGGGCCATTTCAATCGAGCCGGTCACAACGGGTAATTTCGCTGCCTTAGCCTTTTGGCCGATAGTCTTCATCGCACTCGCCATCAGGTTATCGGTTGGCAGGTACAGGCCGGAAATCTTGCCCTCTAAGCCAGCCAGGACGCTGGAAACATCATTGGTGCTCGTGGCGCTAACAACCTTCAAGCTGATGTTGTGTTTCTTAGCGTAGGCTTTGGCCAGGTTGACTTGTAAGACGGAATTTTCTTCGGAAGAATTGTACATGATGCCGAGGGGCTTGTTGCCCTTGCTCATGCTGGCCAACAGCTTCAGTTGTAAGCCAACTGGCGTTAAATCGCTGGTCCCGCTGACGTTGGTCTGTGGCTTGCTGTTGGACTTGACCAAGCCAGCTGCCTTCAGATCCGTGACGGCCGTGACCAACGTTGGTGTGGTCTTGGTCTTCTTAGCCAGTGCTTGAGCGGCTGGTGTTGCGATTCCTAATAGTAAATCATTCTTTTGTTGGACCAATTGTTGACTCATTGTGTTTAAGTTGGCTTGATCCCCCTGCGCATTTAAGTAATGATATTTCACGGTCACGGACTTGTGATGGGCCTTGAGTTCTTGCTTCAAACCAGCCTTGAAACCTTGCCGTGCCTCATCGAGGGAGCCGTGTTGTACGACCTGTAAAATTCCCACGTTCAAGGTACTCTTGCTGCTAGCGTTGGACTTGCTGGAACAGCCCGCTAATGTTAAGCCCAATCCTAATAATGCAATGCTCGTCAGTAATAATTTTTTCATAATCGATTCCCTCCAGGTATGTTTGGCCAGCCGTGCTGACCGTTGTGGTGACGCTTTTCATATATGTTGATGATTGTCAGAAATGTTTGGATTTGGTTGATAAATGATTCTGGAATTTACCGGCAGTGCTGGTAAATTCTGCCCACGGATTAGATCAACTGGCTGTTTATTTAGGAGCTGGTAAACCTTGGACTGACTCAGCGCGTCCACTTTGTCGGTCCTGGCTGCTTCTGAAACGCGTTCAGTCGGGCAGGTCCCTGCGCTTAACCCAGCTAAGCACCGGCTCGGTTCCACCGAGCGGGCACTTAGCTACGTTAATGCTCAGGACCTACCGCCCTTCCTCACGCTCTAAACAAAAAAACACCAGACAGATTCTAAGTAGAATCTACCTGGTGTTATCGGGCCCGATAATATTTTCTCCAGATAGATTATACCCGTATCTATCTGGCGCTTAAGTCATGTTGAAAAACTTTAGCTTATCGATAGATACGAACGCAATTGAGCGGCGCGTTCGTATCCAACGATGCTGAATACAAACGCTATCTAAAGAAGAAGCTAAAGGCAAATTGGCTATTCAAATGAGTGAGGTTATTTTGCTTCATGAGTGAAGTTCCTTTCATTTATCAATTTACAAGTACTAGTTAACCATTAAAAAATATCGATGTCAACCCTAAATTTCTAATCTATTTCTCATTATCAGGGATTAAGCTCTGGAAATCCTGTGACCATGCCATTCCCATCGCGCCATCGCCCACGTGAACGCCGAAGCTGGGACCAATCAACGCAACGTCAAATTTTACCGTGGGGAATCGTTCCTGGGCAGCCGCCAACCACCGGGGCGTTGCCTCGGGTTGGTCCGCATTTAGAATGGTGGCTTTGACCGGATATGTTGCGGCCAGATCCACAGCAAGATCGTCGAGGAAGTCCCCGCGCGCCCCACGCCACCGCAAGGTACTGCCGGCGTATCGCATTTTACCAGACGGTTCAAAACTCAAGATGGGCTTGCCCGCGTGTAGGGGCGTACTACCGGGACCGGTCGGATTGACTTCCCCCGTGCGCAACAGCGGCTTGATTGAATCCACCACGAATACGCTGTGAATCGTCTCTCGCAGCAAGGTCATCTGGCCGAAAACTTCATCGACCGTGGCCCCGCGATTAACTAGCTCTGCCGCCAGTCGAACCTGGTCACCCATAACGGTTAAGATGCCGCGTGAATCCCACGGCCACACGTGAATGGTGTCGATGCTTTCGGCAAATGCCGCCAACGTATTCACGAATCCTGAGATGCCCAATGATGGCCCCACGATGATGACGTCGGTGTAGCCCTGTTTGACCAAGTCGTTGCAGGCCGCTTCAATCGTCTTCATCGAGAGCTGAGGAGCGGTCGGCACCACTTTCTTGGTCTTCGCCAACCGCATCAACCGGTAGTAATCCGCCGTTGAAAGATCTTGGTACTCGTGATATTGGCGATTGCCAAACATTATTGGCGCCGGCAACAAGGCGATGCGGCGCTGGTCGGCTTCGGCAAAGTCGATGCCGGCCGAAGTATCCGTCATAACTGCAATTTTCATAGTTTCTGGCAACCTCCTTGAGGTTCAAACATCTTTATTAAAATACTTTAGTGGCGCGCTGGTCACCTGCGGCTTCCAGGGATTACGCCTGCTGTGGGGACCGGCCCAAGCCAAAGCGCGGTCTTGGGCCTCGACTTGAAGCCGCCAAAAATCAGGCGGCTCCAAGCTCGTCCCGTGCTCTAAGCTGGTAAAGAACAACCAGCTAAGACCACCGTCACAGCCGACTCCATCCCTGGCTTCCTCCGGTTACAAAACTTCTTTAATTCAAAAACGTTTGAATCCAAAGTTGCTTTGCGCTTTCAAAGTTACTATTTCATGGCTCCTCAAACTCTCCACAAACAATAGACAGCCTGATACAGCCACTAACATAAGTAAAATCTGATCGACGTAATCTACGTCTCAGCGGCGTAATCGTTAAAGTCCAGTATACCAAAAATTAAAAATTATGGTTGACGGTTTTTCAGCAATGCCGTACACTAAATTTATTCGAGAAACGGAAGGAAGGAAAGTTTATATGCAAATGTCTGGCATTCAACTTAATGGACGTTGGCAAAGCCGGTAATCAAGTCGTCATCGCTGTAGATGCGACTTGAGCTCCCAGAGCGATTTTCGCATCTGCGCCGGCTAACTTTCTGATGCAATAGCCCGCACGGATGTCTTCTATCCGGTAATGCGGGCCTTTTTCTTGGGCACCCAGCCGGACTGGGTGCTCTTTTTTTGATAAAGAGTGCGGAAGCAAGCGCTTAGCTAGTGAGCATTAACGTCATTAGGTAGAAAATCCCGGGTCTGGATTTTTTGCCTAATGGGGTTAAGCGCAGCTGGCTGCTTGCTGAAGCACGTTTCGGCCATGTCGCATTAGAGAGAGAAGGTTCAAACCAATCCAACCAGGCGCCACCAGTCCCAAACAAGCCTGGTCCCACAGCTTACATAACTCACCACCCGCTTCACAGCACCTTTACGCATTTTGACCAACACAGGCAAAACCCTTCCATCCTTAAACCATCTCTGCCAAGATGAAAGCCAACGCCATTTTTCAACAATAATCATCCAAGCACCATTATCCATCAAAAACAAAAGTATCCTAAACCAGCACTTATTATAGAGAATTGAGGTTGATTGCAGCATGAAACGACTATACGGACTCATCGCCATCCTCGTGGTTTTTCTCGGCTTCGCCTTTGTTAGCGAAAGCCACAAGGAAGCGGCGACCACCAAAGAGGTTCCCACCGTCGGGATTCTCCAATTACTTTCCCATCCCGCGTTGGATGCTATTCACAAAGGCATCATCCACGGGTTAGCCGAAGAGGGCTATCACGTGGGCAAGAACGTTAAGATTGATTTTCAAAACGCCGAAAACGACCAGAGTAATCTGAAAACCATGAGCGCGCGCTTCGTCAACGAAAATGCCGATGCCATGATTGGAATCGCCACCCCAGCCGCTCAGGCATTGGCTAACGCCAGCTCCACCACCCCCGTCGTCTTGGGGGCCATCACCGATCCCGAGGGTGCCCACCTGGTCAAGAATAACAACCATCCCGGCAATAACGTCACCGGGGTCTCTGACCAAGCGCCACTGGCTGCCCAACTCAAATTGATTCAAAAGATCATGCCAAACATGAAGACACTGGGCATCATTTATACCTCGTCCGACGACTCGGCAACGGCCCAGTATCACCAGTTTGCCGCCCTTTGCAAGAAGGAACACGTCAACCTGAAGGCCTACTCCATTGCCAACACCAACGATCTGAATCAGGTCAGCCAGGAAATGGTCAGCCAAGTTGATGCCATCTACGTGCCGACCGACAACACCGTGGCGAGTGCCATGCAGACGCTGGTCGCCACGGCCACCGCTAAAAAGGTCCCCGTTTTCCCAGCCGTCGACACCATGGTCAAGGCTGGTGGCCTCGCCACGTTGAGCATCAACCAATACAAGTTGGGTGTGACTACGGGTAAGATGACCGCCGCTATTTTAAAGGGCAAGAAGCCTGCCGATACGCCAATTCACTTCGTACGTAAGGGTGAAATGACCATCAACCTGAAGACCGCACACAAGCTGGGGATTACCCTGCCGGATTCGGTCGTTAAGGAAGCCAAACAACACGGGGAGGTATACCGCTAATGAGTTTAATTGTATCCGCTATTGGACAGGGCCTGCTGTGGGCCGTCCTGGGTGTAGGGTTATTCCTCACCTTTAGAATTCTCGACTTTGCCGATATGACCGTTGAAGGCACGTTCCCACTGGGGGCAGCTACCGCGGTCGCCGCCATCAGTAACGGGATGAATCCCCTACTGGCAACGCTACTGGCCTTCGCCATTGGGGCCATTGCCGGCCTGATTACCGGGTTGCTCTACACCAAAGGTCACATTCCCATATTATTGGCTGGTATCCTGGTTATGACCGCCTGCTATTCCGTCAACTTACGGATCATGGGCCGGGCCAACGTTTCCTTACTCGGAAAATCCACGTTATTTAAGAACCATTTTCTCGCGTCCCTGCCACAGTACTTTGACAGTGTCTTCCTAGGCACGTTGGTCATGGTCGTCATCACAGGGCTCGTCATCTACTTCCTACAAACCCAACTGGGCCAAGGCTTCATCGCTACTGGGGACAACCAAACGATGGCCCGCTCGCTCGGGATTAATACTGATAACATGAAAATCATGGGTCTGATGGTCTCCAACGGCTTGATTGCCTTTGGGGGGGCGCTGGTTGCCCAGAACAACGGTTACGCCGACGTTAACATGGGGATTGGGATCATCGTCATTGCCCTTGCCTCCATCATCATTGGAGAAGTTGCTTTCGGTGATTTAACGCTGAACCAACGGCTGGTGGCGGTCTCCCTCGGGAGTATCCTCTACCGTTTCGTCCTGTTGATTGTCCTCAAGTTGGGATTCAGCGCCAACGACCTCAACCTGTTATCCTCAATCATCCTGGCACTTTGCATGATGCTGCCGGTCTTCAAGAAGACGTTTAACTTCAAGCATATTTTGAAACGGGGGCTGGATACCAATGACTAAACCATTACTCGAATTGAAAAATGTCGTGTTGAAGGTCAACCGCAACACGCCCGAGGAAATCATGATTCTTGACCACCTCAATCTGACCATCAACGCCGGTGACTTTATCACCGTGCTGGGGTCTAACGGAGCTGGGAAATCTACGCTATTCAACGCTATCGGGGGCGACCTCAGTATCGACAGCGGCCAGATTCTGCTCAACGGCAAGGACATTTCTCATGAATCCGTGGAAAAACGCACGCGCTTTCTGGCCCGGGTCTTCCAGGACCCAAAGCTGGGCACCGCACCTCGGATGAACGTCGCCGAAAACTTATTGCTGGCCGAACGTCGCGGGCAACGCCGGACGTTAGCGCCCCGCCACCTGAACAAGCAACTCGACCGTTACAAGGAAATCACGGCCACCATGCACAACGGCTTGGATGAACGCCTGACGACGGCGACCGGAAACCTCTCCGGGGGCCAACGCCAGGCACTAAGCTTCCTGATGGCCACGTTAAAGCGCCCAGAAATCTTACTGCTGGACGAACACACGGCGGCACTCGATCCACAGACCAGCCAAGACCTGATGCACCTCACCAACGAGCGGGTTCAGGAGGAACAACTGACCTGCCTGATGATCACCCACCACTTGGAAGACGCGCTGACCTATGGGAATCGACTGATTGTTCTGCACCACGGTAAGGTCACGTTCGACGTCGCCGGTGCCGATAAGGATGCGCTGACCACGGAGAAACTCTACAGCTTCTTCGCCGAGATCGAATAGGAGACCTGGCATGGAACTTGTTATTTCAAATGAACCCTTCAACCGGGCCGCGGCCCTGTCGCTCCGCCAAGCTATCTTCGTCACCGAACGGGGGATTCCCCGCGATGTCGAATTTGACGACCGCGACACTAGCGACCGGGTCTACGTGACGCTGTATCAGGATGCCACCCACCCCGTTGCCACGCTACGATTGGAACCCCAATCGCCAACCGAGATGCGCTTCGGTCGGGTCTGCACCCGTCAGGACTTGCGCGGTCAAGGTCTGGGGACACGCTTGCTGACGGCCGCCGAGGACTGGTCACGGGAGCATGGCTTCACGACCGGCGTTATCCACGGCGAGGTCAGTGCCCAGGCGTTTTACGAACGGTGCGGCTACGTTGTCAACGAAGGGCCGTTCGATGAGGACGGTGCACCCGTAGTTATTCTGCATAAAGACTTATAGGTTAAACACAATGGCGTCGATGACTTTCCGGAAATAGGAAAATCATCGACGCCATTTAGATTTATTTTAGTGTTTCCGAACCAGCCACCAGTGCTTGCCCCACAGGAAAGCGCAGACAAGTGGGCCCGCTAGAATCAGAAAGAGTCGCATAATCAGGTTCATTCCCCACCGGAGCAACCAGCCTTCCTTGGCGTCGGCATCCCCGATACGGGCGAATCCCATGTGACCCGTGTTCCCGTAATTGGACCCCATCTTCATCGCCTCTTGATCGGCGTTCATTGGCTTCTTGATTTTCTTGCCAATATCGACCGATCCATTCAGCATTTGCCGCGCCCGGTCGTACAGAAGCGGAAAGAAAACGAGATAGCTCAACACGAGATACCCATTCCACCAGGAAAGGGCCACCGACCACGCCCCGGTCTGCGTATTTAAATTGTGAATAAAGAAAATAAAGGCAAACGGGAAGATTCCCAAAAGATACTTTCTAACCATACGACCACCCTGCTCCGTCTAAAATACCGGATGTTACCCTGGCAAAATGTGATACCACGTCATTGGCTTTCTGCCGCTTCATGGCGTGTAACTTATTGAATTTTTGCATGCAGCTTAATCTAGTCTGTTCTTACAGACTGCCCAATTTAAGGGTACCATTTACGTACCCAATTAACAATCCGGCTAAACCATTTGTTGGGCATTTAATTATTATACGAAAGTAAAAAACATTTCATCGTTCTCGCCAAATCATTTTGCTATATTTCCAGGTCAAATAGTGATAATCTCGAAACGATAAGCCACGGATTGGAGAAGAATAGACGATGAAGTATCCAGAACAAGTGTTAGTAACTATTCGTATGAACCTCAACCAAAAAAAGAAAGCCGAACAGGTCGCAAACAACATGAGCATCGACCTCTCCACAGCAGTCAATCTATTCATTTCCCCAATGATTAAAGAAAATGGCCTACCTTTCAAGCCAACCAATGACTCCGTAGCCATCGATTTAGCCGGCGCACTAGAAGATATTAAGAATGGCAATGTATCGAAGTTTAACTCGGTTGATGACTTCATGAAACACCTTCACGAGCTCGAAAGCGACGATTCATCCGACAACTCCTAGAAGAGTATCTACACAGATTATTCCCCACTCTAGAATTAGATTAATCAAGGCAAGTCCTCTAATTACAGAGAACTTGCTTTTTGATTGGATTTTAAACGACGCCAAATGAAAGGGTGATGCAACGAGCCCCGGCCCATTGCATCACCCTTTCAAAACCTAGTGTTCATAAGTCTTAATCAGTCCTTGCGTCCCATCGTTGCCCAAGCCAAAGTCGTCGACCATCGCCTCGTAGAGTAGCTTGGCCTGCTTGGTTGCCGGTAAATCCAGTCCCATGCGGTCGGCCTCCTGCAGCGCAATTCGCAAGTCCTTGAGAAAATGCTTGGCGAAGAAGCCTGGGGTATAATCGCCCTTTAGAATCCGTGGCACATAGTTGTCCATGCTCCAATTGTCGGCCCCGCCACTGCTCAACGTTTCCAAGACCTGCGGCAAGTCCAGCTCAGCCGCCTTAGCGTAAACTAGCATTTCCGTCAGACCGGTCATCGTTCCGGCAATCATGATCTGGTTAGCCATCTTGGTATGTTGCCCCTTACCAGCGCCACCGAAGTAGTTCACGCGTTGCCCCACCTGTTGAAAGACGGGCAGTACGCGATCGTAAGCGGCTTGATCACCGCCGACCATCACCGTCAGCGTCGCATTCTTGGCACCGACATCCCCACCGGAGACGGGCGCATCCAATGCCTGCACGTCATGGTCGTGAGCCAAACCGGTCAATTTCACCGCCAATGCCGGGGTGCTCGTGGTCATATCTACCACGATACTCCCAGTCTGAATCCCAGCGAAAATCCCCTGTTCTCCGGTATAGACTTCCTCGACATCACTGGGATAGCCAACCATGGTCATCACCAATTGCGACTGCTGGGCGACAGCAGCGGGCGTCTCTGCCCAGGTTGCCCCAGCATCCAGAACCGTTGCGGCGTGGGCCTTCGTCCGATTGTACACGACCACCGACTGACCGGCCTTCAGTAAGTTCAACACGATGCCAGTCCCCATGACGCCGGTGCCAATAAATCCAATTTGCATAAGCGGTTGCCTCCTTGAGCTATTTGAAGTCTATGGTACCACGTCGTTGGCTGGACCGGGTAAGGAAAGGATCAGTCATCTTTAATATAAATTAGGCATCCATCCCTTGCTTTCAAGCAAGGGATGGATGCCACTATGCCCTTCGCTGACTGGCAATGTAGCTTTCTACGGTTTCCTTGCTCATGTGATGACTCCATAAATATTATTATAAGCCGTTTTGTTATGGATGCAGTATGCTCATATGGTATGCTCCTATCAAGTAAGAGGAGGTGGCAGCTTATGGCGAAGACAATGGCCCAATTACCTTATCATTATGGCGTTAAGGTTAGGGTCTTTCCTTCAACCGAACAAAAACGCCTGATCAAGCGTAACAGTGATGCCAGTCGGTTTATTTATAATCAGATGAATGGTATGAACAACGACCTATTTTGGTTAAAGCAAGTGAAGATTCCAATTACGATTGTCTTGGATCGAATCGCTGATTTGACTAAACGTCTAAGGAAGCCATCAACTGCTATCTCCAATATTCATGGGTGGTTAAATCATCCGGACTTTGACAGTCTGATGAAAGCTAATGCCATCAAGAACTATAAGACTGCCTGGAAACTATTCCGTCAGGTTCATCAAGCGGGAACTCCTAAGTTTCATAAACGCGGCTATACTCAGACCTACCAGACATCTTGCCTCTATAGTGCCAAGATAACAGTGCCATCGATGAACAATGGGAGCGTCAGGCTAACTGATACGCACCATCTATGGCTGCCAAAACTGGGACGATTCCATTTTAAGGGCTTTCCATCACACCTTTTATCACGTGCCGATGATGTCAGGGTTGGTACGATAACGGTCTCAATGGATGCTGTCGGCCATTACTTTGTGTCTCTGCAGATGGGTTCGGAATACCCTTTCGTTGGCAAGCAAAGAGTTGCGAAATCTAAGGTTGGGATTGATCTAAATCTTGATAACTTTTTGACGGACTCCAATGGGCAGGTGATTGCTAATCCACGTTACTACCGGATGATTAAGGGAAAGCTGGCTAAAGCCCAGCGGAAACTGTCACGGCGGGCTAGACGAGCTAAAAAGGGCCAACGACGGTTATCAGAATCTAAGAATTATCAAAAGCAAAGGTTACTAGTGGCTAAGTTACAGCTTAAAGTTGCTAACCAACGTAAGAACTTCCTGCACCACATCTCTACGACCTTGATCAAAAACCACGATTTAGTCGTAGCTGAAGAACTGCGGAGTAAAAATATGTTGCGGGACCACGCTTTGGCAATGAGTATTTCGGACGTTGGCTGGCGAACACTATTGGGTATGCTGTCCTACAAAGCTGATTTGTACGGCCGTAAGTTTCTGACTGTCAATCCCCGAAATACTACGCAAACTTGTAGCCATTGTGGGCACATCATGACCGGTAAGAACAAGCTGACGTTGGCTGACCGCAAGTGGACGTGTCCTAGTTGTGGCACGTTTCATGTGCGTGATCACAACGCAGCTAAAAATGTTTTAGCAAAGGGTTTAGCAACCTTGTAAGCAATGAGTCCGCCTGGCAACCTGCGGACCTAAAAGGCTTTGGTAATTAGCGGATAAGTCCTATTCGTAGGCAATCGCTGTATCTAAGCAAATTGTGGTCACCATGCCGTGGGGTGTGGTTCTCACAAGCGCCCGTTTTTAAACGGGCGTGGTTGACCCGCGAATCCTACGAAAATTGACAACTCCCTGCCACGTCAAATCTCACGCACAAAGATAACTTCTACCTGCTTAATTCTCCTACTTCCCAACGATTACGACCATCTCTTCATTTGTATCATCCTATTATTTAATTAATGGATAACACGATTTCCCAAACTTTCTGATAAAAAACTGAGACAAGATCGTTGAAATTTACATTGGTATTAGTATCAGGCCAAGTTCTTGAAAGAACATCTGCACACAAAAAAACGTCACCCAGCATAACGACTTGCTGAGTGACGCCCAATTCAGAATTAAAAGTTTGCTAACTAGCCTATGCGGTTAAGGAAAGCAACTCGTTTAGCCGGAGGAGGCCAGGGATGGCGCCAGCCGTGGCAACGCTGTTAGACCGGGCGCTTTTTCCCCGGCCTTACAGTGTGGGACGTGTTTGGAAACTCGCATGAACCTCGCGAGGTTTCAAACCGAGCCGGAAGCCCGTCCTTCGGCTGCAGGCGTTCCCCACAGCGGCAGAATCTCTGGCAGCCGCAGGCGAACAAAACCGGTTAGTTGCCGTTTTCGACCTCGCCGAAGTGGTAGGCCTTACCGTTAACCGTGTAATTCGTCCAACTGGCAATTGCATCAAAAGTATCGTCAGTGGGATTGATTCCCAGGCTCCCCGTCGTCTTCTTATTGACGATTGTCAGCCGGTAGTGCCCTTTGCTGAGCTTCTTGTTAGGCAGCCCCTTTATTGCCTTATTGTAGTCAATCTTTGTCGTGTTCCCCTTGACCGTCACTTTCGACACTTTCACTGAACGTGTTGGCTTATACACGTTGGTTGAATCTGCCCAGCGTGACCCGAACAAATGGGAATCCTTGGCCATTGCGGCCTTGCTGTAATACTGCAAGTAGTTATCCAGCGTCAGATAGAAGCCTGGCGTTGGCTCGGCCGCCATATTCGTACTATTGGCCGTATATCCCTTGCCGTTCAAGAAGACTTGCGTCCGAATCGGTGCCTTCAGTGCCACGTACTTGAAGTTGGCCTTGGTAAACGGAATCGTCGCGATGTTCTTATACTTGAGTGTTTTGGCCCGTTTGTAGTTGATCACACCATACGTAAACAGCGCAGTCGTCTTCACGCCACCATGACCATCACTCATCGACATAATGCTCTCGGCATCCAACAACGTGTTCTTCTTAACCTTAACTTGCTTGTATTTGCCATTAGTCTTCTTATAAATGCCGACGTACATAGCCTTCTTCGTCCGCACGTAGCCGACATTCCCTGTTAAATACTTACTGCTGGTTGCAGCATTGGCCGTAGTTGCCCCAACGCCGACAACGGCCAGACCAACAACTGCGGCCAGCCACCATTTCACATGTACTTTCATCTTGTTTCCTCCCGTATGATTCTCAATGTAATCGGTGGTTCTTATCATTAACCACCGTAATGCCTACTCCTGAAGAATGACCTTCTACTCTGTTCCAAAAACCAGTATACCCTATGAAACTTAAAATTATGTGTCAAACACCTTACAAAAATAGTGGCTGCCATTCGTAAACAACTGGTGCCTTGGTATCACCCGTTTCAATGAATAAAAAGGACCCGAGAATTAATCTCAGGTCCACGTCTATTAAGATTCAGTTGAATGCGATGGCTTCTTATCGTCCTCAGCCTTGGCTTGTGGCTGCCGCCGCTTGCGGATTGCATGAATGATCAACGTTAAGATAATGGCGCCGATCACGATAATTCCGAATATGGTTGCCGGAATTTCGATGTCGATAGCGGGAATCGAGATGAACAGCTTAACGGCAATCAAGCCAATCAAGATGTACGCCATTGGTTCCAGCTCCGGAATCCGCCGCATGAGTTTCATGATCACCTCAGCGACACCCCGCATAGCGAGGATCCCAATCAAGCCCCCAATCAACACGATGACCGGATTGTTGGAGATGGCCAGTGAAGCCAACACGGAGTCCACGGAGAAGATGATGTCCATCATTTCGATCTGCATCACAACGGACCAGAACAACGGTAAGAGCCGCTTCTTTTTATCCTTAACCAACTTACGCGTGTGCTTGACCCGCGTTTTACTGAAGTATTGGAAGACCAGGAAGACCAGATAGAGTGCCCCAACGACCTTAATTTCCCAGAAATTAATGAGGTATACCCCCAGCCCAATGATGATGAACCGGAAGATATACGCCCCCCAGATACCGTAGAACAGGGATTCTTCCTGTTGCTTACGGGTCGGTAACGATTGCGTTTGCGCGGCAAGAACCACGGCGTTATCGACGGACAACAGGCACTCAATCAGTACCAGTGAGAAGATAATCAGCCAGTCATTACCAGAAGTAATCACGGTTTCCCAGTTATGAAGATCAAAGAATGGGCCATACATTTGGCCTAAAAAGTGTAACAACGCTAGCTTCAGCTCCTTAGCTTGAAAGTTATTAAGATTGTTTCTGCCGTCAATCCATTAACAGCCACAACTATCGTGACCATTTGGACCAGTCAGTTCAACAAAAAATAAGTAAACACACCGATGCTCAGCAATCGAAAACGAGTCAAAACGCACTAGCCGCTTGCATCGCCATCAATTATAAACTTATTTTTATCTGGATAAGTTTACCACATTCCCCCTTAACTTGCGACTCATTTATTTGCTTTGCCCCACAACTAATTAACAGGTTAGTTAGCTTGCTTAACTCGTTCATGAAATAAACGATTGAAAATATAACCGGAGCGCGTTAATATGGGACTGGCATTTGGGGAAACTTAGACCGACTTTTAGGGAATGGATGATAAATTTTGAAGAAAATTGTGACAATTTTGGGGTTAACTCTCGCGTGTGCGTTTGCTGGTAGCCTGCCGACAATTTCCGCCGACGCTAGCAGCTATCTGGGGATCAAGAGCACGACCAACACCAGTTACAACGCACGTTTCGTCAATCAAAGTAGCCGTAACGACGGCATCTACTATTACGCACCCTACTACACCCAGCGGTCGGCTAAGACCCGTGACGCTAGTGGTAAGAACTGGCAACATCGGTTCGTAAAGGTCAGCCAGGTGGCGACCCTCTCGAATGGTGTGCAATTCGCCAAGTTCTCCTGGTACGGGAAGACCATTGGCTGGGTCGACGTGCGGGCGCTGCAGAAGTTCAGTCGCAGTCAAAATGCGAAGGTTCTCCTGAACAACGCCCACTTCCAAGGCCGCGCCATGCTGTTCAATAACTATGCCAACGGCGCCAGCAACGTCAGTGTTGGCTATGCCGATGCGGCTACTAAGACGCTGAACGCAGCCGACACCATCTACCCCATCGCCTCACTTCAGAAGGTGATGACCGGTGCGCTCATCGTGCAACTTGCCGGACAAGGCAAGCTGTCGCTGAACAACAAGCTCAGTCAGTACTACCCGGGCGTCAAGAACAGTAGTAAGATCACGCTCCGCCAGCTACTCAACCAACGTTCAGGCATCGACATGGATGAATCGACACCTAGCAGTGTCCTCACCTCACAGTCTGCTGAGATCAACTATACGTTGAATCAGCTCAAGGTTGGCAGTAATGGGAGCTTCAACTACACCAACGCCAACTTTACCCTACTCGCTGGGGTCGCCTCAAAGGTGACCGGCCAGACCTACGATCAACTGGTTCAGAAGCGGATCATCGCACCACTTGGCTTGAAGAACACTTACTCGTGGAATAACCTGCCCCGTAGCGGTTCCATCGCTAACGGGTACAGTTACGCCAACGGTAAGAGCTACAACTCTAACAATGCCTCACAGAAATTAGTGTCCTCGCTACTCGGTGCAGGTAATTACTACTCGACACCAGCCGACTACTACAAGATTCAGCAGGGCCTACGCAATGGCAAGATTCTGACAACTAATCAATATTACGACCTCTCCAACGACTACAAGTTGAACTATGCCGGTGGATTGTATCACTATAGCCACAGTATGAAACGCGTTCGCGGGACCCTCAGCGGTGCGGGCTACGAAACTGTGCTGTACGGATCGGAAGGTAATAAATCCGGCGTCATCCTCTTTGCCAACCAGGCGCCAACCATGCCGATGGACAATCTGGCTAAAACGCTCTACGATCTCGCACGGTACTACAACGAAAACTAACGCATCATATGCCCTACTTATGGCGGTTAATGCGTTAGGTATCGGTAACTTGAAGGATGCCAATTCATTTGGTAAGTAACGTCAAACGAGGCAGTACCAGCGTCAATGCCGGTACTGCCTCGTTTGTTATCTCATTTAAGTGTCATAATCATTTAAATTGTAAGTAGCAATCAAGTTCGTCAACTTCTTGGCATAGCTTGGATCAGTAGCGTACCCGTTGTTCTGCAATAGCTTGGCCGCCGTCTTGTAGTCCGTCACCGTTTGCTTGAAGTAACTCCGCTTGAGCAACGCATCGTGATCCAAGATTGCCGCCGTTAGGTTCGGATAATCCCGAAAGTTAGCCCGTACTGAAATCTTCTTGCCGTTGACGTATTCGTTCGTCCAAAACGACTTGGACTTACCCTCGTAGCTGCCCTTCACCCCAAACGGGTTGTTGGCCTGTCGGAACAGACCCGATGTTCCCCAACTGGATTCCAGAATGGCTTGAGCAATGACGATGCTGGGCAAGACTTGCCCATTCTGCCGGTAAACTCTGACCGCTGGTTTCGCCATCTTCGCGATGAATTTCTTCTGTGCGGCCGTCTCGTTATCGGTCGCGCCTGTATCCGTCTGCTCAATGCGCTGAGCTTGAATATCGGTCTTGATCTTACCGCGCACTAACAGCGCGCCACCGAGAACCAACAGGACCATGACGAAGATCCAGGTAGCTGTCGCGGGATTATGACTCGATTTTCTTTTCGTTCTTCGACGCTTAGGCACCCGGATTCCTCCAATCTCAGTTATAATGTTCTCAATTATAACGAGTTTTTCGTTAGATGGAATTAATTATCCAAACCCTCAACAAAACTTAAACTTTACCCAGAAAGGAGATCACTATGTTACTAAGTGCCAGTGCCGCTATAATCTTTTTAATTATTTTACTGACTATTTGGGACCCCCACGGTCTGGCCAGTGCGGTGATCACCGTGCTGGGTGGGGGCTTAATCACCTTATTTGCCACCCTATCTCCTCATCCCTGGGCGGCGCCACTGGCAGGTTTGGGCAAGCTCATTATTTTAGCCATCGGTGCTTGGAGCCTCTTCACACTGCTTCTAATCATTGGCACCCCCAGCCTGGTCGTCCGCAAACGGGAACGACTGACGTTGGGGCTCATCGCCGGCATCTGGATTTGGCTGTTCCTGGGTGGTGCCTGGCTGTATGCCGTGAGCCACGGCACCTTCAACGATACCATTTGGCCATGGCTGAGTTTCATTCCCGCCTTCAGCCTCTACCTGGGCATCCTCTTTGCGGCCAGCATCGTGGGCTACCTACGCGCCATCTGCTTTCGTGCCCGGCACGCCGACACCCTCGTGATTCTAGGAGCCGGCCTGCTAAATGGCAATCAGATTGGCCGCGTGTTAGGCGCACGGCTCGACACCGCTCTCGCCTTTGCCAACCGGCAGGATCACCCGGTGACGCTAATTGTCAGCGGTGGTCAGGGACCGGATGAAACGACCAGTGAGGCCGCGGCCATGGCCGACTACCTGGAGCGTCACGGCTATCCGGCCGAGCTAATTGTTCAAGAGACTGCGGCTACTAATACACGAACCAATCTGCTGAACAGCCAACGACTCTGGTGGCGACTGCCCAATCAGGGTGGCCGGGTCGTGCTAGTCACCAACGGCTATCATCTCTTTCGCACGCGCCTACTCGCACAACACCTCCGCTTACACGTGGGGGGCTACCCGGCGTCAACACGCCTCGGCTACCTGCCGGTTGGGTGGGCCCGTGAATTTCTGGCGCTGATTATGCTACATCCCCGAATCCACCGGGGTGTGCTGATTGGCATGGTCGCAACGAACTTGTTGTGGATGCTGGCGTAATTACAAAAGGTGCGATGACAGAAATCATCACACCTTTTCTATACTCAAGTTTATATTGCCGAAACGTGTTCCACAAGGCAGCTAGTTCCGCTTAACCCCGATTTCTGGAAAATCAAGGCCCTGGATTTTCCAGAAATCGACGTTAATACTCGCTAGCTAACCGCCTCATGTCGCACTATTCTAATTTAAAGACGTCACACTAAGTTGGTTGGAGACCTCATAGAATTTTGGTTCCGTCCACGTTAGCATTTCCGGTGTTAATTTCAGCTGGACCACATCCAAGCGATTGTACGGTTGGAAGTAATACGTCAGCGATTCGCTACAGGTCGCCGCGCGGTAGACGGAGTAGGTCGGCCGATAACGGTGGCTCTTGGGTACCGCCACGCTATCTAGCAGATGCCACGCGCTGATAATACCCTCGTTCTCATCGGCTGGAAGGTCGGCGCGTTCCTTGTAATAGGCTGCTCGGACGAATCGACCACCAGGAGTAAAGGACCCACTAGGCACCGGCTTACCGGAGAAACGGCCGGTCGTGACGTGGGGCTCGTTCAGCGGCACCGTCCCAGCTTCGAAGTCATCGGTATAGTTGACGTACTGACCGAGACGTTCAAGCTGCAACTCAAAGTCCTTGCTGTTGGTAACCACACCCAACGGATTCTCGCGAACACGCATGGGAAAGTGGGTCGGCTCAATCACCACGGTCCGGCCGGTACGGTCGACCACGGCAAAGTGTAATTCGGAGTCGCCGATATTATTCACGGCATATGCGCCACTCATCAGCTGGATTTCATCAAGGTGCGCTTCAATATCGGCTACAGAGGCGAAGTTCGCCAGCAGGTAAAAGGAAAATTCGTACGGTGCCAAGTGAACTTGACCAGGCGTAGGCTTCTCGACCAGCTGGGAACCGTTGGCAAACGTCAACTTCTGCACGCTCAATCCCATCTCGTTGACACCATCGGACACGTCGATTTCGTTATGGTGAGCCCCCCCGCCGCCGATCAAGGCGTAGCGGTTGGTGTGCCAGTGATTGTCAAAGACACTCTGCCACTGAAAGCCACGCGGCACGAACAACGGCTGGACATAGAGCGCATGCCAGTCCATGGTCCGCGCTAGGATGTGACTGCCATCCTTGGCAATTTGTAAGATACTGGTACACATGGCAAATACCCTCCTTTTCCTTAATCAATTGAGTGACGTTAGTTTAAAATAGTCATGATTGATATTAACTGCGCCTTACCGGGTGGTGAAAATCGCCTGGGCCACTGAGGGCGGACCGTCCGGAGCCACAGTACGTTCTCCAGACTTGGGTTCGAACCTCTGAGAACCGAGTTTCAAACCCACCAATGTTCTAAGTGGCATAGCCCGCCGCTAAGAACATTCCCACAGTTAAGGCAATTTTCACCACCCTCACGGCTTACACAGCTTGAACCATCACAAGCAAAGGTAACCCAAGCTACTAGTCATTGGCCCGATTAATATCTACTAAAAGATGTCCAGTTACTACGCCGCACTGATCTTAGATATAGATCACAAATTGCACGGTCACAACACCTCTGGCCTTCTTCGGCAACGCTAATTGCTAACCATGCAGTTGTGGCATCAATACGCTCTACTTACACTAGTCACGACAACACAAACCATGAATTTATATATGCAATTATTGTTGCCAACAAGGTTAATCTAGTTAATTAAGTTTACGTGAAAACAACTGAAACGGCAATTAAAGTGGCTTGGCCGCATCTTCTAAGAAGGCTTGGAACCGCTCATCGATTTCTTTTTGGCGATCGGTAACGTTCTTTGCCGGTTCGGCAGCATTTGCCGTAATCTCTAAATAAGCAAACATAATCTGGCTGGCATCGAGGTGATACTGGGCCGCTAGCTTGAGGGCCAAGTCGAATCGGTCAGGCGTCAACATGGCTGCGTAGGGGCTCTGGTAGGCTTGATGGTGCTTTGTCATGGATTCACGTTCTTTCTTTTAGTTAGTTATAAGGACTTCTACTTTACCGCAATGGTTGTGGGAGTCAACCATAAGGCTTTCTTAAACTTTGTTAAATAACGCCGAAAACAGCCCGAATCCACCCCAATATGGTAGAATTATACATGAACTGCACCCTGCTTGCACGGCGGGAAATTGATTAGATAGAGAGGACTCAGACTACATATGCAAGAACGGATAAGAAAGCTTCACCACAACCGGATTTTTGCACTCGTATTCTGGTTAGTCGTGGTCTTTGCGGCCATCGTCACCTTGCCAAATGTCAAGACCATCATTCAATATGACGGTCAACCACAATTGGCGAATACGAGTCAACCCGTCAAGGCGACCCAACTCAAGAACACTTGGGGGCGGAACCTAAACGGAACCTATACCGTCAACGCGGTCTTTAACAACCCCGACGGCGCCCTTACCAATAAGCAACTCGCTTCGGTCAACAAGACCGTTTCCGAACTGCAGAAGCGTTCGCATTATTATGGGGTCCAAAAGATCACCACAATGACGAATACGCCGACTAGCAAACCGCAACTGCTTTCCAAGGATAAATCCACGGAAATCGTTCAGTTGGAAGTTAGCCATAATCAGGGGACCGTCCGCCAGATGGCGTCACAACTCAAGACTCAGATTTCGACCATTGGCCTAAACACCTATGTGACGAGTCCTGAGATCATCAGTGATGCCGCCAATGAACACATTACGTCATTTACGCTCGTCGTCATTCTGATGACCTTACTGATTGCGTTGGTTGCCATGGGGATTTTATTCGCGTCGATTATTGCTCCAATTATTACATTTTTAGCTATTCTAATTAGTTATATCACGACGCTATCCCTCGCAACCAACTTGGCTTACCACTGGAACTTCGCGTACTCCGAGTACACGCCGATCTTCCTGCTACTAGGTATCAGCTTGTTCACGTTACTGACCAGCTTCTGGTTCTTCCGTGAACTGCGGAATCTGACCGATGATGGCGCCGATAACCAAGCCGCCACGACTAAAGTGGTCAACGACTTGGGTTATCGGATTCTGATTAGTACGTTGAGCTTGACGATTGCCTTTGGTAGTCTAATGCTCTTTGACTTCTCCACGATTCGTGCCTATGGCCTGCTGGGAATTGGCTTTGCCATTACTGGTATTGCCAGTGTTACCCTCGTTCCTGTCTTTACAGGGATGCTGGGGAACAGCCTCTTCTGGCCAAAGAAGACGCGACCACGTCTCAAGGACCACAAGCTTTGGTCTCACTTGACGAAGTTCGGTCTTTGGCAACCATGGATCGCCGTTGCGGTTGTTCTGTATTTGATCGTTCCCATAACGTTTGCGAACCGGACACATCTCAATTACAACAGTGCTCAAGACATTCCAAATAATCAAGCCGTGCAGGGTGCTCGGGTATTAAGCGCGCACTTCGGTCAAGGGAAGGCAACGCCAGTCACGTTGTACCTCTCAACTAACCAACGTCTCGATAATCAAAACCAACTCTATCAATTGGATAACCTGACTAAGAAGCTCCGCGCCCAACCTGGTGTCGCTTCCGTCACGTCAGTTACCCAACCTGGTGGTCAACCGATCACGCAGTACTACATTTCTAATCAATTAAGTACGATCAACGAAAGCATCACCGGCGTTGTCGGTCAACTTGGCACGGTCAGAAACGACCTGCAATCCGACAGTACTAATTTAAAACAAAAGTCACTTAAGGCCGAGGTCAAACGGTTGGATAAACTGACCACTCAGACCAACACCTTGATGAGCGACAGTAGCACCTTACAAACATCGCTCCAAGCTGCCCTGAGTCGGTCAACGGCTGCTGGGACCACGAGCACGTCGAAGCGGATCACGCGTTACATTAACCAACTCAACGAAGTCAATACTACGTTGAACACTGCGGTTAATGACTTGACCACTCTCTCCAACTCCGTCAGCACCGCCAATACCGATGCCAGCGCCGCTCACTCAAACCTGAGCAACTACGCTGAATCAATCAAGGCCGTGAGCGACAGTTTAAAAACGTCCAAGAAACAAGTTGCCAGCATGCAGAAGTCGATGAACAAGATTTATCTTTACCTCAGTGGGTTACAAACCTCTGAAGCGGCTAAATCCCTCTACCTCTCCCCTATGCAGATTGCCAGTGGTGATTTCCAACAATCACTCGCAAACTACACGGACGCTAAGGTCCAGTCGACTTACCTGACGATTACGTTAAAGGATGCGCCAAACGCCAAGAACACCACCAAGACGTTGCAACAATTGAAGCAGGTTACCCAAAGTCAACTCCGCGGAACTGTTCTCAAGAACGCGACGTTAACGTTTAGCGGTCAACCGGTCGTGACGAGTACGATTCAAACGCAATACCAACACGACTTACCACGCGTCTTACTGCTGGTCTTTGGCATTACGTTACTCCTCTTGATCTTGTTCAGTCGGTCAATCCTGCAAGCCACCTACTGGTTCTTAACCTTCCTGGCTTCCGCATTCGCCGGTTACCAATTGACGCAGGTCCTCATGGGCTGGTTAACGGGTAACAACGAATTCAACTGGCAAGTGCCACTGCTGACCTTTATCCCACTGACAGTTCTCGCTGTTGTCGAGCTTACGCAACTTGCGCTGAGCTTCCGATTAAACGATGGTCCCCTGTTGGATTGGTTATTACCAGGGATTCATGAAGTCGGTCAAACGATGCGGCATTCACTGTTCATCATCATTGCTGGAGTTCTCGGTCTCCTAGCCGCCGAATCACAAACATTGGCGGCTGTGACACTGATTACCGTCTTCACGGCAATCATCTTCAACATTGTCTTGCCACTGATGGCAGCTTCCTTCGGTAAGCTTTCAGTTGTCATTCCGGCCCAAAAGCCAATGCAATTCAAACGGAAGAAACGGCGTCCCCGCAAGTCACGGTCACGTTCTAAGACGAAAGCTAAAGCAACACCTAAGGCTTCCGATTCAGATAAGACTGAAAAGTAGAAATAGTCATACACGAAAAGCCTTCGCGATTGCGAAGGCTTTTTTGTTGTGCGATTGGTGACCACTAGAAGGACAAGTCAATGAGCATTTTTCAAAGTATCAATAACCTTTTTCCAGACCATCTAAGCCCGCACTCGCCGACTAAACAGTCGCCAGCCCGTAATCACACTAGCCACCAAACAGACGGCCAATGAGGCCATAAAGGCCACGTGCATCCCGCTAATGAAGATCTCCGGATGCGCTGGTAGGTACGCGGTGACCTTATGCCCCGCGTAATGACCCATGGCGGAGAACAGAACGGTCGTAGCGATGGAGATCCCAACGACCATCCCCATTTCCCGCGCCAGCGCGTTAACCCCACCGGCGACACCGAGGTCTCGCATCGGCACGGAACTCATGACAATGGAATTATTGGGCGCCATGAAGACCCCGTTCCCAAAGCCAACCAGACCGATGAAGAACATAAACACCCACAACGGGGTCGCTAACGTGGACAGCATGTACCCCACCTGACTGATTGAGATCAACACCAGACCGATAAACGTCAGGATTTCTGGCCCAATCCGATCCGAGATACTCCCGGCAATCGGCGCCACCACCACCTGCACGATAGGAAAGGTCATCAACGCATAGCCGGCATAGTTCGCCGCCATGCCCCGAGCATTTTCCAAGTAGAATGGGGCGATGACGTTGAAGAAGAAGTTGGCCACAAAGATCAGAAAGGCACAGAGAATACTGATGGTGAATCGTTTATTTTCAAACAGATGTAGCGCTAAGATGGGATTTTCAATTCGCAGTTCCAGCCGCACGAAGAAAAAAGTGGCAATGATAGCGACCACAAATAATCCCAGAATCAGTGGCTTGGTGAAGCCGACTTCCTGACCAATAAAGACGCCAGCAAACAGCGTCACCATCATCAGAGCGAATAGACTCGCCCCGGGCTTGTCGATGGCCTGTTGGCTAACCATAATATCCTTAGGCAAAATCCGTTGACCAATCAGTAACGCGACAAGGCCAATCGGCACGTTGATCCAGAAGATGTAGCCCCAGTTGAAGTGCGCCAGTAGCAAGCCACCCACACCGGGGCCGGCAATACTGCCGAGGGCCACGAAGGACCCAATCATGCCCAGCGCCCGGCCCCGTTCATTGAACGGAAAGACTTCGGTGATGATGCCGCTGTTGGTCGCCATGGTCATGGCCGCCCCAACAGCCTGAATGACCCGCGCCACCAACAGAAAGCCTAAGCCAACGCTGAAGCCACAGAGTAGTGATCCCACTGTAAACAGGACGGACCCAATCTTAAAGATCCGAATCTTGCCGCGAGTATCGCCGAGCTTACCGAAGAGCAACAGCAACGCACAGATGGTAATCAGGTAGATTGACACCACCCACTCCGCTTGATTCATGGGGATGGCAATATCCTTACTGATGACTGGCAAGGCGATGTTAACAATACTGCCGTCCAACGTTGCCATGAAGGTAAACAGACAAACGGCCACTAAGATCAACCACCGATGTTTCTGAATCACGGGATCATCCGCAAATTTTTTCATTTTCATTCTCCCTTACTTAACCCGGCTAGGCGTGCCGCCACCCAGTCGGCTTGGACTTCTGCCCGGACTTGCTGCAACTGATTGACCTGCAAAGCATCGGCGACATCCGTCGACACCATTCTGGGACGATCCGTCATGTAATCACGGAAATTTTGCAAGTTCGTCAGCTGGTAATGACAGAACTGCTGAAAGTCCGTCAAAATTAGGCGTTGTTCCGGTTCCGCCAGTAGATGTAAAAAGTTACATTTAATCTGAAAGAGTAGCTGGGTCTGCTTGTTGACGGCCACCGGTGCCACGACTAACGCCACAAAGTGTTGCCGGCCCGCAGCTGTGATTGCCGCCACCTTTTTGGGACGCTGACCCTCATCAATCGTGGTCAATGTAATCTCCCCGGCCTTTGCCAATCGTTCCAGTAACGGGTACAGAACGCCATAACTAATGGTCTGTTCGGGCCCTACCATGGCGGCTAAAGCCTTCCGTAGCTGGTAGCCCGACATATCTTGATCCATCAATTGACCCAACACAAATAATTTGTACACGCGCCGTCAGCTCCTTTTTCGGTTCCCTATTATAGTATATCGTCCCGATATATATCAAGCTGACTTTTAAACTTTCTATTTATCCGTTAAATTATGGACAAGTGCGTTACTTAACTGGCCAAATATTCTGCATACACTTCGATAATCAAAAAGTCCCGTTCGCACTAAAAATCAGGCGAACGGGACTTCATTTTTTTCTAGTTAAACGCGACTCTCATCGGTCAAACGCTGAGCCTCATCGTTCGGCAACAATTTGTAACGAATGGGACCATCGTCGGGCAATAGCGCCATCAACGTCTGAGTGTCATCGAAGGCCCCCAAGTTAATGGCCATTTCGTTGTCGACCCTGGCAAACCCCTTCATCCCAGTAGAAACGAACCGGTGGATATGCTTCACGTTTTCCTCGCGAGCCTGCGCTTGCTTAGCGGCCCCATCCAGCGTGTACCCGGCATCCAAAAAGTATTTCATCATGGAAACTTTGATAAATGTTTTAAACGTATAGACTCGGGCCTGTTGCCCGTCCTCACGCTCCCGAGAAGCGATCAATCCCTTCTTCTCCCAGTACCGTAACTGCCGAGCTGAAACGCTAGTCATCGCTGATAACTCCCCGATTCGAAAGACCAACCGGTGAAAATCAAAAGTCTGCCGGATCTGATCTGTAAACTCTGCCATCTTGTATGACTTCCTCCCCGTGTTAACTTACTTACCAATCCTGTTAGATTTTAACAAGTTTTACCCCTAAATTGCAACTATATTGCGAAAAGTAATGATTTGTTTAAGACATTTAACGGGTTTGCAAAGGGCTTGTTACATATTTGTCACATTACATTGGTACGCTAGTAACTGTAGAAATTCATGAGGAGTTGTCAGTAGGAATGAAGAAAGTTGTTAAAATATTAGCTGCATTCGCATTAGTTATTGTTGGTGTCTTTGCTGTTTCGATGAGTACGACTACCACGGCATCCGCCGCTTCTAACTCATCATTTAAGTCCGTTTACAAGGTTGCTAAGTCACATTTAGGTGCCAGTTATGTTTACGGTGCTACTGGTCCTACTGCATTTGATTGCTCTGGGTTCACCGGTTACATCTACAAAAAGGGTGCTAAAACGACGTTGCCACGGACTGCTCAAGCGCAATACAACAAGTACCAACACGTCAGTTACAAGAACATCAAAAAGGGTGACTTGGTCTTCTTCGGTTACAGTGCCGGTTCTATCTCCCACGTTGGGATGTACATCGGTGGCGGTAAGATGATTGATGCCCAAAATCGTGGCGTTGTCCGTGAAGCTGTTCACGCCCCATGGTGGCACGCTGTTGGTTACGCCCGCGTTGCTACTGCAACTGACGCTGACTAGTTCTACTGAACCTCATGAATTCAAATGAACGTTAATAAATGATAACACGTTACGCGCTGACAATTGGTCAGCGGTAACGTGTTTTTTTGGCAAATATCTTCCCCGCCTTGGCAATCAAAAAAGACAAGCGGCGATTAAGTCATCACCCGCTTGTCCGTCTCTTTACTGTAACATTACGCAATCGTATACCGCATGGTTCGATGAGGAATCCCGGCTTCTTCAAACACATCACCAATAACCGTGAAGCCCAGTTCCTTGTAAAAATCCAAGGCCGTCTGTTGGGCATCCAATTCCACCCGCGTCACATCGGACTTCTTAGCGTCTTGAATAATCTGCTTGATCAGCTCCCCGGCATACCCGTGATGGCGGGCATCCTTTTCGGTGGCGACCCGCTGAATCTTCACACGATTGCCGGCCAACATGTCAATTCGTGCCGTGGTAGCTGGTTGATCATCCACGTAACCCACGTAGTGCATCTTGTCCTCGTCAGTACCATCTAGCTCCAACTCGGGGTCAATGCCCTGCTCGGCAATAAAGACGTCCTTACGAATCTGTAGTGCGTCCTGATAGACGGGGTTCAGCTTACCCCAAGCCATTCTAATTTCCATCAAACCATCCTCGTCCTAATCTTTTTGGTTGTAACTCAACACCTGAATGTCATTCGGTGTCAGTAATAATTTCGTTAAGCTCCCATTAGCGGGTCGCACGCTCAGGTCGTATTTACCTTGACCATAGCGTTCCATCAGACTCAGTAAGGTATTCCCGTGGCTGATCATCAGGACCTTATCGCCGTCTTTCAAATCGGGATTATCACGAATCATGTCAAACGCCTGATCGACGCGCGCCCAGTATTCTTCGTTGTTCTCGGCCTGCCGGAAGGGATCGGCTTCCTTCAAGAAGTCTTTGGCCTTACCAATAGAGTATTTCTCTTCGATGGCTTTGAATGACGGCACACCATGCGGCGCCCCAGCCACGTACCAGGCCTGGGCCATGTCGGTTCCCTCGTAATAACCGTAGAACTCTTCACGAAAGTATGGGGCCGTCGTCAGCTTGGCCGCCGGTTGTGAGTGGTTCGCCGCCAAAATCGTCTCCGCGGTCTGTTGGGCTCGCGTGGTATCGCTGCAATAAGCTGCCGCAAAGGACACATTCTGCAAGCGTTGACCGGCAGCCTTGGCATCGGCAATTCCGGCATCGGTCAACGGCGAATTGCTCCAGCCCTGTAATTTATTGTAGATGTTGAAATAAGTCTGACCGTGCCGCACCACGTACAATGTGATCTGCTTGTCCATAACGTCTTCACACCTTTCATTTCGTTGGTTTCCGCTAGACATGTGCCTCCGAGATGGTGAAAACCAACCATTCAAATTACCTTCTACTGTATTCATCTATCAGCTAAAAAGCATGACAGTCTTACATCACTATCATTTCTATCTCTAGTGTACCAAATAACCTCGCCGGTAGAGCATGATTTCCTCGTTGGACTTAAAATTTCCCTAAACTTACATCGAGAATTCCTATCGGAGCGGGTAATTTGCTACGATAGGGAAAATGCCTTCGTTAGGGGTGCCGGTTATTGCCCGTTAACTATGGTAGAATAAGACTACTTATTTACAAATGAAGGAGCGAAATAACTTGGAACGTTTCAAAAGAATCTGGGCCAGAACGGGAACGCGGATGGGCTTTACGACCCTACTCGTCGTGCTCTTTTGGCTAAAGACATTAGTCGCCTATTTCGTCGACTTCAAACTGGGGCTCAGCGACCCCTTCCAATTCCTCATCGTCCTCTTGAATCCAATTGCGACGACCGTCCTACTCTTTGGACTGGCGCTGTACCTGAAACGGGCGCGATTCTTCTACCCGTTTATCTTTCTGATCGACATTCTTAACTCCCTGCTGCTCTATATTAACGTCATCTACTTCCGGGAATTCACCGACTTCATGACGGTCAGCACTATGTTGGGCTACTCAAAGGTCGACCAGGGACTCTCTGGCAGTTCGTTAGCGCTGACCTCGCCCCACGATATTCTCTACTGGCTGGATCTGGTCATCGTTATCGTCTTAATGCTGACCCGGCGGATCTACATTGACCCGCGTCCCGTCAACAAGCGCGTGGCCCTCGCGGTGACGTCTGCCGGCCTGCTGGCCTTCTCCGTCAACCTGACGCTGGGTGAAATGGATCGACCACAACTCCTGACGCGGACCTTCGATCGGACCTATGTGGTGAAGTACTTAGGTCTGGACGCTTTCACCGTCTACGATGGGATTAAGTCGGGACACACCAGCGAGCTGCGGTCACACGCGAAGAAGTCCGAGCTCAGTGGTATTCTGAAATACATTCATGGCAACTACGCGGCGCCCGACAAGAATCTCTACGGGGTCGCTAAGAAGAAAAATGTCATCATCATTCACTTGGAAAGTTTCCAACAGTTCTTGATCAACAAGAAGATCAACGGCCAAGAGGTCACGCCATTCCTGAACAAGCTCTACAAGAGCAAGTCCACCTACAGCTTCGATAATTTCTTCCACGAAGTCGGCCAAGGGAAGACTTCCGATGCTGAAACGATGCTGGAAACTGGGACATATGGGCTCTCACAGGGGTCCCTATTCACCCAACTGGGTAATGACAACACCTTCCAGGCCGCACCCGCCATCTTCGATCAAGCGGGCTACACGACCGCCGTCTTCCACGGTAACGTCGGCAGTTTCTGGAATCGGAATAACACCTACAAGAACCTGGGTTACCAGTACTTCTTCGATGCCAGTTATTACGACACTTCCGGTGACAAGTCGTTGGGTTACGGCTTGAAGGATAAGCTACTCTTCAACGACTCCGTAAAATACCTGCAGCATCTACAGCAGCCATTTTACGTGAAGTACCTGACCGTCTCGAATCACTTTCCATTCTCCTTGGATAGCGAGGATAGCACCTTCAAAACACCAAATACTGGCGACAAGACTGTCGACAACTACTTCAAGACGGCCAACTACCTCGATCAGTCGATCAAGGAATTCTACCACTACCTCGACAAGTCCGGGTTAGCTAAGAACTCACTGGTCATGATCTACGGGGACCACTACGGGATTTCCAATTCGTCTAACAAGAGTCTGGCCAAGTTGCTAGGCGTTGATCCCGACGATTGGAACGACTACGACAATGCGCAGCTACAACGCGTACCGCTGATGTTCAACATGCCCGGCTACAAGAAAGGTAAGATTGAGCACACTTACGGTGGCGAAGTCGACGTGCTGCCGACCCTGCTTCACCTGATGGGCATGAACAGCAAGAAATACCTGCAGTTTGGGACCGACATGTTCTCTAAGGAACATAATCAGGTTGTGGCCTTCCGTAACCGTGATTGGGAAAGTCCGGGCTACACGTCCGTTGATGGCACCATTTACAGCAACAAGACTCAGCAGGAGATTCACCCGACTGGGAAGCTGAAAGCCAAGATTGACAAGATGCAGGCGCACGTTAATGAGGGTCTGAGCTTGTCGGACTCGTTGAATACCAAGAACCTCTTGCGTTTCTACCATCCGAAGGGCTTCACAGCAGTAGATCCGAGTGATTACAACTACTCGGATGGTCTGCAAAAATCCGAGAAGCTAGAAAAGAAGCTTGGTCTGAAGTCGACTAGCCTCTTCTCACGCAATGGTGACAAATCTACGCAAGGCCTCTACAAGACCGATGCACCAGAACTTAACCATAAAGAGACTGATTCTAACCGGATCAAGATTACCAATCAAGATGATACGAGTGGAAAATAAGTCGTCATTGACCATAAAATAAAGAAGCTATCCGTTCAATCTTAACGTTGAGCGGATAGCTTCTTTGCATTCAAAGGACTTAAAATCTAAGGTTTAAGCGTAATCGATGTACTATGAACTGGGCCCCGACGGTCGGGAAAAATTGTATTCATAATGGCTTGCACAGCAATTGGTGCTTCACCATAACCAACGGCAATCAAGGGCTCTTTACCGGGATAGGTGGCCCCATCCCCAATCGCATAGATACCGGGAACACTGGTTGCCATCTGGCGATCGACGGCAATCAAGCGCCGTTCCTCAGCCATAGCAACGTCCCAAGCGGCCAAGGCTGAGTGGTCGGCGGTAAACCCATAGCTGACGACCAAATCGTCAATGACTTGATGAACCATCTCGGCGTCTACGCCGACCGGCTTCAACGTCACATCCAAGGCACCCTCGGCCGTGGCTTGCAGGTTCCGAATCAGGTATGGTGTCTTCACATTAACAGTCGAGTCGTGAAGCAAATCCACCATGTGGGCTAACCCTCTGAATTGGGCGCGGCGATGAAGCAACGTAACCGACTTTGCGACTGGCTCTAACATCAGGGCCTGGTCAATGGCAGCGTCACCACCCCCGGCCACCATCACACGGTGACCACGGAATTTTTCCAAGTCACGAACGCTGTAGAAGAGCTGCTTGCCGGCGAAATTGTCGGCGTTGGCCACATTCAATTTGCGCGGCTTAAAGGCCCCATTTCCCACCGCAACGATCACAGCCCGTGTCTGACTCGTGCCCTTCGGCGTGGTGATCAAGAAGCCATCCACGTTGGGCGTTACGTTGGTTACCGATTCACCAGTTTTGATGGTCAACGGAAATTGCTTGAGCTGCTCACGCTGCCCGGCAATTAGGTCACGGCCGGTGATGCCTGGGAAGCCCGCAACATCGAGAATTGTCTTCTCCGGGTAGAGAGCGTTGACCTGCCCGCCCAATTCCGATAGGCTCTCGATAACTTGTGTCTTGGCATTGTGCATCCCGGCGTAAAACGCGGCAAACATGCCGACCGGGCCACCACCAACAATCGTAATATCATAGGATTCTGTCATTATTTTAAACTCCATTTCTTTGTCACAAAAAACATTTGAGGAGACGGCGGCCATGAAACATTTGCGTGGACTCACAATTTTACTGACCACACTCGTCACACTGGGGGCGCTCGCTTGGGGCTGGCACGCGCGCCAAGCCACTTTGGCCGCGACTCACGTGCCACAGACCCGCACGGCCACCCTCTTCTTACCCGGAAATAGTGGCGGCTGGCTTTCCATGCGTGACATGGTACTCAGCCTAAATCGGCCCCAATTGGCGCATTTTAGTTTGACCGCACACGTGACCGATAATGGTCGGGTCAATTGGCACCAGCACGAGTCTGTGACCTCCAATCCGTTGGTACCCGTACTTTTCCAAGATAACACTCATGCCGCCAAGGAAGCTCGCCAGCTTGTGACCGTGCTAACCCAGTTACGTGCGCGCTACGGGATTACCCACGTTAACTTCGTCGGCCACTCCTCGGGTGGCACGATTGCTTATGATTACTTAAATCAGAAGCGGCACGCACCCGTAACGGTCAGCCGGATTGTCTGCATCGGTGCCGATTTCCCTGGTTGCACGCCGCTACACGTCCACTACCCACAGCTACACATCTTGAATCTCGCCGGTAACATTGGCCTAACTGGAAATGATAGCGAGGTGCCCGTAAATACAACGACACCCCTGCGTCGTCTGGTCGCGGGCCACATTGGTAGCTATCGTTTTGAAGAATTACGCGGTCCTGTGTGGGACATGCAGCACTCCCTCCTCCACGAGAACCCGGCGATTGATCGCAAAATCATTGAATTTCTCTATCCGCCTAGCTGACTATTCTTCAATATTCGCTGTCCTTGAAGGGTTCTGACTTCCCGCAAACCAGCATTGATCAGCACGAAGATGGCCAACCACCCGATGGCAATCAGCGCCCATTGCTGGAGGTAGAGGATATCTAACACGTCAAATGGCGCGTTCCAATCCCAGCCGGCGTGGAGCAGGATAGCTAAAAGGTAAAACCGCAGAAACTTTGGTGCCACGATATTACTCCCAGTCACGGGCTGATGCCGTTCCTTGGCAAGCATGATGGCCGCGCCCATGATGGCGGACCAGATGGTATGCGTTCCAATCGCCTGCCAGCTGCGCATCAGTAAGGTTACCAAGCCATATTGGCCGGTGTACCCCGCCGTTTCGAAGACGGCGAATCCAGCCCCAATGGCTGCACCCAATAGCAGGCCGTTGAAGATATAATTCAAGCGAAAGCGGTTGATGAAGAATGCGATAACTAACATCTTGGCAGTCTCTTCAATGAAGCCCACGATCAACGCTGATTCCCACGACACGCCGTTCCCTGATGGAATCAACGAATAGAGAATCATTGTGGCTACCAGCGACAGAATACCACCGACCAGAAAGACCGCCATGAGTTGATAAACCGAAATATTGCGGAAAACATTGATTTCAAAAAACATAATCATGAGTGAAAATGGCACGGTTAACGACCCAATAAAGATCATTCCAGGAACAGCGTTGTTGCTTCGAAATCCCAAGAATAATAAAGCTAACAGGACAAAGCTGGCCCCCAATAGTGCGAACACTCGGGAAAATAGCCACGGTTTCACTGGTGCGGTCGACACGGCCTCCAGCGAAGGCGTGGTTTCTTTGGTACCAACAATAAATAGCGACTCCGCATCGTCTAAATCGTGGTGTTTAAAGACCTCCGAAAACATTGAAAATAAATGAATTTCTACAACTTTATTTTCTCCGGTCCATTCGTTCATTTCCTTTGTTGCATCATCTAGTAAATGGTTGTGATACTCAAAATGCCGTTTTGTCGGCTTCACTGACTCTTTATTCGCCATTGCCCAATCCCCCTTGACTGGCTCATTATAACGTTTGAACCTGATTCTTAGTTTACCGTGAATACCGTAACGCTTCAACTTGATTCCAAGACCGCTTGCTAATTGTAAACCGTTACATTATAGTTGTAGTAGGCGCTCAGCCAATTAAATATAGATCAAAGGGGAGACAATTATATCATGGCAAAACGTAAAATGATTTTAGACTTAGATACTGGTATCGATGATTCCTTAGCAATTGCTTACGCATTAGGTGCCCCAGATGTGGACTTAATCGGGATCATCGGTTCTTACGGTAACGTCGTTGTTGAAGCAGGTGGCCAAAACTCCTTAAAGATTTTGGAACTCCTCGGCCACACCGACATCCCCGTTTACCTAGGTGAAAGTCATTCCTCAACCAGTGATCACTTTGATCGGATGCAAGTTAGTGCCGACATCCACGGTGAAAATGGGATCGGCCAAGTCGACTTGCCAGCACCTAAGCGCGCTATCGAAAAGGAATCCGGTGTGGACTTCTTAATCGATTCCGTTCACAAGTATGGTAAAGATTTAACGTTAGTTCCAACTGGTCCAATGACCAACTTGGCTGCTGCTTTAAAGAAAGCCCCAGAAATTGCGACGGAAATTGGCAACATGACCTTCATGGGTGGTGCCTTAACTGTTCCTGGTAACGTTACGGCTTACGCTGAAGCCAACATCAACCAAGATGCTGAAGCTGCTAACGCCGTATTAACTAGTCCAATGCATTCAACTATGGTTGGCCTGGACGTTACGTTGCGGACTCTTTTAACCAAGAAGGAAACCCAACAATGGCGTGACTTAGGTACCGAAGCCGGTGAAAAGTTTGCCGACATCGTGGACTACTACATCCAAGCCTACGTCGATGTTAACGATAACCTGGGTGGCTGTGCTTTGCATGACCCACTGGCCGTTGGGGTTGCTTTGGACCCTAGCTTCGTGACTACGATCGACCTCAACATGGTTGTTAACTACAACAAGGAAACTTACGGCCGGACCATCGGTGACGATAACCGGTTGAACGAACCAACTAACGTGAAGGTTTCTGTTGCGGTTGATAAGGACCGTTACCTGAAGACCTTTATGGAATACTTGACGAACCTGTTCAAGCAAAACTAAATTTAAGTCATTTGAATCCCGCCGTCTCGCGATGGTGGGATTTTTTTGCGCTACGCTTTTTCAAGGCAACAAAAAACGAGCGGCAACGCCAATTAATTGGGGCTTGTCACTCGCTAGAATCAGGTTTATTTTGTCTTGTAATTAAAGTTACTGGTCATGGTCTTAACACCAGAATTTGCATATTGATTGGCATATTTCTTTTGATTAGCCGCATCCAAACTCTCAAAAGCCTTCATGTATTGCTTGTACAATACTGGCTTAACGTACTTCTTGCCATAAGCCGCGGCTGGACTCGTCTTCGTCTTGGTGTACGTGTAAGTCTTCCCGGTTGTTGCTAAATGCCGGTTAGCCTTTGTCCCTGCAATCTTAGCAGTGAACTTCGTACTCGACTTCTTCGTTAACTTAAAGGTGTAAGTCTTTTTGGTCAACGAAGTCGTCGTCTTGTTAGCATCACTGGTCTTAAATTGGATTAACTTGTACTTTGTTGTCAACGTTTGCCGATTCTTACTCAGCTTGGTTGAAGTTGGCACACCGTACTTCACGTTTGGTGTGGACCCAAAGTCACCAAGAATCAGCATCGTGCCGGTTTTGCCGCCTGATTTGTACGTCTTAAAGTAAAAGGCCGTCTTTGACTTGGCATTCTTGTAGTACCGTTTCAAATCGGTATTGTTGATTGTTGGTTTCTTGGCAGCACTAGCAGATACGCTTGGTGCAACGACCCCACCCAGGGTCCCCAATGCCATCACTGTTAGTCCTAACTTAACCATTAAACGTTTCATGACGATAATCCTCCTTAAAATTCATCCGCTACACCTTTTATAGTGCCATTATTATTTTGCGATTGCAAGAAGTCTCAACCGTTAGTCTAAGATCTCTGCAAAACGTTGTTTCAAGTACTCAGCGACTCCGGCTTCATTATTCGTTGTCGGTGTCTGATGATTGGCAGCCGCCTTGATTTCAGGTTGACCATTTAGCATGGCAACCCCATCTCCAGCAGCCTTAATCATCCCTAAATCATTTTCAGCGTCGCCGAAGGCCATCAAGTCATCGAAGTCCCAACCAAAGTGTGTCAACAGTTGGCCCAAGCCAACCGCCTTGTCCATGTCGGCAGCCAAGAATTCAAGAATCTTTGGTTGTGACCGCACCACATGATACAAGTCGTGCAGTTCCGGCGTCAATTTAGAAACGACTTGATCTAAGACGTCTGCATCCGTTGCCATCACGGCCTTACTAAAGAGGTGTTCTGGCAAATCAGCAAACGCCGTTGGGATAAAGTCCATCGGTGCCTTCAACATGTGTTGGTAGACCGAGGGTGTCAGGTCTGACACGGGATAAACTTGATCAAAGTCCAAGATATCGAGTGGGTACCCGTTTTCCTCGGCAAAAGCGTGAAGTGGCTGGAAGTCGTGCTTACTAAGCCCACTTTGCGCCAAAGCTTCTTTAGTTGTATTTTGAATAACCAACGCTCCGTTGAAGGTAATTGTGTAGTCTTCGGCGGTCGTTAGGCCAAGTTGTTCGAGGTAGCCCCAAATCGCATTGATTGGGCGGCCGGTGCAAAGGACCACTTTGATGCCAGCGGTGTGGAGCTTGCGCAAAGCAGCGGCGTTCTCCTCACTAATGGTCTTATCGGTGTTCAGTAGCGTCTCGTCTAGGTCGAGTGCAATCATTTTTGTCATTCGTTTTCGTCCTCCGTATGCCTTCCATTTTACACGTAACCGGTTACGAATTAAACCCAGACTATTTCAAAAGGTCTTGGCGGATCAACGCGACAATCTGCTGGTTCTCTGGTAGATCGGCGTGGTTGGCATTCGCGCCGGTCACCGTCATTTGCGTAAAATGCTTAACTTGGCCCTGAAAGATCAGCTTGCCGCGGTTCACACTGTCAAACGGCACAATCCCGTCGCCAGAATAACCTTCGCTCCCAGCAATCGAGTAGACCGTCAGTGCCTTAGGCAGCCGCTTACGATTGCCACTAAGCTGCTTAAAAAGTGGCGTATCTACATTTTGATCGGATTCTTCCAAATTAAATGGTGAGGCGATCGTCATTAACCGATCGGCATGCGTCTTGGTTCGGGCAACGTCATCCTCCAAGAAAATCGTCAATACTAATCCGCCATTGGAGTGACCCATCGCCGAAAAATGGTTGAAGTGATACGTTTGTTGCAAGGCTTTAAAGGCAATCGTAAACCACTTAGCCTGCTTCTGAATTGTGGCGTAACCGTCGTGATGATTCTCAAAGCCCACGACAATAATGGGTTGCTTGTCAGTTGGCCGAACACTGCCGGTATACTTCAACGTCCCGTCGGTCATGACTTCAACACGTAACAGGCTGTGCTGATGTGGCGTCTCCCGATTAAGCTCCGCAACCAGCGCATTGAAGCGGTTCTGCGTGGCGCTTGATCCTGGCACCAGAAAGACTGGGGCCATGGCACTCCGATAGTTTGCCTGCACGTTGGCGCGTTGCTGTGACCGCCAAAGTAATCCTGGAACACAGAGTGCCACCAAGATTAGGAGAATGATCCCCAAGCTACGAAATCTTCGTTTCATAACCGACCGCCTCCTCTGCAATTCCTGCCCATTTGACGAACGGATAATAGATGGCTGTACTGATGCCTAATTCTACTACAGCCAAGGCCAGTGCGGCCCAACTGCCGCCGGTTCCCAGAAAGGCTTGTAAGAGTCCCGGTGTCCCGTTTGCCAACGGATAAGCTACTGCAGGCACCCAATGCAGGACTAAAGCCGTCCAACTCAGTGCAATACAGACTAACGGTGCAAGGATGAACGGTAAAAACAATATCGGACTAAAAATAACGGGCAAGCCCATCAATAACGGTGCATTAAAGTTTCCTAGGGTCGGTACCAAGCAGTACCAGCCCATCCGTCGCTGTGCCGCATTATGCCGAACCAAAAAGATAGCGAGTAAGAGCGCCAGGACCATCCCCGGACCGCCACTCGTAGCATACACATCAACGACGGTGTGCAGTGTAATCGGATGTGGCACCTGCCAGCCACTGTGATTCAATACTGCGGCCAGGTTCTGCGCTGCCTCGATCGATTGTCCGCCGACACTGGCAATTGGGCCTAGAATTCCCAACCATTGGCAGGTTCCCGTGAGCAAGCCAAAGCCTAGCAGTGTTCCCAGGCTATGTGGCAATTGAAACGGCCACCGCGCCAATGCCAACAAGGCCGCATTTAAACTGACGGTCTGGGTACTGACCCAGATAAAACCGAGTCCCGTCAAAACAACTAACCAGAGACTAACCACCCCAACTGTCTGCTCCAGATGCTCGTGTCCCGGGTCCTGATGATTAATCAGCCAGCGGTACCCATTACCCACCAAAAAACCAACCAGAACCCCAACTAAGATGCCAGAGAGGCCCAGATTACTGGAGAGCCACTGAATCGAATGGTTGCTTAGCACGGACTGGCGATTCACGTTCAACGACTTCAAGGCAATAATGGCGATAATTCCCGCCATGAGTCGATCGGTAATCAACGGCGTGGCGGGCGCTACGAGATAAAAGCTGACCGCAAAAGCCATTAAGATTGCCGTTAAGCCCAACGTTCCCGCACTCAAAAGCCCTAGATATTGGCGAAAGAGTTTCAGTTGAAACGCCCACTTCACCACGTGGAGC
Source organism: Levilactobacillus fuyuanensis (assembly GCF_003946395.1). Taxonomy (GTDB): domain Bacteria; phylum Bacillota; class Bacilli; order Lactobacillales; family Lactobacillaceae; genus Levilactobacillus; species Levilactobacillus fuyuanensis. Next base: position 96,880 of record NZ_RHNZ01000004.1, on the reverse strand, counting down.
GTCTGATAATAGTAGCCGCTTCGCTGTAACCATGCCTGATTGATAAAATCTGCCAACGTTCCTACCAAGATGACGGGAAAAATCAGGCGTAATGCCCGATAAATCGCAGTTATCTGCCGGTTGCGTCGGAATTTAACTTCAAATCCAATGAGGTCACGACCAACCCTACTGGTCCGTTCAGCCATTGGGACCACCCCCTCAATACCGCTGATTGTACGGCAATTGGTGGCCATTCTGATATGAACGGTACTCAGTTAGTCTGGCAGTCACCTAAACTAGCCACTGGTCAATCTGCCGGCTGACCGCTCCCCCCTGATTGTCCGCGGGCAGACGATGAATGTCCCCGGTAAGAATGGCCGGATCGGCGTTGGCAACTGCAAATCCCTGACCTACCATTTCTAACATGGCGTGGTCGTTACCTGAATCGCCAAACGCTGCCATTTGTTCTGGCAGGACGCCCCAGATTTGGCCTAACGCTAATAGTGCAGCGGCCTTGCTGACCAACGGTAACGTCACATTCATGCCACCCAAGCCACTGCTAGTGCCCACCAGGTGATTGCGAAAGCGCGTGTTAAAAGCGGTCACTTGTGCCGTCACATCCGTCTTAAGCCAGGTCACATCGATCTTCAACACAGCATCCGTCACCTGAAGGAGATCCGGAACACTGGTTAAACTGGGGTAAAAGACCTGGGACTCGTGGAATCGCTGACTCGTCGCTGACAATTCGGTGTACGCCCGATCCCGCCCGCACACAATGACAAAGCAGTCGGCCATGATTGGCGCCGTCTTCAACCAAGCCACCGCCGCACGCCAATCTTGCGGTGTAATCGCCTGGGACTGCAGTTGCTCACCAGTCCCCGTCACGGTCAGCGCCCCATCCTCGACGATATAGGTCAACGCTTCACGATTGGCTAGTGGTGCAAATAATGCCTGGACGTGGTCTAAGGGATCGCCCGTCGTTACCACAAAGCGCATTTCACGGCGAGTAAGTGCCGCTAGTTGGGCATCAAAGCGGTGCTGATCGTAGTGACCATTTTCATCTAAAAACGTCCCATCCAAATCCGTTGCGATAACTTTTGGCCGCATCCATTTCCACCCTTTCTCGATATAACATATTCCCATCATACCTGGCCAACCGGCCCAACACAACGCATTTCTCTTACAAATAAAATCATAAAACAAATACCGTCATATCAGGGATACCGACAGGATGAACGACTTAATCCGGTAGTCATTTCACCATCGATTCATCCATCAAAATGATCATCGGTTGGCAAAATAGTCGGTCACAAAACAAAAAATCGTCCCGGATTTCTCCAAGACGATCGATAATAACTCTAAATTAAGCGTCCATGCCCAAGCTGTACGCATGGTTCATCAATGACTGGGTTTCGGTAAACTCATTCTCATCATGCAGAACGACCGTAATTACTCGGTGTTTGCCGGCCTTCTGACCAGTTCCCACGAAGCAGTAACCTGCGAATGGCGTATAACCGGTCTTCAAACCGTCAACATTCAGGCTCGCTTGGTAATACTTGCGACCCTTCAACATGTTGTTGTAGTTATAGCACAATTGACCATTGACCGTCTTGGAACCCACGGAACCATCCGTTAAGATTTGTGGGTAGTCCTTGATCAGATGCTGTGCAATCAACGCAACGTCCTTAGCGGAAACCATGTTGGCGTTAGCCGAACCGTAGTTGTAACCAAATGCCTTTAAGTCGCTGTTTTCCAGGCCAGAAGCCGAGACAAAGCTGGCCTTGTCCAGGTTCCAGGCTTGTGCTTGCGCGTTCATCTTCTTGATGAATTTGGCATTACTACCAGAAACCCATTGGCCCAGTGCAATGGCGGCGTTGTTTGAGGAATCCAACAGTGCGGCATCGTACAATTCCTTGACCGTGTACTTGTGGTTGCTGTAGAACTTGAAACCCCCACAGCTGGCGCTATTTCCCATCGCAACTAGTCCACTATTATTGGTCTTCACAATATCAGTCCACTTGCCGGACCCATTGTCGATCTTGTCTAAGACCAGGTACAGCGTCATCAGCTTGGAAACGGATGCGATTGGCCGCGCCGTGTTGGCACTCTTGGACCAAACAGCTTTCCCCGTCGTGTAATCCAAAGCAACAGCGTTCTTAGCGTACTTCAGGCCAAATGGGGCCTTTCCCTTCTTCAGGTAGCCGTGCCAGATCCAGCCCTTAACGGACCCACTCTTGTTGGCAACGTAGTAATAAATCCCCTTAGAATTACTGTGCTTGAGCGTGGCCTGTTGCGTCACGTACCAAGTCGTGTTGGGATACCCCTTCATTGTGGCAATCCGCTTGTTATGTGCCTTGTTGTAAATGGCCCCTGCCGTACTCTTCTTGTGATAGGCGGCCTTCGTTACCGTCTTCGTCGACACCGTGGTATAGGTCGCGGCATTGGCGGTCACCTGCACGTTTACGGCGGCCCCTAATGTCACCGTAAATAACAGGGCCAGCATGAACCCCTTGAACTTTGAAATTCTCATTGGTATGTATTCCCCTTTTCTAATCTCTAACAGTCAGCCTACCATGGTAAACGGACCGGCGACAAGACTTCTCGCGACTTTGTAACCTAGTTGTTGGGACCGTAATTTTATCGTAATCCACCGTTTGTCGGCTGAACTAATTGCTGACTGGACCTTTCGGGGGTCACGCCACATTATCATTGCCTTTAGGACAGCGAAAATGACCTAAGACACTGCGTTTCTCCCCAAAATAAAAAGTATTCAGTAAGAATCAATCACTTCTCACTGAACACTTCCAAGCACAATTATTATTTTTCTAAATTCAAGTATTACCTAGTCATTCATACTGCTCATACTGTAAGCGTGGTTCATGAGTGACCGCGTTTCGGTAAACTCATTTTCATCGTGCAAGACGACCGTAATCACCCGGTGCTTGCCGGATTTCTGACCCGTTCCGACGAAACAATAGCCAGCTAATGGCGTGTAACCGGTCTTTAGGCCATCGACCCGCAGAGAAGCACGGTAATACTTCCGCCCCTTCAACAGGTTGTTGTAGTTATGGCAGACCTGCCCGTTGACTTTCATTGAGCCAATCTTACCATCCTTCAGAACCCGTGGATACTGGGTAATCAGGTGCCGGGCAATCAAAGCCACGTCCTTGGCCGAAACCTTGTTGGCATTGGCCTTACCATAGGCATACCCGTACTGCCGCAGGTCACTATTTTCCAAGCCGGATGCTGAAACAAAGTGGGCTTGCCCCATATTCCAGGACTTGGCTTGCGCATTCATCTTCCGAATGAACTTACCATTGCTACCACCGACCCACTTGCCCAGCGCAATCGCGGAGTTGTTCGATGAATCCAGAAAGGCCGCATAATAGAGCTGACGGACCGTGTATTTATGGTTCAGCTTAAAGTGAAAGCCGCCACAGGAGGCACTACGACTCATGGAGACCAAGCCACGACTGGTAATTTTAATTTTGTGATTCCAGTTGCTCGACTTGCCATCGATCTTCTTCAGCGTCAAGTACAACGTCATCAGCTTCGAAACGGAAGCGATTGGCCGTGCCGTGTTGGCATGCTTGGCCCAAACAACCTTCCCCGTCTTCGCGTCCATGGCAACGGCGGCCTTGGCCTTGGTCAAGGTGAACGGTGCCTTGCCCTTCTTCAGGTAACCATGCCAGATCCAACCCTTAACGCTGTTCTTGCTATTCTTGATGTAGAGGTAAACACCCTTAGTCTTGCCATGCTTCAGCGTCGCCTGCTTCGTGGCGTACCACGTCGTGTGGGGATGCGCAGTTAGGTTAATCACCTTACGGGTGTGTTTCTTGTTGAAGATGGCTCCCTTGGCACTCTTCTTGTGATAGGCCGTCTTCTTGATTGATTTGGTGCTGACGGTCTTGTACCCAGTTGCGGCATTCACCGGCACAACCGGACTGACCACGCCGCCCATCGTAATGGCAACGGCAAACGCGATGAGACCGCGTTTCATATGTACTTTGCGCATAACTCGAATCCTTTCCATCCAGTAATAATTAAGACAACTAACTATTAGAATAGCACTCTTCCCCAGCAACCGAAAGCAATTCGGGGAACATAGGTGCGACTGTAACGTAGTTGTAAAAACAATTTCAGCGCTGAACAGCTCATAGCATAGAAACGATTTTTTCCGGCTGTGGTTGCAATTCTCAGATAAACTCGTTAAGCTAAGATTAATCAAATACGACTGGGGTGCCATCGCGGCTGAGATCAAACCCATTGAACCTGCTCTGGTTAATACCAGCGAAGGGAACGCGTAATCAATAGCTATCAATGACCCCACTAATGGACTTAGTGGGGATTTTTTTAGCATTGGTGGCCCCTCAGCGTCTAAATTTTAGGAGGCGGATGTTTATGAAGCGTTGGCATATTAGAGATATTATTTTAGTAACGATTATTGCAATTTTTATGGGTGTTATTTTCTGGGCAATCGGTCCGGTCTACACAATTTTAGCGGCGGCCTTAGCGCCATTCGGGTTACAACCTCTGGCAAATGAACTGTTGTTAGGTATCTGGGTCATGGCGGGGCCCCTCGCAGGTTTCGTGATTCGGATTCCCGGTGCGGCAACCCTGGGTGAACTCTTGGGTGCCGTGGTAGAAATGTTTCTCGGGGGTATCTGGGGCGCCAGCACGCTGATTTCAGGTGTGCTCCAAGGTTTCGGTTCCGAACTCGGTTTCATTTTTACTGGCTACAAGCGCTACGGCTGGTTCACGCTGGCCATGAGCACATTGACCACGACCATCGTTACCTTCGCATGGGACCTGATTCGTAATGGGTATGCCGCTTACCACCTGCCATTCCTGTTATTGCTGTTCTGCGTGCGGTTGCTTTCCGTCTTCGTCTTCGGCGGCGTGCTGACTAAGCTGATCAACAATCTTCTGGTCCGCGCCCACGTCTTGAAGGACTAACCTCGCCGTCGCCTCACAGCGCCTCCAGAGTGGTGAAAATGGACCGGAACAACGCTGAGGGCGGACGTCTAAAGCCATAAAGCGGTCTTTAGACTTGGGATTGAGCCGAAAAACACGTCTCAATCCCACCAAGTCTCTAACCGGCATTCGCCGCTAAGAGACTTCCCACAGCTGAGTCCATTTTCACCACTCCTGCGGCTCACACAATGTTGGTCCAGCAAAAAAGGATAGCCCTTCATCGTCACTTCGAGTACGTCTTACACTTCTATCAAAATCACAACATTGCTCCATGGTTAGGGATATTCACACAACAAATCCTTAGACCAAGAACTGGCTGAACGATCAAAATTTCAAACAATTACAAACAACCATTCACACGTTTATCAAGCAACTTATTTTCAAGTCTTACAAGCAGTATTGGGGGAATTTATTTGGCTACCGTCACGGTACAATCACTCACTTACACCTATCCGAAGCAAGACCAGCCGGTGCTGAATCACCTCTCTGGCACCTTTCCTGCTGACAAATTTTCACTGCTGACCGGCGTTTCCGGCGGCGGCAAGTCTACACTACTCAAGTTGATTGCCGGACTGCTTCCTAACGCCGACGATGCGATTACGTTTGATGGTCATCCACTCAGTAGCGTCGCCCCAACCCAGCGCGCTGCCACCGTGGCCATGCTCTTTCAGGAACCCAGCACGCAATTCACCATGGATACCGTCCAGAACGAACTGCGCTTCGCTCTAGAAAATCAACAAGTGCCCGCCGAGCAGATTGCGCAACGTAGCGATACCGCTCTGGCCTTCGTAGGTATTTCAGATTTGAAATTTCGCAAGCTCATGCAGCTCTCCGGTGGCGAACAACAGAAGGTGGCATTGGCCATCATCGTTGCCATGAACAGCGACGTTATTCTCTTAGACGAACCGTTCGCCAGCATCGATCCACCGACTCGGCTGGTACTGTTGGAAAAACTAGTAGCGCTGTGCACCGACCGCGGTAAGACGATTGTTCTGGCCGATCACGACCTCAGTGGCTATCAGCAGTGGGTCGACCACCTCGCCGTTTTGGCGGATGGACAGCTCAACTTGCTCTCGACAGCCGAGACGCAGCAACGTTTCGCGGCTTTCACGCCACAACGGCTACGTCTGTCGCACGTTCAACTGCCGACCGACCAGCTCACCGTCCGCCTGTATGGTACTCAGTTGGGGCTGGCCCACGGCGACCGGCAGCTCCTGACACCACAAGATCTCAGCTTTTATGCGCATCGAACAACGCTGATCACCGGCCCCAACGGCAGCGGTAAGTCCACCCTGTTCAAAGCGCTCGTTCGTCTAGGTCACTATCAAGGCCACATTGCCTATCGCGACACTGACATTAAGAAGCTCCGGAAACGCCACTATGCGCGGCAAGTTGGCCTGATGTTCCAGTCAGCCACCGCACAATTTCTCAACGTAACCGTGGCTGAGGAACTGGCGCTCTCGCAAAAATACGGCAATAGCACCTACTTCACGCCGGAACGGGTGCAATCCCTTCTACGCGAGCTCAACCTCGATGGCCGCGACGACCAGGTGCTCTATTCCCTGAGTAGCGGTCAGCAGAAAAAGCTCCAGCTCCTGTGTATGCTCATGATGACGCCCGAAGTCTTATTGCTCGATGAACCCTTGAAGGGACTGGATTACGCCTCGATTCAAACGGTCATGGCCATTTTGACCACGGTTCAACGCGAACTCGATCTCACGCTGATTCTGATCAGTCATCAGCTCAGCGGACTGGACGACTTGGTCGATCTGCATTTACAATTGGCCGACAAACAGCTGACCTATCAGGGGGTGAGCGCATGAACCCCTCATTGAAACTGGCATTGATCACCCTGATTGCGCTGGAAGTTTCCTTCGTTCAGGTGTGGACGGTCAACGTCGTCTTGATTGTCGTGAGCCTCTTGCTCATGCTGATCAACCGTGTGCCGTGGCGCCGCCTGCTCTTATTGACGATTGTGCCGCTCTTCTTCGCCAGCGCCCTGGTTTGGTCATTGATGCTCCGCGGAGATGCCTCGACACACTTCTTAATCGTCATCTTCACGCGGATGTTCGTCTACGTCTATATGGGTGGCTGGTTCACACTGACTACCAAGCCACTGTGGCTGACCCGTTCTCTGGAACAGAACGCCAAGCTACCTAGCAAATTTGCTTATGGATTTCTGGCAGCCTTCAACCTGATGCCTAAAATTCAGGCCGAAGTCTCCACTGTGCGAGCCGCGGCCTTGATGCGCGGGGAAGTCCTGCACGTTTGGTCACCCCGGCTGTATTTCAAAGTTATCCTGGCAGCCATGAATTGGTCGGATCAGTTGGCGGCAGCCATGACCTCCCACGGCTTCGTGGAAGGTGCACCGCGGACCCACTCCCTGACCGTGCCACTCGTTGCTCGTGACTGGTGGCTCTTCTGCGGCAGTCTCGTCTTGGTTCAGGTCGGTCTGTTCATCGGCCTACCCTAATGTTAATCTAAAAGGAGTTTTGTCATGTTTACCGATCAAGCACACGCCGCAACATTGGCTTCGTGGACGGCCTCCAAGCACCACCCCTTCATCACGCAACTCTGTTCCGGCACCTTGCCACAAGAGACGTTTCGCTACTATCTGATTCAGGATCACTATTACCTGCAAGAGTTCGGTAAGATTCACGATCTCGCTGGCGGCCAGAGTACCGACCCCCGTGTCGCTAAACAGCTCCACGCCGGGGCTAAGCACTTGCGCCAGGGCGAGATTGCCGTACGCAAAACCTTCTTTGACCGCCTAAACATCACGGCGGCAGAGGTTGCCGCGACCCCCGTAGCGCCGACCGGTTACGCCTATACCAGTCACCTGTATCGCGCGTTGGCCACGGTTGGCCCGGCCGGTGCAGTGGCGGGCCTCTTACCCTGTTACTGGCTCTACGCCGAAATCGGTCAAGAGTTGGCCCAGGCAGGCTCACCAGTCCCTATCTATCAGGACTGGTTGGACACCTACGATGCCGATGACTACACCGGGATGATGGCGGACCAATTGGCCCTCGCCAACCACGTCGCCACTCCAGCCAACACGGCTACGTTACTCGACATTTTTGAAAAGAGTAGTTGGTATGAACTGAACTTCTGGCAAATGGCCCTCGACCATGAAAATTGGAATATTCCGGTCGTGGAGCCGTCAGATTTTTCAGCCGAAAATTAATGCGGTATACTAGAGACACCCTAAGAGAGAAAGTAGGTGTCGTCGATGAAACGAATTCGACAATTAACATTCTTGCAGTCTTTCGGTTACCTGGCTCTGGCGTTAGGTCTCATCATTGAGGTCTACGCGCTGTTTAACGGCTTGGGAACCCGGTTGTCCGGTGACGACATGTTCGGGGGTGCGGTGGTTCTGGCATTAGCCATCGCCTTCATCCACAGTAAGAATCTACCAGTCAACTTAACTTTAATTGCACTGAGTACGCTAGGTTTTGCATACTTTACGTTCATTCACACCCACGCCTGGTTCTGGACGGTTGTCCTAGCAGCGTTGGCCGCAGCATTCATGATCTACTTCTTCGGCCTACGCGGTGAGGTCCGCCGCAACCAGAGCGAGTGGTTTCACTTTTGATGGTTGAACACATACAGTCCGTATGGAGGAACCGTCGATCTGATTTTCATTTCAAGCTAGTAGAATATGATTAACGATAATCTTAGTCCGTCCACGGTGGCGGACTTTTTATTTAGGCCTCTTTTAAATCCGGAGTTATTTTAAGACGGTGAAATTGCAAATGGACATGAACCCGGCCACAACAGAATGCTAAATCCATGTGAGCCGTGAGGGCGGCGTAAATCAGCCCAGCTGTGGGAAAGTTCTTAGTGGCGGGTTTTGCCGCTTAGAACTTTGGTGTCTTTGAAACGCGTTCTCCAGCGGTCCAAAGCAAGGTCAGAGACCGCACTTTGGCTCTGGCCGTCCGCCCACGCGTCCCGGCTGATTTACGCCGCCCGGTAAGGCGCTGGCACATGCGATTTAGAAATTCAAACCAAAAAGAAACAGACTAACCGAAGTTAGCCTGTTTCCCCGCTTGATAAACTACAAGAGACTGTAGTCATGTAATCAATATGATTACCGATATTTAAGGATGGTACAGCCGGTTGCCCGGCCCCGGTGGCGGAGTGTTTCTCCGCAATTATTTAACGTGGATCTGTGAAACGTGGGTCTGCGTCATATTGACCGTTGCGGGCCGTGAACTGACGTGGGTCACGGTGCGCTTCCCCATGGTAAACCAGGAGAAGACACTAACAATGGCCAACAACACAACTGCCGTGGTCAAACTCGAAATTACATGTTTCAGATTCATCCTGTCACCTCATCGGTCTTTCTTACCGCTTAGCTTAAGCCAGCAACATCACAGAACCATGACAGGTTGACCAAATTACGTTAACAATTCCCGCACTAATCAACGATAATTGTTATATTGGATATAAGTTTACGCAATTTTTGCCTATTCATCAAGTAGAATACAAAAAAACTTGCAGATATCGAGGGTTATTTCACCGCTTTTGCAAAACTTTAGTATAATAAACGTAAGCAGTAATTTGGATTATCATTTGGAGGGATATTAATGAGTCAAGAATTAAATGATCTTGCTGAAGCAATCATCGCCTACCAAAAGAAATACGATAAAACTGATGGCGAAATGGCCTTTGGCTCTCGAATTTCAGTCGAAAAGTATCACGCAATCAAGTCGGGGGAACTCATACCGACGAGTGACGAGCAAAGTTCTCTGAAAAGTTTAATCGCCACGAAGCCAAATTAGCTGACTTAATCAGCCCGGTTTACAAAAACTGTTTTCAGATAATCACAATAAGTGCTCCAAATCAACTTTGGTTGGTTTGGAGCACTTTTTATCAACTTATTGAATTTGTTCCCAAGCCGTGCGATAGGCTGCGGCCGTATTATCATCAAATGCCACCAGCCGCACCGTTTGAATACTCGTCGTGTGGGCAAGTACCGTTGCAATCGTCTGGGTCGCTACGGCCGCCGCTTCTTCCAACGGATAGCCGTAAACGCCCGTACTGATTGACGGAAAATCCACCGTCTGACAATCGTGTTGCCCAGCCAGAGCGAGACTGTTGCGATAACACGCCGCCAACAGCTCCGCTTCGTGCTGATCACCGCCGTGCCAGACCGGCCCCGGCGTATGAATCACCCACGTTGCCGGGAGCTTAAATCCCGGAGTGATTCGTGCCTCACCGGTCGGGCAACCGTTAAAGGGCACACACGCCCGGAAGAGCTCTGGTCCAGCCGCACGATGGATTGCCCCATCAACGCCACCACCGCCTAGCAGCGTGGTATTTGCCGCATTAACGATGGCGTCCACGTGACTCTCCGTAATATCGCCATGAATTACCGTAAACTCTGCCATCTGATTACTCCTTTGACCACGGCCAGTGCCACCGCTTCTTGGCGGGTGCCTGACTGCTTTGATCACGTGCTTTCAGCCGCTTCATACCTTCTCGATAGGGATTAGCATATAGCGCCGATAGATTCAACTTTTGACTGTTCGCTGTGGCCTTAGGTGTCGGCCGAAACGGCCGCAGATCCGTGTGACAGTGCGGACATTCATCGTCCGCAGCCGTCACCGCGGCACCACAGTGGGGACAAAATTTCAAGTCTTCAGCCATGATTCCGCCTCCTACTTTGGTTGCTGTCGATGCTGCTGATTTTTCTGGCGGCGAACCACCGCATGATCAGCCTCACGGGCAGCCGCCTGCTGTTGTTCCTCTGCGCGCCGTTGCGCCGCTTCGGCCGCCTGCTTCGCGGCCAGTTGACGTTTGGCACGACTACGATAGCTCAAGAAACTCCACGCCCCGACTGCAATCAGGGCCAACGCAATCTGCACCGGCACGATTCCCCAGTCGGGCTGTTTGGCAACGAACAAATTATAAGCGATCAACAGTACCGACATGGCACCGACCACCGATAACGTATCGCGGAGCCAGCGCGGCATCTTCTTGGCTTTCATGGTCACAACTCCTTACAGGTCGCCTTCCACGCGCAACTGACGCTCTACCAGGTAGGCGTCCAAATACCCAAAGGCGATTTCATCAACATCACTGATACGATAGACCTTGCCGACCTGATCCAGTTGATTATCCTCGACTTCATGGAAGATAAACCGTTCGCCGCCGACCTGGCTGGGATATCCCAACAAGCCAGTGGTGTCGTGCATCTTCAACCGAATAATGGTGCGAAAGGCTGCCGCTTGGGTCAACCGTGCGCTGAACTGGTCAACGGTCGGATCGAACAACCGCTCGTCGTTTAAGACCGGTTGGATCTGATGCTGACGCGCTTTATTTAAGAGCGAGAACAACCGCATCGTCTGCAAGTAATCGGATTCGATGACGACCGCATGTAACTCGGTCAGTCGCATCACGGTATACCCACCGAATTGCCCGGTCATATCGATCAGGTTCATAATCACAGCATTTTCCGTGACTGCGTTGATCCGGCCGACAAAGAAGAGCTCCTTGTCGTGTGCTGGCACCAGGGCAACCAATGACTCCTGCCCGACCAACTTCCGTAGCGTTTCCGGAATAGCCTTAGCATCGGTCACCTCATTCGGTGCCACGTGCGATAACTTCCGCAGGTGTGGCGCCGCAATCCCTTGCAACGTTAACTCTTTGCCTTGAAATTCAATGACTTCAAGTTCAGATGGATTCAACGTAAAGACCGGTTGATCCGTATAATCAAATTTATTCAAAAGTTGGATGGTCACTTGATCCGCCACCACGCTGGTGACCAGGCCTTCATAGAAGTGCTCGTCACCCTTGACGACCATCATCACAACGAGATGGTCGACCCACGCATGACTCAAGACCTGCCGGCGCAAGTCGCGCTGACCGTCAAAGTTCATGGTCAGGCCACCGGCTTGGATAAACTGCTCCTCTTGAGCCGTCTGAATCCGAAAAGCCATGTTGTCCAAATCATCGCTTGAAAACTCAACTTCATCAATGACATCGACCGCAAGGAACACGGCGCCATCCGGCAATCCGAAATCATCAAACGTGGCGAGAATAATACCGGTATCGCTGACCGTCGTCACGTAGCCGGTGTACACGACTTCTTGGTTGGTTTGATACACGTTAACCAATATATGCTGAGCCAACGCCCGGTTTAAATCATTCATAATCGAATTCAACATGACGACCCCCTTTTTTATGGTTCTTTAACCTGGCTGTTGAAACACAGGCCAGGCTTATTTCTACTGTTCTGAAAATCTTATCATATCTGACTGAAAATAGCTCGTGAGCCGCCGCTAAATTTCGTTTAAGATACAGCAGTACTCAGATACTCCGCGAGACGGTCACCCTGTAGGCCCGCGCTGAGGCCAACTAACAGCTTGATCCGGGCCTTTTGCCCGTTCAAACCTTGGCAGAGCATCAAGCCCATCTTACGGAGCTCGATCCCGCCACCCTGATAGTCGTAAATGTCCTCGGCAACGCCATTATAACACCGTGAGACCAAGACTAACGGGATATGCCGGTCTAAGAGCCGTTGAATGGCTGGTAAGGTAACTGGCGGTAAATTCCCAGCCCCTAGACCTTCGATAACGATTCCGGCCGTCTGGTCACTGTTCAGGGCGTCAAACAAGCTGGCGTCCATCCCCGCGTAAGCCTTTAGTAAGTAGACGTGGTCCACCACGTGGTCGATGTCGCAGGTATCTTCGCGAATCAGCTGCTGGAAGTAGATTGGCTGCCCCTTAGCAACCAGACCGATAGGACCAAACGTGGGCGTGCGGAACGTGGCAACGTTCGTGGTATGTGTCTTAGTCACGTATCGTGCCGTGTGAATCTCATCGTTCATCACGACCATGACCCCATTGCCACGTGAGGCGTCGTCTGCGGCTACTTCAATAGCTGTCTGAAAGTTATACAAGCCATCGGACCCAACTTCGTTAGAGGAGCGCATAGCCCCTGTCACGACTACGGGAATGGTGCTGGGCAGGGTCAGGTCGAGGAAATAGGCTGTTTCTTCAAGGGTGTCGGTCCCGTGGGTGATAACCACGCCGTCGATACCCTCCTTTTCGCCCTGATTGATGCGCTCCTTGATCTTCAACATTTCAACCGGGGTCACATGGGGGGACGGCAGGTTGAAGAGTTCGTCGGTAATCAGCTCAACGCGTCCTTCCATAATGGTTTCTTGCTGGGCAATTGGATTCTGAGCGTTGGGAACAACCTCACCCTTTTCATTCTGGGACATCGAAATCGTCCCGCCCGTATGGATGGCTAAAATTTTCTTCACAACTGTCAACTTCTTTCTCAAAAAATTTTCTTTCCCACATTGTACCTTATTTGCTGTAGAATTTAGTTAGAATTAGGAGAGGATGTGTGGAAATATGCCAAAAAAAGATGAAAGCGCTAAACCCTACCGCCCTGGTGTGGTCGTCCATCCCAAGAAATATAGTAATTCCGGTGGCATGGCCGACTGGGGTCCGCTGTTAGAGTGGTTTGGCGGGCTTTTCAAGAAACTATGGCATCGGCATTAGAAAAGTCTACCGGGTGTTGTTTTTTTCATTTTCACGTGGTAAAGTTATCAACATTCCATTAAAAAAATAAAGTGATTGCCTATATAATGCCAAGATAAGGTTGGCGAGTTTCTACCCAGAGCCGTAAACTCTGGACTATAAGCAAATTGAGGACGAAACTCTTTTTGCCGATGAAAAGAGTTCGTCGGTAGAGTTTTCAGTAAGCCCCCTTTTTGCAAAGGGAGCTTTTTGTTTTCACCAACCTTGGCGGCGTATGGACATCACGAGAAGGAGGAACTTTTCTTGCAGTCCACTAAGTCCGCAACACCAGTCTCGTCATCAGAAAAAGGGTCCGCCTTACCCATGTGGCGCGCGGCCATTCTTGGTTTTCAGCATTTATTAGCCATGTATTCCGGTGACGTCATCGTTCCCTTACTGATCGGGGGCGCGCTTCATTTTAACGCCATGCAAATGGCCTACTTAATCAGTGCGGATATCTTCATGTGTGGGGTTGCAACCCTCTTACAGCTCAAACGAACACCGCTGACTGGAATCGGCCTGCCCGTCGTCCTCGGCTGTGCGGTCCAAGCCGTGACGCCACTGAGCGCCATCGGTAATCAATACGGCGTGGGCGTGATGTACGGGGCCATTATTAGTGCCGGTATCTTCATCTTTCTCAGCGCCGGGTGGTTCTCGAAGATTAAGAACTTCTTTCCACCCGTTGTGACCGGCTCACTCATCACGATTATCGGCTTTACACTGATTCCCGTGGGCTTTCAAGATCTCGGTGGTGGGGACGCCACGGCGAAGAACTTCGGTGATCCCAAGATGTTACTGGTCGGCTTTCTGACGATGGGCATCATTTTAGGACTCAACGCCTTTGCCAAGGGATTTCTCAAGTCACTGGCTATTCTGGCTGGTATCCTGATTGGAACCTTCATCGCGGCCGCCATGGGTATGGTTTCCCTGAAGGCCGTGGGTCAAGCCAGTTGGTTCCATCTACCACAATTCTTCTACTTCGGCACACCCAAGTTCGAATGGTCTTCCATTCTGACGATGATTCTGGTGTCGCTGACCACGATGGTCGAATCGACCGGGGTCTTCTTCGCCCTCGGTGAGATCACCGGCCGTAAGATTGGCGAAAAGGACTTGAAACGCGGCTACCGCGCTGAAGGTATCGCCGTGATTCTCGGTGGCCTCTTCAACACCTTCCCCTACTCCACTTTTTCTGAAAACGTGGGGGTCGTGCAATTATCTGGTGTCAAGACCCGTAAGCCGCTTTACTTCTCGGCATTGTTTCTCATGCTGCTAGGCTTACTACCTAAGATTGGCGCCCTCGCCACGGTCATCCCCGATGCCGTCCTCGGTGGCGCAATGATCGTCATGTTCGGGATGGTTGGGGTACAAGGCATTCGGATGCTGCAACAGGTTGACTTCAAGGATAACAACAACTTGTTGGTCTCCGCCATCTCCATTGGCTTGGGCTTAGGCGTCACCGTCTATCCCCAGATTTTCCAGGCCATGCCCCAATCGCTTCAGATCATCATGAACAACGGGGTCGTCATTGGCAGTTTCTCCGCGGTCATCTTAAATATTGTGTTCAACATGCGGCCACACCGGGCGGTAGCACCAGCCCAGGCACAGGTCAACACGACTGTCCAGCCGCAAGATCATAACTAACAGCTCCACGTTGTCTGTCTCTGTAGCCAGTAACCGGGGCCCTTTGCCCTGATTGCCGGCTATTTTTGTTCCCAATTTTTGATGATCAGGATTTGGTTGTAAACTAGATAATGTCAACCTTTCCGCCTACGGTTGCCAGGGATTCCGCCTGCTGTGGGGACCACCTGCAGCCAAAGTTCTGGCTTCCGGTTCGGTTTGAAACCTCGCAAAAATCCTGCGAGTTTCCAAACACGTCCCACGTTGTAAGACCGGGAAGAACCAATCGCCCGGCCTAACAGCGTCGACACGGCTGGCTACATCCCTGGCCTCCTTCGGCTAAGCAAACGATTTTCTACTTTTATAAGCGTCACATCTATCCTGACTGCCATAAATCGGCTAATCACCCCCCTATATATTCCATTAAAATCATTCCGAAAATATTCTAACCAAGTCCATTCCAAGTCAGCAAACCAATTAGTCGCTTACATCCATGTGAGCCGTGAGGGCCGGTGAAAATGGGCTCAGCTGTGGGAGTTCTCTTAGTGGCGGTCTATGCCGCTTAGAGAATTGGTGTCTTTGAAACTCGTCTTTCAGAGGTTCAAAGCAAACCCGGAGACCGCCCTTCGGCTCCGGGCGTCCGCCCTCAGCGGCACGGCCCATTTTCATCGGCCCGGTAAGGCGCAATTAATGTAAGCATACATTTTGGCTTGCGGGCGGGGGTTCGCGTATAATGTGAGTATTAACTTTGAAGAGGAGAACTGTGCATGCTAAGCATTCAACACATCAGCAAGCAATTCGACACCGTGAAAGCCCTAACCGACGTGAGCTTTGACGTACCCAATGGCCAGATCTTAGGATTGATCGGCCAGAACGGTGCGGGTAAGTCCACGACTTTTCACAGTATCCTAAACTTTATTAAATACGATGGCACCATCACCTGGCAGAGCCACCCCCTGTCGTCCGACGACTTCGATACGATTGGCTACCTGCCTGAAGAACGAAGCTTAATGACCAAACTGACCATTGAACAACAGATCGTTTACCTCGCCCGACTCAAGAATAAGTCAGCCAAGGATATCCGCCCACGCATCGATGACTGGCTGGGTCGCTTTGCCGTTAAAGGCACTCGCAAGAGCCGGATCAATGATCTGTCCAAAGGTAATCAGCAGAAGGTTCAGTTGATCTGTACCCTGATCCACCACCCCAAGTTGTTAATCTTAGACGAACCCTTCAGTGGTCTCGACCCCGTTAACGCCGACTTACTGAAGCAGGCGATATTAAACGCCCGTGACGACGGGGCCGCCATTATCTTTTCCAGCCATGACATGGAAAACGTTTCGGCCCTGTGCGACCACCTGGTCATGTTAAGAAAAGGCGAAATGGTGCTAAACGGGACGCTCAACGAAGTCCGTTCCCAATTCGGCAAGACCGAACTTTACGTCACGACGGACTGGTCGGCGACGCGGCTCACCACACTGCCCGGGGTGGCTGACGTGGAGACACGGCAACCCGGACAGTACCTCTTGCATTTGACTGATCCAGCCGTGGGCCCCGACATTTTTGCGGAGCTCACCCAGGGGCACTACATCGAGGAATTCAGTCAGCAGCCGCCAACCCTCGATGAGATTTTCCGGATGAAGGTAGGTGAAGACCATGCGTAAGACTTGGGTCGTCACCTTTGAAACCTACCTTCGTCAAATCAAGTCCTGGAGCTTCCTGTTCATGGTGCTCGGACCCTTCCTGATGATTGGTCTGACGATTGGGATCAGCTACCTGAGTGCCAACAGCGCCTCCAGTAGTAAACAAGTCGCCATCATTAGCACGTCACAACCCCTGCGCCGTGACTACATCAAGCAACAGGATAGCGGCCTCAATACCAAAATCACCACGGTCAGCGCGGCCAAGTCTGCGATGGGCAAGAATCATCTGGCGGGCTACCTGCTGCTCAGTGATAATCAGCAACAGATTCGTGCCGACTACCACGGCAGTAGCCAGATGAGTCGCGCGCTCAAGGCCCAAACGCAGAACTTTCTGAGTCGCTATCAACAAGCCCACAATTACCAGCAGGCGAAATTAACGACTAAACAGCAACGCTTGTTGGCCCGGACACCGGTTCTCCAGCAACACATCGAGAAAAAGGCCGGTACCGCCAACTTGGCTAAGACCATTTCCTTCTGGATTCTGGTCACGATGATCTACATCATCCTAATTACCTACTCGTCAATTGCCGCGCAGGAGATTGCTTCCGATAAGGGCACTAAGATTATGGAAATCATCTTCTCGAGTACCACGGCCACCAGCTACTTTGTCGGAAAAATCACTGGGATTCTGCTGGTCATCCTCACCCAGATTGTCATCTACCTCTTAGGTGGCTGGGCAGCGTTCCAATTCGCCATGAACAGTGCTTCCCTGAAGCCATTGATCACCCAGTATCAAAGCCTAATTGATGCGGTTCTTCACAACCTACTGAGTATCAACCTGGTCTACCTGTTCTTGGGTGTGATTATCTACACGATTCTCGCGGCATACAGTGGCGCGGTCGTGGCCAAGGCCGAGGACGCCTCCAAGGCGGCGCAACCGGTCGTCATGCTCGGCATGTTTGGCTTCTTCGCCACCTTCCCGTTCCAAAATAACATGGACGCCCTCTTGGTTAAAATTCTCTCGTACGTGCCTTTCTTCTCGTCATATTTCATGCCAATGCGAATCATTAATGGCACGGTCAACGGTTGGGAACAGACGATTTCACTGGTCGTGTTACTAGCTGCTATTGCCCTCTTCGCCGGGTACATCGGCAGTCAATATCAACGACTGATGCTGCAAACGGACAACCGCAGTTTCTGGCAACATCTGTTACACGGTTGGCGCCACCAGAGCTAATCTATGCTAGTCACTCGCATCCTCTATAATCACATTGCCCATTAACATTTTTAGCCAACGTGCTATACTTAATGGGTAAGTTTTGGGCCTTTAGCTCAGTTGGGAGAGCGCCTGCTTCGCATGTAGGAGGTCGTCGGTTCAAGCCCGATAAGGTCCATTGCGTGTTTCTTAGAGGAACAAATGACAAAATAACTGACTGTTAGCTCATCGGCTAGCAGCCAGTTATTTTTCTCTACTATAGTCTTCTACTCAGAGTATGTTTTTACTTTTCACCTATTCGCGTTACACTAATTGTGTACCATACATATATTAGGGGGTAGCTACATGATTAAATTATCGGGTAAAGGCGCCGTTCTTCTTACGACGCTAGGGTTATTCGCAGGGATTGGCCTTGGCCTTGCTACGGGGACCGCCACGGCACACGCATCAGGTAAGTATTTAGACTTGGGCCAGTCGGGGTATGTGCGTACTAAGAAGGCTATGTACGTTGGCATCTATCAAAAGCATGGCAACACCTATAAGCCACTGCTCAAGAAAAAGGGTGCCCTATTACGGGTTGCCGGTATATACCAGCCGACTGGTAAGGGCCCCATTAAAGTGTCTTTCACTTCTGGAGCAGTCAATTATAGTCGGCTGAGCAAGCTCAGATTCTCAGACGCAGCAACCATTCCGCTCACCAAGGCAAACTTTGAGAACGTTAAACTGAAGGCACCTCTCCGTGGAACTGTGCTACGAGCAGGCAAAGGGTTCAAAGAAGACAGCAAGTTTAATTACGGCAATAGTTCCGCATTCTACCTTACGCTGGATAATTATATTCAATATTATAGTAAATCAGCACTAATTAAGGATGATGCTCAGGGCGACATGGTTATTGATGGTGGAAACACCATGGATAACTACAAACCTACTGCGTCAGCTAAGATGATTAAGACAACCGTTAAGGGCAACACGACCACTGTTCAGTACAACAAGCGTATTAAGGGGATTCCCGGCAAAAAACTGAGCACCCACAAATATCAAATCAAAATTACCAATCTCAAAACACGCGGCGGTAAAAATTTTGCCGGGGAAACTCGGGGGAGTTGGACGAACTATACCGTTAATGCCAAGCCCTACTTTGAAGGCATGATGTATTTCGACTAGCTGCCACTCAAAAAGACTACTCATAATTGGGTAGTCTTTTTGAGTGGCATAACTAACCTAAGCAACAAAGGCTATTTTTTAAAATCTAATGACCACTTTTCCCTTTGGATGTCCATTCGTGACATAGTCTAATGCCTGATTAATATCAGCTAATTTGAATTCAGTTGGATCAACTGCCGGTTTAATATGATGTTTTTCGACAATTTTGGTAATCTTCTTCAGTTGTTCGCCATCGCTTCTAACGAAAATAAAGCGATAATCCGCCTTAAATTTTTTAGCCTTTCTATCAATGCTATGGCCCGCAACTGCGAATAAGGCCGTTTTCCAAAATGGCATATGATGGTCCTTAGCAAACTGGCCATTAGGCAGCATAATCAATGACAGCAATCTTCCGTTGGGTTTCAACACCTGTAGTTCATGATCAAGCTCCTTTTTACCAACTGTATCAATCACATAGTTTACGGGTTCCAGATGTTCCCAATAATTCTGCTCACGATAATCAAAGTATTGCTCTGCACCCATATCAAGCACTGATTGCTTTGATCGCGCATTCCCGCTAACCATGACTCTCAAGCCCATTTCTTTGGCAATCGGGATAGCCATTTGTCCAAACGAACCCGAACCACCGGGAATCATGACGCTTTCCCCTGGCTGAGCTCCTAATACTTCGGTGAAGCCTTGATACGCCGTTAATCCGGTTAAGGGCACCGCAGCACTGTGAACAAAGTCCAATGCCGTTGGCTTCATTGCCACCGCACGATAGTCGATTACGGCATACTCCGCAAAGGCCCCAATTTTATTTAAGGGTAAACGTGAATATACTTCGTCGCCAGCCTTGAACCCTATTACATTCTTCCCAACCGATTCGACGATACCTGACAATTCATTGCCCATCGTTACTGGTAATGAATATTTCTCCATTAACTTCACATAGCCAGTTCCAATTAATCTTTCCAACGGATTGACAGCAGCTGCCTTTACCCTAACCAATACTTCGTTATCAGTAGGCGTCGGTCTTGGGATATCCTTAACGACTAGTTTAAAATTCTTGTCATATTTCAATAATTGGGCAGCTTGCATCTTGTAGATTCTCCTTTTAAATGTGATCAGTTTTTTTAATTGCTATTATTTTATAATTGCTAGTTACAATTGTAAAGTAATGTTACTTTAGATTTTAGGTACCCTAATCGCCATAGCCATTTCTAACCGTAAATCAAAATAGAGAGCAAGCTGATTTCTCGGCTTACTCTCTATTTTTCTGCTGGCATCTTATACAATCATTCATCAATATTACTTTTCGACAAATACTTTTTGAACGCATCGGTATCTTTAAAGGCACCCGTCTCCTTGATATAGTCATCAAATGTCTGCGGATCCATCTCCATAAGATTACTTCACTATCAACCCCTCCCGTACCAGCAAACGGCCGAACAGAGGAAAACGTGATTGGCAAATGGTCTCAAAATTACAAGTCATCCTTCAAGTAACAATTCTTGTAAAATGTTACCAGATGCGGTAGACTCACTTTAGTCATAAAAATGATAATTGATATCAAACTAAAAACTGCCTAGACAGGCCGCGCAAATCGACCGCTGAACGATCGCTAATGCCCAGGGCAAAGTCCCCATTCGCTTTGCTGGAAAGGAATAATCACATGACCCCATACATTAATGTCCCCACCAAAACTATTGTTACCCCAGAGAACAAAACCTTCGCCTACCGCGAGATTGGTGTGCCCTCTGCCGTGCCAGTAATCGGCTTGATTCACCTTTCTGGTAACCTCGATAACTGGGACCCTAGCGTTATCGATGGTATCGCCCAAGAACACCGCTTGATTCTACCCGATTACCAAGGTGTCGGTGGTTCCGGCGGCAAGGCAGCAAAGTCCATTCAAGGTATGGCCCAGGAGATTCGCGAATTCATTCACGCCCTCGGTCTTGAGAAGATCGACTTGTTTGGTTTTTCCATGGGTGGCTTCGTTGCCCAAGAAGTCATCAACCAGGAGCCAGCGTTGATTAGACGAGCCATTCTGACAGGAACGGGCCCCCGTGGCGGTCAAGGGATTCGTGATGTGACGCGTATTTCTGACCAATCCTTGGCGAAAGCACTGGTCACCTTCACCGATATCAAAGCCTACCTTTTCTTCACCCGGACCCCCAATGGTAAGCGCCAAGCCGCACAATTCCTAAAGCGAATCAAATCCCGGCAAACCGACCGTGATCGTTCAATCGGTTGGCCAGCCTACCGTACCCAACTGAAGGCCATCAACCAATGGGGCTCAGAGAAGCCGATTGATTTTTCCAAGCTGGATATTCCAGTCTTAGTTGCGAATGGTGATCACGATATCATGGTCCCAACCAAGCCGAACAGCTACGCCCTTGATGAGGCCTTCACTAACAGTCAGCTCATCATTTATCCAGACGCTGGTCACGCGGGTGTCTTCCAATTCGCCGACGACTTCGTCAAACAAGTCAATAAGTTCTTGAGCTAGTCACACTTTAAGGGCAAACTAGATCCTTTAATAGACAGAACGGCACTCTCTGAAATGGCGGAAGCCACTCAGAGAGTGCTGTTTTATTTTTATCATTATAATTTTTCACGAATTAACGACTACCGACTAAATAGCCCTTGAAGACCTCACTAGAAATTTGTGCAATCTGCCCTCGCGACAAATAAATACTAATCATTCCCAACACTACAATGCCAACGCCTAACCAGAAATGCCAAGACTTAGTGTGTTTAGTGATAGATTGCCATGTCATCATTTCATCCCCTAATAATGGCTTTCAGCTCACTGATTGCTAGCATTGTAGCATCATGCCACTCAGACGGCTATCTACACGATTTCGATAGTAAGTTTGCCCGAACAATGTCCTAGGAAAATGACGTGGCCAATGTCTTGATGAAGGTCGTCAGCATCCGTGACTCCTGCTGGCTTTTTCGCTGAATGTAAACTGCCGTGAGCGTCTGACCGTCAAATTCTGTGGGCAAAACCTGCAATTGGCCGGTATCCAATTCAGGTTGAACCACAAACTTGGGCAGGTAAGCGATTCCCAGATTGCTGATCACACTCCGTTTAACGGCCTCAACGCTCCCAATTTCCAAGAAATTACTAAACACAATGTCTCGAGCAGCGATTGCCTTCATAAATTTCTTGTGGTAAATACTTTCTCGATCATCGGTAATCAACGCACATGTTAAGCGTTGATGTACCTGACGCAAATCGACGGTCCGTGAGTCCAGCTGGGCACTCGCGACTAGAACCAATGGAAAGTCACGCAACCGGGTCACCGCCAGGCTATTGCCATACCCGCCGACATCGTAGTGAACGCCCAAATCAACAGTGCCATTGGCCACTAGCTGCGGAATCGCAAAGCAATTCGCCATTTGTAATGACAATTGAACGGCGGGAACTTGGGCGTGAAACGCCTTTAAAATCGGCTGCATTCGATAGGTCAACAGCGTGTCTGGAATGGCAATTCTTAAGTCCCCAGTGAGTTCGGCATCCGCCTTACCGTAATTCTGCATTTCCGTGACCGTCCCCAGAATCCGATCGACCGCGGGCAGGAGATTCTTGCCGGCCGTCGTGAATACCATCTTTCGCCCCACCTTTTCAAACAGTTGTAGCGATAACTCCTGCTCCAACTGCTGAACCTGAAACGTCACGGTCGACTGCGCGTAATTCAACTGGTTTGCGGCCGCCTGAAAGCTGCCGGTCTCGGCAATGGCGCGCAGTGTCTTTAGATTTTTAATATCCATTTTGGTGCCTTCCTTCCCCAGTCGTAAAATATATCGATATTATTGAATAGTTAATTTTAATATTTCAATTAGACTGAACAATCATGTTGCCTTAGTATAAATAGCAATATCGCGAAAGTCAATTTCGCATCTCAGAGAGGAAGTCTCGCCTTGAAAATCGAAAGCTATACCCCTAAATATCGCAATCAGGTGATTGCCCTCATTCTCTACCTGCAAAACTATGACAATAAGGTCAATCTTTCCCTAGAAGAGCAGCCGGATATGGCCAACATCACGACCCACTATTTAAGCAATAATGGTGGTTTCTGGTTAGCTATCAATGATCAGGACATGGTCGTCGGTACGATTGGCCTGATGGTCGAGAACAGCCAATATGGCATTCTCAAAAAGTTCTTCGTCCATCAAGACTACCGCGGCACGGCGGCCGGTGTTTCGCACGACCTATTTGCCACCCTAATCGCTACCGCAACGCAGAAACGGCTACAACACATTCTGTTGGACACCCCCGCCGCCTGTCACCGTGCTCACCATTTCTATCGTAAGAATGGATTTACGGAAATTACGCGGACAGCCGTGCCACTAACCTATGATTATCCGGACCGCGATTCACTCTTTTTTGTCCGCGATCTGTAACAACTCCCTGGAAGACTTCAATGCTCTCCTAACCTGTGCTACCATGAGACTAGTTCTGCGCGAAGCTAACTAAAAACCAATATTAGAAACACAATTAGAAAGCAGGTTATCTCATGGGCCACCTCGTCTCAATCATCACCGTAGTTATCTCAATTACTGCATTGGTTATTTCATTAATTGGACTTACCTTAGGCTTCCGTAACTGGAAACGGGTCACTGCGGATCAAGATAAATCTGAAAAGTAGGCTGACAACAACCATCCCCGATACTTGGCGGATGGTTGTTCTTTTACTTACGAGATGACAAAACCTATATTTACTTCTACGCCTAGGAGACTTTTCCCAATAACTAACAACCTAGCGCAACATCCACTGATTACTAATTTATTTATAAGACGCTTTGCTTGAAAAAACCTTCCCAAAACTGACATACTCAGTTCAAACTTGATTAGCAACGAATATATCTGGTGACTCTAACTAGGAGGAGCAACATGAATTTAAAACACATCATCCAGTTATTAGCAGTTTTATATTTAACAAGCAATCTTGTACCAGCCCCACCCTTTTCAACAGCTTTAGCTGCAACACCGACTGCCATCACAAATTCAGATGGCACTACCACTGGAACCATTGGTCAGGGGTGTGTCTGGACCCTTTCTGCTGATCAAAAAACTTTAACCCTTGATGGTGGCACCTTGCCAAACTATGAAGGACCACTACAACTATTTGATGAAAGTCCAATTACTAAGGCTATTAAGAAACAACTCCACCTCTCAAGTTTTTATATCAGAAAGCTTATTCTCAAAGGGGCTATTAAAACCGGTTCCAACGCCGCCTACCTGTTCAGCAACTTTAGCGAAATAGACGGATTGAATCGTTTGAACACAAGTCAGGCTCAAAATATGGCTTTCATGTTCTCCGGTGATTCGAGCGATACTGTTGACACATCTAGTTTCGATACCAGCCATGTCACAAACATGTCCTACATGTTTGGTAACGCCTCAATTAAAGCTCTCAATTTGGCTAATTTTAATACCAGTAAAGTGACAGACATGTCCTACATGTTTGGTTTGAATAGTATTCTTCAATCTCTCGATATCAGTAACTTTGATACACACAACGTGACCAATATGGAAGGCTTATTTTTGGGTACGGACTTAACGGATCTTGATATCTCTTCATTCAATACTGCGAATGTCACGAACATGGCTAAAATGTTTGATGCTTCCAGTCTTGAAAAGATTGATGTCAGTAAATTCGATACTCGCAAGGTCACCAACATGCTCTCGATGTTTAGTTATACCCATTTGAAAACCTTAGATCTTTCTTCCTTCAACACAGCCCAAGTCACTGAAATGACCTACATGTTATCCAACAATCATAAGCTCCAAACATTACTGTTTAATCCTGAACTTTTTCAAACACGGTCCGCAACATCGACGGCCAGAATGTTTGAGGATGACGACGAGCTACGTCACCTTGATGTGTCCCATTTTGACACAAGCAATGTCACTGACATGCGTTACATGTTTGACAATACATCACAGCTCACAAGCCTTGACGTTTCTCACTTCAACACCTCTAAAGTTACCAATATGTTGCACATGTTTTCTTATGATGACCATCTCCAAAAACTAGACGTCTCACACTTCGATACCCACTTAGTTGAAGACTTTGGGTATATGTTCAACGGCGATTCTAGTTTAAAACAACTCGATGTTTCTAAATTTGACACCCACTTAGCTATTACCAATCCATATGACAAGAACGATACAACCGTTGGCTTATATCGAATGTTTGCCGATGACACAGCTTTAACCAGTTTAGATTTATCCAACTTTGTGATGACGCAATCCCCCACCCAAAGCTTGTACACCTATACTGCCCAACTATTTGAGAACGACACGCATCTAGATCATCTAAAACTCGGACCAGGTGTATGGTTTCAAACAGCCCCAATGTGGGGTGAAAATTCCAGTTCTAAACTGCCCCCAATCCAAGCTACCAACCGCTACACGGGTAAGTGGACTGCCAACGGTCAAGCTGCCTATACCAGCGACCAGTTGATCGCGCGTTACTCCGGAAATGATCGTCCTGAAGGCATTCAAACGTTCACCTGGCAACTCGTTGATCACGGGATTCAGCCGCCTGTCAAGCCAACGCTACCGCCAACAACCTCGCCGACGAATCCCGAGACTCCGATTTTCGTCGGTAGCAGTATTAATGCTGTCCGGACAATTGGACTCTATCGTCAGCCGACGTTTCGTAAACGAAACCATTTGCTCTGGTACCATCGCGCACCCCGCACCCGTCAACCACAATTTGTCGTGACCGGGGAAGCTACCTCCAAAAACGGTGTTCCGCGCTACAAAGTCCGCGACGTCAATCATCATTCCAACACCTACGGACGTACTGGCTACGTGACCACCAAATCTGCCTACGTTCAACCTACCTACTACGCAAAGTCAGTTTCCGCTAAGACCATCACCGTTATTAATCCAAAGGGGATCAACGGCTATCGACAAAAGGCACTCACTAACGCGGTTAAGCACTACCGTCAAGGCCAGCAGCTTAAAGTCAAACGGCTAGTGACGCACAATCTCACGACCCGTTTTCAACTGACTAATGGCGCCTACATCACGGCTAACAAACAGTTGGTTCAGACTGGCCGTCATGCCTATCCACATCACGTAACCACTAAGCATGCCATTAACCGGTATCGCGATGTCAATCTTCATAAACGGACACGCCACTACGCTGCCAAGACTAAGCTAACGGTTCGAGGTTGGGACTATTCCAATCATGGTACCCTACGCTATCGGGTTGCTGGTGGCTACATTACGGCCAATCCACAGCTCATTAGTTAAGAACCCACAGTCAAAACTTAGTAACCTACCTCTAGTTAAGTTTCGCCAAGCATACCACGGATAGACCGCATAACCTAGCACTTTCAGGTTATCTAAACTATCAGATTTTAGTCCAGTTACCTCTGGAAAAACTTATCATTTCGCCCAAAATTATTAAGCATGATGCTACTGGTGTTTACGGGAATAATTCGTGCCTATTTCAACGCCAGTTATTACAATAATTGTATAAATGACCTCCCATCAAACTCCCATTGCTTTTAACTTTAACTCGTTTTAGTGGTCAACAATCTGTTACAGAAAGGTTCTCAGCCATCGCCAAGAACCCTCACAAACGTGCTTTACTCTATGTGTCTCAATAGCTAGTTACTTTACCTGTATACTAACCCTCCTTCGACTGATTACTTCAAATACCAATTGCCAACACGCCCCATTGCTTTTCCTGCTCTGGCGTATAGATGGTATACGTGTCCGCTACCATTTGAGCAACATCATCTTCCGGTGCGCTGCCCACACTCTCCGGCGAATACTGACTGTAAAGATCAGCAAAAGTCGAAAACTGGCGTAGGCTTTTCACCCGTCTAACAAGTTGCTGGGTTTCATCCGCGACATTGTAGAAACAAATTGAATCTCCCACATGCAACCGCCGCCGTTTTTCGTCATTTAACCGAATCTCAATTGTCTTCGTTTCCATGAAGACCAACTCAAATTGGTCTGAATTAAGGCCCATCTTCAAATTTGTCTCTTCTTTCCAGTGCTTGGGGTAAGGATCTATTTACGCTGCTGTTTCAGCAAATATTGATGCTGCTTATACGCCGAAATACTGAGCCCCGTCAGCACGACCGCCAACACCAACGACCACCCGAATATGCCCTGCGGCCGATTGTAAGCGATGATTGGCACTAGGCTTAGCAAGTGATGATGCAAATCGGCTTGAATAAAAGCCCCCGCTGCCACAATCCACGAAATAAGTGCTCCCCCGTAAAACCATCTACGCACGTTGAATCTCCTCCTAGTTACTGCTACTCCGGTATCTATTCTACGTCACCCATCAATCATTCTCAAAAAAGTTCAGCAAAGTTTTGAATTTCCGACTATCCTAGAGAGGTAAGCACGACGAAAAATGGAGGTCTTCAAGATGGAATTTAATGTGACGCGTGATGGCTTAACCTTAGCGGGAATTTATGAGCCGGCGCCTAAGCCAAATGGGACAGTTGCCATTCTCATGCACGGCTTTACCGGTAATCGTGGCTATACCCCAACGGAACTGCTGCCCCAACTCGCGCAACAGCTACGAGCAATGGGTGTCGACACGGTACGCTTTGACTTTAATGGTCATGGTCACAGCGATGGCAACTTTGCCGACATGACCGTGGCCAATGAGATTGCCGATGCACAGGCTGTCCTGACCGCCGTTCAAACGCGGCTTGCCCCAAAACAGATTGATCTGTTAGGCCATTCCCAAGGTGGTGTGGTGGCCAGCATGTTAGCCGGATACTATCCGGACTTGATTCACAAATTGGTGCTCATGGCGCCCGCCGCGACACTCAAGGACGACGCCATTGCCGGACACACCCGCGGCCTGGACTACGACGCCCACCATATCCCTGCACAACTGCCCATGGATAACGGCAAGGTGTTGGGGGGCTTTTACCTTCGCACGGCGCAACTGCTCCCCATCTACGAGACTGCCCAGAGCTTTACCGGTCCCGTCTGCTTGATTCACGGGGACGCCGACCAGATTGTTGCCAATCAAGCTTCGCAACGCTACGACGATGTCTACCAGAACAGCACCTTCCATCTCATCCCCGGTGCCAGTCACCGTTTAGACGGTGCTGCACGGGCAACGGTGTTGCAACTCGCTACCGACTTTATTTCCGATTAATAATCGACGCGTTCAGCCAATGACTGGACGCGTTTTTCTGGCTCACAGGGCCAATAATCCGTTCGTTGATTACCTCCCCTAATTATCGTGGGCAACCATCATCTTTTTTCGTTCCCTTTTCGCGTAAAACCCGCTATAATCATTTAGGTTATACCATATTTCAATCCAGAAAACATCAAAAAATAGAGGAGGTAGCCTGATGACGCAACCACTTATTACCTTGCGCAATGTCACCAAACGTTACGGAAATCACACCATTTTGAAGAATATTAATCTGACACTCGAGTCCGGCAAATTTTATACCTTACTGGGACCATCGGGCTGCGGCAAAACCACAATTCTGCGGGCGATTGCCGGCTTCATGTCCGTGTCCGAAGGCGATGTCCTCTTCGCCGGGCAACGGATCAACGAAGTCCCCGCCAACAAACGCAACGTCAACACGGTTTTCCAAGATTACGCGCTCTTCCCTCACCTGACCGTGGCAGAAAACGTCGCCTTTGGCCTCACGCTTAAAAAGGTCGCCAAGGCTGAAATCGCCGAACGCGTCGCTAAGGCCCTCAAGCTTGTCCAGCTTGCCGGTTATGGCGACCGGGCCATCAGTGAACTTTCCGGTGGCCAACAGCAACGAATCGCCATTGCCCGCGCCATCGTTATGGCGCCTAAAGTTCTGTTACTCGACGAACCGTTGTCCGCTCTAGACGCTAAACTGCGGCGGCAAATGCAATACGAACTGCGCGACCTCCAACAGCGCCTGGGTATTACCTTCCTCTTCGTCACCCACGATCAAGAGGAAGCCCTCGCCATGAGCGATGAGATCTTCGTCATGAATCAAGGTGAGGTCCTGCAGAGTGGCTCGCCCGTCGATATCTACGATGAACCGATCAACCATTTTGTGGCCGACTTCATTGGGGAGAGCAACATTCTCCCCGCTAAAATGATTGAAGACTTTCAAGTCGCCTTTGGTGGCCATCAGTTTGAATGCGCCGATGCCGGGATTCCCGACAACGAACCGGTTGAGGTCGTGATCCGTCCCGAAGATCTCACCCTAACCACGCTGGATCAAGCCAAGTTGACCGTGACCATCGACACCCAGCTATTCCGTGGTGACTACTACGAAATCGCGGCAACCGACACCCTCGGCAACGACTGGCTCATCCACTCCGTCAACCCTGCCGAGGATGGCGAGACCATTGGCATTACCTTCCGGCCACAGGACCTCCACGTCATGCGTTTTGGCGAGAAGGAAGCCGAGTTCGACGCGCGCCTCGAGACCTACGAAGAATTGGAGGATGATGGCGTTGACGAAACGTAGAACCTGGGTGTACTTCATTCCCTACGGCCTCTGGCTGGCGCTATTCGTCATCGCTCCGGTCGCCCTTATTATCTATCAATCCTTCTTTGATCTGGGCCAGCATTTCACGTTAACCAATTACAGCACTTATTTCCGCTCCGCAACCTACTTAAAAATGACACTGAACTCCGTCTGGTATGCCTTTTTAATCACGTTATTCACCGGATTGATCAGCTATCCCACGGCCTACTTTATCCATCAGCTCAAGCACCGCCAATTCTGGTTACTGCTGGTGATTCTGCCCACCTGGATTAACATTCTCCTGAAGGCCTATGCGTTCATCGGCATCTTCAGTCAGGCTGGCCTCGCCAACCAATTTCTCACGTTCATTGGTATCGGCCCACAGCAGATTCTCTTTACCAACGCTAGCTTCATTTTCGTGGCGACTTACATCCAGATTCCATTCATGATTCTACCGATCTACAACGCTCTCGATGACCTGAATCCGGCGTTTGTCAATGCCAGTAAGGATCTGGGGGCCAGTACCTGGCAGACCTTCCGCCACGTGATCTTTCCGCTGACACTTCCCGGCGTCAAGGCTGGGGTGCAGGCCGTCTTCATTCCGTCACTCTCCCTCTTCATGTTGACCCGACTGATTGGCGGTAACAAAGTCATCACGCTGGGGACGGCAATCGAAGAACACTTCCTGACCACGATGAATTGGGGCATGGGCTCGACGATTGGCGTTGTCTTGATTGTGGCCATGATCGTTGTCATGCTCCTGACTGGCGACCAGAAGACGAAGGGAGGGACGCCACGATGAAACATAAACTGGCAAATACCTACCTGATTCTGGTCTTTATCATCCTGTACGCGCCCATTATCTTTCTGATTGCGTACTCCTTTAGCCAGGGTGAGACCATGACCAACTACCACGGCTTCACCTGGCGCCACTATCAAACGCTGTTCAGTGACGCGCGGATGCTGGCAATCGTGGCCAACACCCTGTTGATTGCCCTGCTGTCCTCGCTGATTGCGACCCTGATTGGTACCCTGGGTGCGCTCAGTATTACCCGCACAACCAAACGGGTGACGCGCGAATCGCTACTCACGCTGAACAACGTCCTGATGGTCTCCCCGGACGTAATCATCGGGGCGAGCTTCCTGATCTTCTTCACAATGCTGAAGATTCCACTGGGATTCGGGACGGTCCTCATGAGTCACATCGCCTTCGAGATTCCCATCGTCGTGTTGATGGTCCTTCCCCGACTTCGCGAAATGTCGCGTTCTTTGCTGGACGCCGCGCAAGACCTGGGAGCGACCACCCGGCAACTCTTGACGCAGGTGATTATTCCTTTCATCTCACCCGGCATCTTCGCAGGTTTCTTCATGGCCTTGACTTACTCGTTGGACGACTTTGCCGTGACCTTCTTTGTCACCGGTAACGGCTTCTCAACGCTGTCCGTGGAGATTTACTCGCGGGCACGTCAGGGGATCAACCTGGAAATCAATGCGCTGTCCGGCGTCATGTTCCTGTTCTCACTGCTACTGGTTGCCGGCTACTATTGGATTCAACAGGCGAGTCAGAAGCGCCGTCACCGGAAGCGGGAGGTAACCTCATGAAACGTTTAGTGAGTTTGATTGTAAGCCTGCTGGCGGTCTGTGGGCTGCTCGCCTACACTGGCCATCAGCTTCAGGCCTCTAGCGGGAGCACGGGGAGTAAGGTGCTGAACCTCTACAACTGGGGCGATTACATCGACCCGCACCTCCTGAAAAAATTTCAAAAGGAAACCGGCTACCACGTCAACGTCGAGACCTTCGACAGCAACGAGGCCATGTATACCAAGATTAACCAGGGTGGCACCCACTACGATTTGGCGGTACCCAGTGAGTACATGGTGGCAAAGATGAAACGTGCTCACCTGCTCCAGCCACTCGATAAAAGCCGCCTGACCAGCCTGCAGAACTACGATTCACAGTTTCTGAATCAGACGTTTGACCGGGGTAATCGCTACTCGTTGCCGTATTTCTGGGGAACGTTAGGCATCATCTACAACGATAAGTTTATCAAGCCCGGCAGCATTCGCCACTGGAACGACCTGTGGTCCACCAAGTATCGCGATCGCATCATGTTGATCGACTCGGCTCGTGACATCATGGGAATGGCCCTCGCCTCACAGGGGAAGTCCATGAACACTACAGATCCGACAACGTTGCGGGCGGCGGAACAGAAGCTCAATCGCTTAGCACCGAACGTCAAGGCAACGGTTGCTGATGAGATCAAAATGTACATGACCCAAAATGAAGCGCCAATCGCCGTAGATTGGTCGGGGGAAGCCGCAGAAATGTTGGCAAACAACGACCATCTCCACTACGTCGTGCCCAGCGAAGGCAGTAACTTATGGATCGACAACCTCGTCATTCCCAAGACGGCGCAGCACACCAATGCCATCTATGCCTTTCTGAACTTCATGTCGCGGCCGGATAACGCCGCACAGAACGCGGAATACGTCGGCTATGCCACGCCCAACCGGAAAGCTAAGACGCTACTGCCCAAAGCCACTCGCGATGATCAACAATTCTATCCCGATGCTACGACCTTGCGTCACTTAGAGGTCTACCGCGACCTTTCACCAACGAAGGTCCAGCTCTACAACGACCTCTACCTTGAATTCAAGATGCATCATTAGTGATGACTCGCCACTAATTAGTTAACAAAGCCCCGCAACGTTTCTCCGTTGCGGGGCTTTGACGTGCCGGTATCTAGCCAAAACTACCGGCGATATAATCTTGTGTGACAGGGATTTGGGGATTGCTAAACATCGTTCCAGTTGGGGCGTATTCCATGATGTGGCCCAAGTGGAAGAAGGCACATTGACTACTGATTCGCGACGCCTGTTGCATGTTATGCGTCACAATGATAATCGAATACTTCTTTTGCAGTTCCAGCAAGGTTTCTTCGACCTTAACTGTTGAAATAGGGTCCAAGGCGCTACAAGGTTCATCCAGCAGGAGAACGTCTGGTGCCATGGCAATCGACCGCGCGATACACAGCCGTTGTTGCTGACCACCGGATAGGGATAAGGCACTCTTATCGAGGCTATCCTTCACTTCATCCCACAGGGCGGCCCCTTTCAGGCTCTGTTCGATGCGTTCCTCGAGCTCAGCTTTTTTCTTGACACCGTTGGCCCGCAACGCGTAGACGATATTTTCCCGAATTGACTTGGCAAAGGGGTTTGGTCGCTGAAAGACCATCCCGATGTGCCGGCGAATTTCGTAGATGTTCACACCCGGTTCGTTGATGTTAACGCCGTGGTACCAGATCTTTCCGGTTACCGTGGCAATCCCATCGTTCATCCGGTTCAGTGAACGCAGGTACGTTGACTTCCCAGAACCAGAAGCACCGATCAGCGCCGTAATCTGGTTCTTGGGAAAAGCTAAGTTCGCATCAAACATGGCATGGTTACTGCCATAGAAGACTTGCATATCTTCGGTCCGCATCGCTAACGATGTCTTATCGTCAAACGTTTGTACCGCAGTTTCTTCGAATGAATATTGTTTTAACATGACTGCACCCCCTACTTGCTAGCCGTGACGCGCCGATACAGGTAATTTCCTAATAACCGTGCGCCCAGGTTGAAGAGGAGAACCGCAATGATCAGGACGGCCGAAGCCGCAGCGGATAAGGCTGCCGCGTTGCTGGCCAGTCCTTCCGTGTTCACTTTCCAAATGTGCACCGCCAACGTTTCGGCTGGCCGGAATGGGTTCAGCGGACTCGCTGGATCCATTGGGTTCCAATCCGCGAAGTTGGTCACGGGTGCACTCTGCCCGGCCGTGTAAATCAAGGCAGCGGCTTCACCGAAGACCCGCCCAGCACTGAGGACAATCCCGGTCACAATTCCCGGTAAGGCTACCGGTAAGATGATGCCCAGTTCCGTCTTCCATTTGGACAAGCCCAGTGACAGGCCGGCTTCACGTTGACTCCGTGAAACCGCGCTGAGTGATTCTTCAATGTTCCGCGTCAATAACGGTAAGTTGAAGAAGGTCAGGGCAATCGACCCAGAAATAACGGAGAATCCAATCTTGAACTTCACCACGAAGAGTAAGAAACCAAACAGCCCCACCACTACGGATGGCAAGGAGCTCAGCACTTCAATCGCGGAACGAATCAGACTAGTCCGCCAGTTGTCTTTTGCATATTCGGCTAGATAAATCCCGGCACCCAAGGAAATGGGTACGGAAATCAACATCGTCAAGACCAACAGATAGAAGGAATTGAACAGTTGAACGCCGATACCACCGGCACCGCTAAAGGCATCGGTTGCACCCGTCAGGAATGACCAGCTCACGTGAGGCAGTCCGGCAGTTAAAATATAAGCGAGCAGGAAGAAAAGAATTCCCACGACGGAGGCAACGATCAAGTCAATCACGACCGTTGCGATGAAATCAGTCCGTTTAGCGTTCATGTTTGAGTTGCCCCCTCTTAGCAATGAAACGCACCAGCGCGTTAAAGAATAGTGACATTAATAACAGAATTAGGGCTAATGACCACAGGGCGTTGTTCGGTAACGTGCCATCGATGGTGTCCCCAATTCCCGTCGTTAATTGACTGGTCAACGTTGAAGCTGGTGAGATCAAGTTCTTCGGCATGATTGCGGCATTCCCAATCACCATTTGTACGGCTAAGGCTTCCCCAAAGGCCCGGGCCATCCCAAAAATGATTGCGGTTAAGATTCCGGAAGTCGCTGAGCGAAGAATAACCCGTGACACCGTCTGCCAACGTGTTGCCCCCAATGCCAGTGACGCTTCCTTGTAGAAGCGTGGAACGGCTCGTAAGCTGTCGACGGTCATCGACGTAATCGTTGGTAAGACCATGACGAACAGGACAAAAGTTGCCGAGATGATCCCGAAACCGGAGCCACCGACCACGTGCCGCATAAACGGTACGATGACGGCTAGACCAATGAACCCGTAGACCACGGATGGAATCCCGACCAGCAACTCAATAACTGGTTGTAAGAATTTCCGGCCCCGGTTCGGCGAGATTTCGGTCATAAAGATGGCTGTGCCCAACGCAAACGGGGTTGCAACGATTGCGGCGGCAAAGGTAACGGCGAATGACCCTAAGATCATTGGTAATGCCCCTATTTGACCTTGGTCGGGTGCCCAGTTAGTACCCGATAGAAATTTCCAGAGGCTCACGTGATTTTGCGTAAACGTGGCAATCCCTTTCGAGGTGATGAACCACAGCATCGACGCGACCACGAGAATGATAATACCGATACAGAAGTAGCTGATCCCGCGACCGATCCAATCTTCATGGGTGGCCTTAGTTGCGTGATGCAACCGTGTATCCCACTCATGTGATTTGGTGTCTTGGTTTTTTAGCTGTGAATTAGTTTGTTCCATTGAATGACTCCCCCTTAAAAAAAGTGAAGGTGCTACGACCGCACCTCCACCCTGTGACGACTACTGACAAAGATTTTCGGTGCTAGTTCTGGGTAACGACACCCTTAGCATCCTTGGTAACCTTCATGTCATGAATACTGATGTAACCCATGTCCTTAACCAAGCTGTTTTGAACGGCCTTAGAGTCCATGTACTTCAGGAAAGCAGCGGTTGCCTTGTCAGGCGTACCCTTGGTGTACATGTGTTCGTAGGACCAGATCTTCCACTTGTTCGTTTGCACGTTGTTATCCGTTGGCGTTACGTTGTCGATAGAAACGGCTTGTAACTTGTTCGTGAAGTAGGAGAAGGCCAAGTAACTGATGGCCCCTGGCGTCGTGGAAACAATCTTTTGAACGGCACCGTTAGAGTCTTGTTCTTGTGACTTAATGGCAGTTGCGCCCTTCAATACGGCGTTTTCAAACGTTGCCCGAGTCCCACTACCTTGTGCCCGGTTGATGATGACGATCTTTTGGTCCTTACCACCGACTTCTTTCCAGTTGGTAATTTTCCCAGTAAAGATCTTCTTCACTTGAGCCATCTTCAAGTTCTTGATGCCGGCATCCTTGTTGACAACTGGTGCCATCCCCACGACGGCTACCTTGTGATCGGTCAACTTGTCAGCCTTGATACCATCCTTCTCTTCGGCAAAAATATCGGAGTCACCAATTGAAACTGCTCCGGCTTGAACTTGACTTAACCCAGTCCCGGAACCCCCACCTTGGACGGTCAAATTAACCTTGCTGTTCTTAGCGGTGAAGTTGGCGCCTGCCTTAGCTGCCAGTGGTTGTAATGCAGTTGACCCCACGGCAGTTACTTTACCAGAAAGTGCTTCGCTACTTCCCTTACTACTAGTTGAGCTGGTGGCTTTCCCACAACCGACTAATAATATGCTAAGTGCTGCAATCCCCATTGCTAACTTTGATCCCTTATTCATCTCTGTCACTCCATGTCATTTAAAGTAGTAGAACCATTTCAAGAATCACACGATGCTCTTCTCAAAATGCCTCCCCATAACTTACAACCCTGATTCTAAGCGATGAATATATATTATTCGTAGCAATCGTGTAAATTTTCGGTAAATGTTGCCAAATTCTCCATAAATTCCTTTATATTTCGGTAGTTAAGCCCCAAACACGATTAATTGCGTAAATGTGGGTCGTTAATTGCGTCTCGTCGGCAAAATGGCTAGAATTAGAGTAAGAGGTGACCAGAAGTGGCAAATAAAAGTGAACGTAAAGCACGACACGCCATGATCGTTGATATGAACGATTTCTTAATGGATTATGCCGCATCAAAATTGGGTGAAAAATCAGATTTAGCACAGCAAGTCGCTGCCGCCGGTAAGAGTGATTTGACCGGTCTGGACGACTTGTTCAAGGACAATGGCGTCGGTCGGCGGACCAAGTACTTGGACCTCGCCTCCGGTTTCCTACGGGACGAAGCAGACGCCGATAAAGCTGACGCACCAAGTGACTTCGATGCCGCAACCAAGGCGTTGGGCCAAGAGGCCATCGACTACCTGAGTAGCCATCCCCAAGAATTTAACCGTTGGGAAGAAGCTTAAACGCAAATACCGTTAGTCCGATTGACTTTTAAAGTCACCGGGCTAACGGTATTTTTTCGTTGTATTTGTCTGACTGAGTTTATATATGAGAAGTTTTAATAGAAGCTAGGCAGAATTCCCTTGCTTTCAAACAAGGGATGAATGCCGTTATCTCTTTCGTTGACTGGCAATGTAGTTTTCTACAGTTTTCTTGCTCATATCACCAAGGGTACTCATGAAGTAACTTGGAGCCCAGAGATGCCCACCCCAAAACTTCTGAGCCTTTATCTCTGGATGTAGTTCAAAGAACAGGCGAGCCGAACCGCCCTTGAAGGCTTTGACAATATTGGTGGGTGCATACTTGGGTTTAAAGCTCAGTAATAAGTGGATATGGTCAGGCATTACTTCCATTTGTTCAATGGTCACTTCGTTCAGTCGGGCTATTTTCGTTAGAATATCGGTCATTTCAGCGACTAACTTTGGCGTTGTAAATGCTTCATGCCGGTATTTAGTGACCCAGACCAAGTGAAAATGAAAGTTGTAAACATAACCTCGTTCGTGAATTGCTCCGCTAGTGTCTTTGCTCATATGATTCCTCCATAAATATTATTATAAGTCGTTTTGCTATGGATACAGTATACTCATATGATATGCTACTATCAAGCAAAAGGAGGTGGCAATTTATGGCGAAAACAATGTCCCAATTACCTTATCATTATGGCGTTAAGATTAGAGTCTTTCCTTCAACTGAACAAAAACGACTGATTAAGCGTAACAGTGACGCGAGTCGGTTTATTTATAATCAGATGAATGGCATGAACAATGACCTATTCTGGTTAAAGCAAGTGAAGATTCCGATTACAATTGTCTTGGATCGAATCGCTGATTTGACTGAACGTCTAAAAAGACCATCAACTGCTATCTCCAATAGTCATGGTTGGCTCAATCATCCGGACTTTGACAGTCTGATGAAAGCCAATGCTATCAAGAATTACAAGACTGCTTGGAAACTATTCCACCAGGTCCATCAGACGGGGACTCCCAAATTTCATAAACGTAGTTATACTCAGACTTATCAAACGTCGTGTCTTTACAGTGCCAAGGTGACAGTGCCAACCATGAGCAATGGAAGCGTAAGACTAAATGATACCCACCACCTACAACTACCCAAGCTTGGGCGTCTCCGTTTCAAGGGATTTCCATCAAAACTTTTATCACGTGCCGATGATGTCAGGGTTGGTACGACAACGGTCTCAATGGATACTGTCGGCCATTATTTTGTGTCCCTGCAGCTTGGATCGGCATACCCTTTCGTTGCCAAGCAAAGAGTTACGAAATCTAAAATCGGGATTGATCTAAACCTTGATAATTTTCTGACGGATTCCAATGGACAGGTGATTGCTAATCCACGTTATTACCGGACGATTAAGGGAAGACTGGCTAAAGCTCAACGAAAGCTGTCACGGCGGGCTAGACGAGCTAAAAAGAGCCAACGACGCTTATCAGGGTCCAAAAATTATCAAAAGCAACGGTTACTAGTAGCTAAGTTACAACTTAAAGTTGCCAATCAACGTAAGAACTTTTTACACCACGTCTCTACGGCCTTGATCAAAAACCACGATTTAGTCGTAGCTGAAGAACTGCGGAGTAAAAACATGTTGCGGAACCATGCTTTGGCAATGAGTATCTCGGACGTTGGTTGGCGAACACTATTAAACATGCTAGCCTACAAAGCTGAGTTGTACGGTCGGAAATTTTTGACTATCAATCCCCGAAATACAACGCAAACTTGTAGTGATTGTGGTCACGTCTTGACTGGTAAGAACAAGTTGACGTTAGCTGATCGCAAGTGGACGTGTCCTAATTGTGGGGTATTCCATGTGCGTGATCATAACGCGGCTAAAAATATTTTAGCTAAGGGTTTAGAACTCTTGTAAGAAATGAGTCCGTCTGGCAACCTGCGGACCTAAAAGGCTTTGGTAATTAGCGGATAAGTCCTATTCATAGGCTAGCGCTGTATCTAAGCAAACTGTGGTCACCATGCCGTGGGGTGTGGTTCTCGCAAGCGTCCGTTTTTAAACGGACGTGGTTGACATATAATTGATCGTTGCGGACTGTTTGTCTTGAAGCTATGGATACCGCTTTGGAAAAATCTGATTTCTAACTTCATATAGCCGAAACGTGGGACAACAGGCAGCTAGCTGCGCTTAACCCCATAAGAAGAATAATCCAAACCCGGGATTTTTCTCCTTATGACGTTAATGCTCTGAGTTGTTTCCTAATCTCATATAGCCGAAACGTGCGCCAAGGAGCAGACAGTTGCGCTTAACCCCAATAAGCAAATAATCCAAACCCAGGATTTTTTGCTTATTGACGTTAATGCTCGCTGTCTAACCGCTCCTTGGCGCACTCTTTTCCTATTTCCAATCCCACAAATCGGCCTTCATATTCGTCCCAATAATCTGTGTCAGCAAATCAATGAACTGGTCCGGCATGTACTTGGTTGTGTCTAGCTCCGTGGGTTGGTCGTTTACCTTGGTGATGACCAAGCCCTCATGTTCCAGATGTAAGCCATACTTGGGGGCAATTTCACATAGTCGTGCTATCTGTTCTTCACTCACCGCTAAGTCTCCTTGAATTTCTGTTTAACCTGAGCTTAGCGAATCTGGTGACCGCCGTCAAGCGGCTAGTAACAATACTTATCTGCGGCCAATTGCTGATGGATTGCGCCAGCCAGCTGGGCCTCGTCTGGACCTTCCGCAACGATGCGAACGTAATGGCCCGCGTAGTCCGTCAGCCCAGCGACCTCTTCGTGTTGGCTCGGGTCAATTTCCAAGTCACGCACCTTGATCTTGGCCTTACTATCATGTCTCTGGCAAATCTTCTGTAATGCGGGGGCTTCATCAACGGTTGGCATCTCTTCAAATAATGGGAATCCAATTGTCTTCATCATGATCACCTCTTGCTTCTATTGTAAGCGATTACATATTGAAAGCCAAGACTTTTCATATTATTTCACAAGGGTAAACTATCCCACGAACACGCGTTCAAAGTCAGCCCAAAGTATGGTATGATTATTGCCAGAAATGGAGGCGATGAGCGCATGCCAATTAAACTAGGGGTTCGTGAATTAGTGGAATTCACCTTGCGAACCGGGGATCTGGGTAGCACCAGCAATAGCCAAAATACGGCGCTCCTGGGTGCGCGCATCCACCGTCGCCTGCAAAAACAGCGCGGAGAAAATTATCAAAAAGAATACTATCTTGATTTGAACCTGACTTTAAACGGCGCCGACTACCTGCTTCACGGCCGGGCGGACGGCGTGACGTTGACCGATGACGGCGCCAGTATCGAAGAGATCAAGACATCTGAGACCGTCTTTGACCAACTCAGTGAGAACACCCTGACCCTCTATTGGGGCCAGGTCAAGCTCTATGCCTACCTGCTGATGCAAAAGGAGCCCGACCTCGACGACGTTACCCTAACCCTAACCTATTTTCAAACCAACACCGAGACGACGACTCAGACGGACCAAGTCATCAGCCGTCAAGCCGCTAAAGACTTCTTCGACAAGGTCATTGCCGAGTACGTCACCTGGCTGAAGTTCCGGTCCGATCTGCGAGAACGCCGCGACCCGACGATTCAGCAGCTCACCTTTCCCTTCGGCCACTACCGCCCAGGTCAACGCGAGCTCGCCGTTGCCGTCTACAAGACGATTCTCACCAACAAGCGGCTCTTCGCCGAAGCCCCAACCGGTACCGGAAAGACAATTTCGACCCTCTTTCCGACCATCAAGGCCATCGGCGAAGGCGTCATCCAACGCATCTTCTACCTGACGGCCAAACAGAGCACCCGGACCGTAGCTGAAGAGGCCATCAGCCTCATGGCAAGCCAGGGTCTCAAGCTCAAGAGCATCACGCTCACGGCCAAGGAAAAGATTCAATTTCCGGAGGAGGCCGACCTACAACCGGATGAGAATCCCTACATGCTAGGCTACTACGATCGGCTGAAACCAGCCCTGCTCGATCTCATCGACCACAACGACCAGCTCACACGACCCGTCATCGAAAAATACGCCCGCAAACACACGCTCGATCCGTTTGAATTTCAACTGGACGCGAGTCTCTTTTGTGATATCGTCATCGGCGACTACAACTACCTCTTCGATCCTCAAGTCCACCTCCAACGGTTCTTTACCGCCGAGGACCCGGACAACTTCTTCCTGATCGATGAAGCCCACAACCTGGTCAGCCGCTCACGGGAAATGTATTCCGCCGAACTCACCAGTCGGCCGTTGGATCGCCTAGTCGAGCAGAGTCGCGACCTCAAGCAGGCCACGCCAAAACTCCGGCGTCGTCTGCAGGATCTACGCGCCACCTTCGACGATATCGTGGCCCCACTCCTTCAGGATGGCAAGACCGATACTACCTTTCTCACACCACCAGAGGACTTCAACCACGACCTGTCACGACTGGTCGAAGCTATTCACGATTGGCTGGTCGACCAGCCCCAGACACCCTTCACCCAAAGCATTCTCGACTACTACTTCGCCGCCATCAGCTACCAACGAATCGGTGAGTATTACGACGACACCTATCGCATGCGTCTAGCCGTGGCGGACGGCAACATCACCATCAAGCAGCTCTGTCTGGACCCCAGCGCCTTTCTCGCCGACAGCCTTGCCCTGGGCCACGGCGCCGTCCTGTTCTCGGCAACCCTTTCCCCAATGGACTACTATCAAACGGTCCTGGGTGGCGATACCGAAAGCCTGGCCTATCAGCTCAACTCACCTTTCGAACCGCAGCACCAAGCGATTCTGGTCACCAATTACATTCAGACAACCTATAAACAACGTAACGCCAATCTCGCCAACATCTTGCTGGCAATTAAGACGCTGGTGGACGGGAAGACCGGTAACTACCTGATTTTCCTACCGTCCTACAGCTATCTGCTCGACGTCACTCAGGCCTTTCAAATGGCTTACCCACACATTAAAACCGTTGTTCAACAGTCTAAAATGGCTGAAGCCGACCGCACTGCCTTTCTCGCAAACTTCGTGGCCGATCCTCAGGAAACATTGGTCGGCTTTGCCCTTCTCGGCGGGATCTTTGCCGAGGGCATCGACCTCAAAGCGGACCGTCTAATCGGTGTGGGCGTCGTCAGTGTTGGCCTCCCTGGCATCAATCCGGAAACCGATTTGATTCGCGACTACTTCGATGAACAGTCCCAACAGGGCTTCGCATTTGCCTATCAGCTGCCCGGCTTGAACAACGTTTTCCAGGCGGCTGGTCGCTTGATTCGTGGTTCCAAGGACGTGGGGATTATTCTACTGATGGACCAACGTTTCTCCAGCCCGCGCTACACCAATCTGTATCCGCAACATTGGCAGCACTTCCGTCGCCTCTACCGTCCCGAACAACTGACGACTGCCGTGCAAAATTTCTGGCACCAGGAGGTCTCCTCATGAAAACCAAGCTTACCCTTGCTTTAGAAAAAACACTCTATTATTACTGTCGTGAAGCCGGTGCCTTCCCCGTCGAAGAAGTCACGATGCCCGATGACGCCGGCATCGTCGACACCCTCAGCTATCAGGAAATGCCGGATCTGTCGATTGAATGGCGTTGCTACGAACTGAAGGTCACCAAGTCTGACTTCCATTCCAAGGCCAAACTGTCCTTCGTGGGTCACTACAACTATTTCGTTCTCCCGCTGAACCTTTATCAGGAAGTTGCAGACGAAATTCCCACCGGTATTGGCGTATTGATCTATCGCCCCTTCGATAAGGACATGCTGGCGACGGCCACCGAAGCCCCCGTAACACCGGGCTATTTGACCGTAGCGCGACCACCACGCCGTCAAGAATTACAGGTGCCGGCTAGTCAGCTGACCACCCGCTTCATTGCGTCTCAGGCCCGTGAGGTCAACAAGGCCAAACAGATGGAAACTGGCTTGAAGCAGTATGGCACCGATCACCTCTATCAGGAACTGAAGAAGCGCCACCAACACTACGATATCTACGATCCCGAGGCCAACTTCTACGACCAATTCATCGAAGATACCCAGTCGGCCGCCGTCACTGCGCTCCAAACCGAAGTGGACGCCCTGAATCTGGAGCTTCACGACCTGCAGCAACGATTGAGGGAGGACTGACACATGCTCTATTTTCCTTACTTTCGCGGCCGGCAGTACGACCTGCTTGCACTTAAAAACATTGCCCAACAACACGTGCTGCCCGCGAACATCATCCCCATCATCGAACCGGTCAGGGACATCCGCGCCCTACCACAAACGGTGGCGGCCTTCGTCGACCACGAGCAACCCGTAGCCGTCATTGCCAATCCAACGGTGAGTGACTATGCGTTGACCCAGCAGAAGCTTCACGACTGGCGGCCGTATCAGGATAACCCCAACCTCATTGTTGGCCACGTGCTGACCCCCACCCTCATTCCGGATAGTCTCACAGCACCGGCTGGACACCGCACATTACTGATTGCTCGGCAATACGACGAGCTCAAGGCGGCCCAACACGCCGGCTGGTTGACGGCACCCAACTATCTACTGGTGCCCCCGGAAGCGCGTATTCGCCAGCTGTTGGACCGACCGACTGTCAGCCTCTTTGACCACGCCTGGTTCCCGGAACACGAACGGAGCTACGCCGATATCGAGGATGGTTTCTTCAGCAATGATTGGACACTGGCTGACTTCAATAACTACGTCGGTTTCAGTGACTACACGATTGGTGGCGGCCACTACAGCGAGCACGGTTATCCCGCCAAAGCAGTCACCCTGCATCTCACGTATTTCCGGGGAAATCAACTCCGCATCCATCGCTTCGTTTCCACCGACCGCGACGACTTCCGCCATCCCAAGGAAAAGTTCTTTCAGGCCGTGGCTAAGCTAGCCGAGTGGTTGCCACAACAATCAGCGGCCACGCAAACTCCCGCGGCGCAACAACTGGCCGCCTACCATGAGCAACAGCATTTCCCTGGATTGGGTGTGGTTAAACGACTGAGTTTAGAGCATCATCTGCAACTAATGGCTGGGTACTTTAAGAAGCAGTTTCCATTGAATTAGGCTTTGCTGGATGGGTGCTCACTACCTTTGGGTTGAGACAACCGTTATTTACAGACATTAAAAAACGAGTAACCAGACTTTTTATGCTGGTTACTCGTTTTTAGTTTTGTTGGCATTTAATGACGGCAACTTTGGTTTGGTGATTACGCCCTAATTCTCTGTTGCCGAAACGTGTTCGCAAGGGCAGCCAGTTCCGCTTAACCCCAATAAGGAAAAATCCAAACCCGGGATTTTCTCCTTATTGACGTTAATGCTCACTGATAACGTCCCTAATTTTATGTTGCCGAAACGTGTTCCCCAAGGCAGCCAACTGCGCTTAACCCCATAAGAAGAATAATCCAAACCCGGGATTTTTCTTCTTATGACGTTAATGCTCATTGGCTAACCGCCTTAGCTCACACTCTTTATTTCACCGGCACCACGCAAACGCCTTCTGGTACCATGAAGTCCTTCTGCACCATCGTTAACTTACCGCTGTCCGCGTCCCGCTTGTATAGCGTCGCGTTGTCAGAGTTTTGGTTAACAACGATGACTAAGCTTTCGTCGGAATTCATGTTGAAATCGCGAGGGAAGTCACCTTCCGTGGAGATCCGTTGTACCGTGGTCAGCTTACCTTCGTCATCGGCCGCGAAGACCGTGATGGAGTTGTGACCCCGGTTGGAAACGTACACGAACCGGCCATCGCTACTCAAACGAATGGCGGCTGAACCGTTGTGGGCCGTCCAGTCATCAGGAATGGTGTGGCTAATTTGCTTAACCGTTAATTTACCAGCGGCGGCATCGTAGTCTAAGGTAGCGACGTTGCTACTCAATTCACCGACCAGGTAAGCAACACCCTTCTTGTCATCAAAGATGATGTGCCGAGGACCATAACCAGCAGGCAGATCAACGTGACTAACTGCCGTTAATTTTCCGGCGTCAGAAACGTCGTAAATGT
The DNA here is from genome assembly GCF_003946395.1 of Levilactobacillus fuyuanensis. Classification (GTDB taxonomy): domain Bacteria; phylum Bacillota; class Bacilli; order Lactobacillales; family Lactobacillaceae; genus Levilactobacillus; species Levilactobacillus fuyuanensis. The sequence goes on along the minus strand of NZ_RHNZ01000004.1, from coordinate 52,323 downwards.
AGACCTTGTCCGTTCCCAAGTCACAAACGACCAACCGGTTGTCCGGCGTCAAATTAGTGAAATGAGGATGGGCCCCATCGGCCTGTTCCGGTGCTGGTCCAACTGGATCGTCATCGTGAACTTCGTCGGTTTCCGTCAAGGTTCCGTCGTCAGCGATAGCATAGACGTCGACCAAGCCCTTGTGGTAGTTGGCCGTGTAGACCAATTGCCGGGCTTCATCAACCGCAACGTAAGCTGGCGAAGCGCCGTGTTCCAGCACTTGTTGAATCGCCCGTGGCTTTTCTTCGGAAACATCATAGATGATCAAACCACCCTGGGTCTGGCCATCGGTTTCCTTCTTGTTGATGACATACAGGCGCTTTTCAGCGGCCTTCGCAATATAAGTCGGACTACCAGCAGACGCTAACCATTCGCAATCCATCAGCTTAGGCGTCTTCGTGTCCAGACTCACCCGGTAAATCCCGCGACTAATGCGCTTGGTGTAAGTCCCAATATAAAAATCTTCCGTCATGTGTGCTACCCCTTTCAACTTACCATATCTATTTCAAGTATAGCACAGCTCAGCCAACAACACCTGACGAAGTCACTGGCAACCTCGTCGATTTACCGGTACAATAGGGTAAATTGGCTTTAGGAAAGGAATCACTGTAAATGTCTAGCTTTGAGGGTTACCACCCGCTGTTAACACCTAGTTTTCGGTTCGACTGGCTTACCCGTTTCAAATTAAAAAATGTTGCCACACTCACGAATCGTGATCTCGCCGAAACTGCCGACTGGATCAACAATACTATGCGCTCCACCATGAAGGAATCCACCCTCACCTGGGGGATTGAACGGCGCCGGACCCACAAGTTAGTGGGCTGGGGCGGCTTTTTCACGTTGGATCTACCTGCTCACACCGGCCACGCTGGCTTAGAGGGTAAACGGTTGCCAATTAACGAGCAACAGGAAATCGTCGACCGCCTAGTTAATTTCGGCCGCGATGAATTACAACTGACCGAGCTCACGCTGACACCATCCGTCAACTTGGATGAAACGGTGCTGGCAGCGGCCGGCTTTACGGCAAATACTGCCGATGCCGATTGGACCTGGTGCTTACATCGGTAAAAGTAGGTCGCCTTACCGGGCGGTGCCAATCAGCCGTGACGCTGTGGGAGGACGCCTGGAGCCACAGAGCGGTCTCCAGGCTTGCTTTGAACCTCTGAGGACCGAGTTTCAAAGTCACCAATTCTCTAAGCGGCACAGACCGCCACTAAGAGAATTCCCACGGCTGAGTTGATTGGCACCGCCCTCACGGCTAACATGGCTTTAAGCCACGTCAGCCCCACTTGATCACTTAAGTACCGGTCTTTATCAGTATCGACCCAAATAGATAAATCACACATTAACGACAAAAGAAGCTGTTAGACCTCATATTGGCCTAGCAGCTTTTTTTAAACTCTCCCTAAAAACCTAATCCTCTTCCGTCACCCGCTGATTTAATTCGCGTGCGATGTCAAAAGAATCACTCCGATAAGCATCATGAACCCCGAGATAATAACAAGCCAAGCTACCCAATGCGACGATCAGGAAGTCTAGGGGATAGGCAATCTGCCCGATCCCACCGAACTCGTGACTGCCGGCGTATGACATTAGCGTTAGCCAGACCATTTCCGCCAATAACCAGCGGCTTCCCTTGAGGCTCGCGCGTAACGCGTGCCATCCCGCTGGCTGGCGGACTTCGTAATAAATGTAGCAGATTAAGCCTAAGGCAATGACGCCAAAGACCTCGACCGTGGTCGGCCACTTCGCCCAGTAGATGGCCAAGCTGGCCAGCACATAGGCGGCCGGTGCCCACACGTGAATGCCGTGGAGCCGAAACGGCCGGACGAAGTCGCTCCCCTGATGCCGGAGCGCAGTCACCGTGACTGGCCCCGTCAGGTAAGCAATCAGTGTCGACGTGGAGATCACGTTAGATAACGCACTCCAGTTCCGGAAACCGGCAACCAGTAGGACTCCCAGTAACATGTCGACTACCATGGCTCGCCGTGGGGTCTGGTATTTCCGGTTGATTTCCCCCAACCGGGTCGGCACGTGCTTGGTCCCCGTCATGGCAGCCAAGGCGCGACTCGTCGTGGCCACGAAGGACACCCCGGTCCCGAATGGCGAGACGAAGGCATCCAAGTACAGTAGCGTTGACAGCCAACCCAGATTTAACAGGATGGCAATGTCCGCAAACGGCGACTGGAAGTTAACACCCTGCCACCCGTGAGCCAGATTTGCTGGCGGCACGGAGCCAATAAAGGCAACCTGCAGGAGCGTATAGATCACGGTACTGATTCCAAAAGCAATCACGATGCCCCAGAGAATATTGCGCTCCGGGTGCTCGATTTCATTCCCCATATTAATCGTCGTCTGAAAGGCGTTGTACGAGAAGATAATGCCCGCAGCCGTCGTTGCCGAGAAGATGGCCGCACTCCCACCGGGCATGAAGCCCGCGGTATGACCAAAGTTATTCGGCTCAAACCCCGTCGCAATCAACACGATAATGGTCAACGTGGGAATTGCTAATTTGAAAACAGCAATAAAACTGGTAAATCTCGTCAGCAATTTCACCGACCAGAAGTTCAATAACGTAAAGGCCAGAATAAACAGGAAGACGACCATTAATCCTTGATTGGTAATGTTCCCATCCTTCAAGAATCCCCTAGTCCAGTTCGCCCAGGCCCAGGGCCAGGAACTCATGTACTGCACGGCGGCAACGGCTTCGATTGGAATAATCGTCAATAACGACAGCCAGTTGGACCAACCGGCGACGAACCCCAGCAAGGGCCCGTGAGAGAAGGCCGCGTACTGGCTCATCCCCCCACTCGTCGGAAACATGGTTCCCAGTTCAATATAATTCAATGCAATCAGGCCGATAACCACGGCCCCCAGAATCCAAGATAGGATAGCGGCTGGGCCGGCGATCTGAGCGGCCATTCCCGCCCCAAACAACCAACCTGAACCAATGATGGCACTCAGCGTTAGCATGACTAATGAAAATAAACTCATCTTGCGCTTCAACCAAATTCCTCACTTTCAAAAAAGATATTGGCCCATTGTACACTAGGAATCTGGCAATGCGCTAAGAAAGCAGCGATATTTCACTTAGAAGAGTTGCCCAACGTAATAGTGAATAAACATGGTAATGATCCCGACAATGACGTTTCTGATAATCGCCGTCCGGACTAACCCATGTCCTAATTTAGCACTCAGAAACCCGGTTAAAGTTACTGAAAGTAACACGGAAATAATGGTTGCTGGCCATTGCCAGGCTGTCGAAAAGAGGCTCATGGCAATCAGGGGAAAGGCGCCCCCCAGTGAGGCCGCAATCAGTGAAGAAAAGGCGGCGTTCCACGGATTCATGTAGTGGCCGAGTTGGATATCTTCCTTCACATTAACGACCGTAGCCAAAGCATCCTTGTGCATCAAGTCCTGCGCGATGGCCAGTGAGGTCTCGGCGGAAACGCCCCGTTCCTCGTAAAACTTCTGAACCGCGGCCTCCTGGTCGGCATAGTTGGTCTTCAACAGCGCCGCTTCCTGCGCGACGGCTGACTTTTCCGTATCCTTCTGCGTGCTGACGGAGGCGTATTCCCCCGAAGCCATCGAGAAGGCACAGGCCAACAGGTCGGAGAGCCCGGCAATAAAAATCGTAAATTGATTGTTCGTGGCTGCGGCGACACTGAACAATACCCCAACAACGGTTAAAATCCCATCGTTAGACCCCAGCACCCCGGCCCGCAAGGTATTTAATTTTTCACTCATCGTTTGTTTTTCTTTTTGCTTTTTGACGCGTACTTCTTCATTTGCTGCCATGGAATTAGCCCCCCTCTATGCAAATAAGCTACCGATGCCGTAAGTCACCAGCATCGTTAAAATTCCAGCGATAACGTTCCGTTTGGTGCCATTCCACCGGTTGGCCTTGCCCAAGATAGCAGCCGTGTAGCCGGTGATCGATAGCGCAATGATCACGGCAATAAACGTCCCAATGATTCGCCACTGCTCTGGCAGCAAGGTAATCGAAACCAACGGCAGAATTGAGCCTGTTGGGAATGAAATCATCGATGCAATCGCCGCAGAATAAGGGTTCGTGTACTCCCCAACGTTAAAGCCAAACCGTTCCCGAACGGTGGTCTTGAGGGGATCTTCACTCATCATTTCCCGTGCCGCTTGATCGGCCAGTTCCGGGCGAATCCCACTCGCTAAGTATTTGTCCCTGACGAAAGTAAATTCGCCTTCGTAGTCGTTATCCAACGCCACGGTCTGAGTCTCAATCGCCTTGCGCTGCGCATCCTTTTCCGCGTTGACCGAGACGTATTCTCCCATGGCCATCGACACGGTCCCGGCGATCATGCCGGCAATCCCGGAAATAAAGATGGCGAAGCTACTCGTCGCAGCACCAGCCACCCCCACAACAATCCCAGCCACGGAGAGGATGCCATCGTTGGCCCCCATCACACTGGCCCGTAGGACGTTGATCCGTTGGGCCAATGTTGCCTTTTTCTTCTCTTTCTTCATATCTATCCGCCCCCAAATAATATCCGTCTATTATCTTAACACTCTTATAAATAAAAGTTAGGTGTCACAAACTAAATTGTGGTCCAACTTTTATTAAGTGGTTTGCCACGAGCCCCGGCTCTTGTGGTATCATCATAGTTTGTGACCACCTGGTCAGAAAATAGCGGTTTTTGATTCTAATTTAGAATCATTATTAACTGCTAACAAATACATTGTACTCAGGTTACCTATAAAAGTAAACTCTAAAAATCAAAGTTATTCAATTCAGCCGTCTAGGATTCTACGGTGAGGCATAAAACTGGAAGTATTGTCAAAGTGTGGTTTAATAGAGGCAAACTAGAGTGATTATAAATAAGAAATTTACTAGCAACTTTAAAATTAAGGAGGGATAATATCATGGCAACGCAACAACAATTGTTGACTCAAGCCTTACAGACCCTGAAGGACCATCATGTCCGGGTCACGCCTCAACGGCAAATTATTTTGACTTACCTCGTCACCCATCACAATCATCCCTCGGTGGAAACGATTTTTAATGCGTTGGCCAGTCAGCTCCCCAACCTGAGCATGGCTACGGTCTATAATACCCTGAATCTATTGGTCGATCTGGGCGTCGTCATTGAACTGCCCAACGATAACGGTGGCCTGCGTTACGACTTTTACGGTCGGCCCCACTACCACGTCATTTGTGAAAACTGCGGCAAGATCACGGACGTCTTCGCTCCTGACTTTCCACAGATTGAACAGCGGCTCAACGATGAAGCCGCGGCGCAAACTGGCTACATGATTACCAGCAACCACGTCGAAGTGTACGGTCTGTGCCCCGAATGCCAGCAGAAGCTCCACATCGATCCCAGTCGGAAAAATTGGGCCGCTAACGGCTCGAAACCGCTGTCATAGCAATGTTACAGCCACGTTACAGGTGTCGTAAACATTTAATGTATTTGCAAACACCCTAAACAAATCCCGTCAGTATCGATATTAATCGCGTAATATTACAGTTTCGACTCCTCCCGGCGGTTGTCGCACTAGCCGATATTGTATATAGTTGATAACTGAAGAATATCGACTGAGCGGTGTGACAGCCGCAGTATACTAAAAAGATTTGAGGGATGATCAGGGTGAAGATGCATAAAGTAGTATTGACCGCACTGGCCGCCTTAGGGGTCGTTGGCGTTCTCGGAATGACCAACACCACGACGGCTAACGCGAGCTCCAAGGTGAACGATTATATCAGTAGTAAAAATATTAAGCCTGCTAAGGTGACCAAGTCCATTTGGAGTGGTTTTCCAAAGAATAAGTATCGTCATGGTAAGGCCAAGCCTGAAGGTGTCGTCATTCACGAAACGGCCAATCCATCTTCAACCATTTATAACGAAATTGCTTACATGAAGCGTAACTACAACAACGCCTTCGTGCACAGTTTCGTCGATGGTTCCCGGATCATCAACATTGCCAATACCGATTACTTGGCTTGGGGTGTCGGCTTCCCTGGGAATGCGCGCTTCGTTCAATTTGAACAAGTGGAAGTTCACAGTAAGTCCGCCTTTGCCCACGAAATCTCTAACGCGGCTTGGTACACGGCCTACCTGTTAAACCAATACGACCTGAAGCCTAACGATGCCGCTTATGACGGTAAGGGAACGGTCTGGTCTCACGGTTCCGTTGCGAAGAACCTGGGTGGCTCTTCACATACCGACCCAGTTGGCTACTACTCCACCACTGGGAAAAAGTACTTCGGTCAGAAATACACCATGGCCGCCTTCTATCAGATGGTCAAGAAGTACTACAACGCGATGAACGTTAAGCATACCAAGTTAGTTAGTGCTGATTACACGTCCGTCAACAAGCAAGCCAAGTTGAGCAGTAAGTACACCAAGTACTACCTGTACAACCACGTTAAGGGTGCCAACAAGAACGCCACGCGTCAAAGTTGGTCAAGGATTTCCCCTAAGGTTGGCAAGACTTACTATATTGACATGACGGCTAAGAAGAGTTCTGGCACCACTTGGTACCGGATCAAGACATCTAAGAACACGACTAGTAAGACCCGTTACTGGGTCTACTCCGGCAATCTGACCGGCGTGAAGGATGTCCCAACGGAAACTACGGCAACGGCCACGAGTGCTAGTGCAAGTTCCGATTCCGCTTCAGCTGTCAGTAGTTCTAGCGTAAGTTCGAGCTCTAGCAGCAACTAAATTTAATAATTACGAACGAGGTTGGAAATTATTCCGGCCTCGTTTTTTTGCGTTAATTTTCCGTCTGCGGCTGTCAGCTTAATTAAAGCTTACTAACCTGAACAACTTGCCCAACCCTTTTCGCGCTATAATTAAGCATAGATAAAACGCAGATTGTGGGGAAAGACTAATGGGGAAGCGACAATGGCATGGCTGGGTGATTGGCCTGGTGCTCGTCCTACTGGCAGGACTGATGGGTCACAGCATTTATCAACGATATACTAAACAACAGCACGCTGTCGCTACAAACACTGCCAAGCGGACGATTCCGGCTCAACTGCTCTCCCAGCAAAAGCTGCAGTACCGGACGCACCGCAAGCTACAGAACATGCAGGCCAAGTTGGGAACCCTGCAGAAAGTGGTTCCCAATGACCGGCACATCGCCTATCGCCTGACGAAACACACCCGAGTTTACGATGAACTGATTGATCATGAAAAGACTAGTTCCCTGAATAATGCGGCCTATGTCCCCTACGACAACCATAACGAGCGCTATAACTTCATGGCAGTCCGGACCTACTACGGCAGTAAGCAGACGCTGGTCGGCGTTAGAATTTACGACCTCTACAACACTTTTAAACCCTGGCGAGCACCGGGATTTTATCAGCTTGAAACCAACGACTTTGATGAGCCCGCGATGACTGGTTATGTTCGGCCCCAGGACCTGCGGGAAGTCCGACCGATTCGTTCTCAGCACCGGCTCAACCACGTGCCATACTATCTCAACACCTTTGACGGTGAACACGGCCCAAACGACTATAAAATGACGACCATGCGCGTCTGGAATGTCATCCCCGGGTCCAAGCCCAACGTGACCGGTGGTGACGTCTCTCACCTGCTCTACCAGCAACTCTACGCGACCAAGGAGGCCACCAATAATCAGGGGCGGACCTACCTGTACCTTTACAATGCCACGGGTCCCGTGGGCTGGATTCGCAAGAGCCATCAACTCACTCGGGGCAAGTTTGTCAATCCCGCCAAAGCCCTCCTGCATGCCAAGTCCACGGATACCGTCCGTTTGCAGACTCAACCGGTGAAGAACCAACATGGCTACCATTATGCCCAGCGCGTCTACAACCTCTACCGACATCACCACTGGATTCGCTCTTTGACGATGAGCTATCTCTATTACCCCACCGTCTTCGACATTCACGGTGATAAAATCACGGCTGTCAGATTCTACGATCACCATTACCGCTTGATTCAGCAGGCCCACAATGTTCATGGCCTCAAGAAAGTCATTGAGACCCATCCCAAGGTCCACACGCTGGATTGGGACAACGACAACGCCCGCGTGGTTGATTTTAACCTGAAGCACAAGTCCAAGCGCTACCTCTTCTCAATTCAAGATGGCGACCCTGACCCCGAGGATACCTATGGCACCATCTACGTCAATCGGCGTGGTCACGCGCTGATGTGGAGTTCGGGGATGGCTTCGCTGGAATAACAGGTTTCCCTCAGTATCATTGATAATTCGAAAACATTTCAGCTAGTTTATGCCAGATCTGACTTAAAAATACTTTCTGATGATCTGTAACAATACCCCTATCTGCCGAAAACTAATCAATTATTTTAAAATAAAAGAGCCAGCTCCCGTCAACTAAGCACTCCTGCTTAGCCTTCGAGAACCGGCTCTATTTTTAATGACAGTTATTTTTCATTCATCTGCTTCGCCGCGCGTTTCCGCTGACCAGCAACCGCTCGGGTCATCACCCAAGTCGTAATCGGTACCGTCAGGATCACACTGACCATAGCGAAGAGAATCATCAGGATCTCCGACACGAAGATTTTATCGTTGAAAATCTCGCCAAACGAGTAGTGAACTCCCGTGAACCAGATAAACAACGCCAGAAAACCCCCGAAGAAACCAAAGAACAGCGTGTTGAAGGTGGTCCCGATAATCTGCTTACCCACGGCAATACCATCCCCTAAAAGCGCCCTGGTGGACACTTTAGGGTGTTGCTCGAGGATTTCACTGAGTCCCGCTGAAATGGCCATAGCGGCCTCCGCAATAGCCCCCAGCGTGCTCAGGATGGCCGTGGCGGTCGTGACTTGCACAAAATTAATGCCAACCAGCACGGACAATCCCTCCAAGTCCTCACTATCTTCCGGACCGAACCCCTGGACCAACGCCCAGTGCTCGACCGGCACAATCAGTAAGACAAGAATGACCAGCACGGCCGCTGAGGCCAGAAACGCCACGGTACTCGACAGATCGTCGCCACTACTCATGAAGATGGTCAGCGCGAGAACTAGCACCCCTACAACCAGCGTGACGGGCAGTGGTGGAAAGTGAAAAGCCACCAGTACAATGGCCAGAAAGAGTAAACCGAAGTTCAGGAGGAGTGCCAGAAACGATTGGAACCCCGCCTTGCCGCCGACGAGCACCATCAGAGCTAATAAGACCAAGCCTAAAACGTTAATCGTACTCATGCGCGCACCTTCTTTTCCATGAAGCGACTCGCTAGATAGCTCGCTAACGGCACGGCCAGCACAATACCGATCCCACTGATCAGGCTTTGCACGACCCCCATCGACATGTTCATCGAGAAGGTGTAGCCCCAACTATTGCCGTTCTTCAAGTAGAGCATCGCCATTGGAAAGGTGTCCGCCACGAAGATGAAGAAGAGCACGTTGATCAGTGGCCCCATGATGGTACTCCCAATCTGTCGGCCGGACTTGAAGACTTGAGTGGCCGACAGTTCGGGCCGTTCCCGTTTTAAAGCGAATAACGACGAAATAATATCGGTCGACTCATCCATGACAGCTCCCAATGACCCCAACAACGTTTCGGCCAAGAACAACGGGCGTGGAAGTTGGGTCACGTACTGCATGGACTCGTAGTACATCCCCTTCTCGTGGGTGAAATGAAAGACCAGTAACGCCACGATAATCGACAGCGCCGTCCCCCCTAACGTAGTCGCCAGCGTAATCAACATCTGTCGATTAGCACCGATGACCAGCCACAGGGTCAGGGCCGCGAAAACCACGGCAAGACTGCCAAAGATCCACAGCACCCGGGCCCCCTGCGTTGAACCGTTTAAAATGATGGCCATCAGGAACAACACCCCGTTGAGCGCCACGCTGAGAAACGCCATGAAGCCACTGAACTGCATGATCAGTAGTAGCAGGCCCACGACCAGCCACAGCATGAAGATCAGCGCCGTATCCCGCTTGGCGTCCTTGGCCGTAGCCGTCAGCTGGCCGTGTCGGTGTTGGTGAACAACGATGAAAAGCTGACTGCCCTTGCGATAATGTTGATCCATCGCCCCAGACAGCGAATAAGTATTGGTGACCGTTAGCTTTTGCCCGCGGTACTTGCCATTCAGGATGCGGCCAGACAGCTTCTGTTTGGTCTGGTAATCCACGTTGTGAAAGTCATCTTCCTCTTTGGTTGCCTGCCCCTTCTGGACGCTCGTTACCTGCATGATGGGATCGCGGTAGAGACTGGCATCGTGTTGCGTTCCCCATACCAGTAAACTGCCGATCAGCAGCACCACTAGCCACAATCCAAGGGTGACCTTTCTTTTCTTAAGTAAGCCTTGCATATTCCCTGTCCCTTCCAACCTTTGACGCGTTGCATCCAATATACCACTTTCCGTGGGGTTACTTTTTGCCCCATGAAAATTTTAACCAAATCACATGAATCGCTGCTCTAGCAACCCTACCAGGGGGTGAATTACTGGAGAATCCCAGGCAGCCCTTGCAATTTGTGTGGATTAACGATAGAATGATACCCGATTGTTATTTTAATTAAGCGAGGGTTTTTACAATGAGAAAAGCACATCCAAATGGCGTTCAAGGTCGTCGGAAGGTTAACCGTAAAAAGGACCGGAAGCGACGCGACGAAATTTCAGACTTACAACGTTGGTTAAAGAACAAAAAGTAAATCTGACGCCTTACCGTAAAACGCACTGACATTTATTGTCAGTGCGTTTTATTTTTGTCTTGTCTTTGACAGTGCCTCCGGGCTGATGAAAATGGGCCGGGACGCTGAGGGCGGACGCCTAAAGCCATAAGGCGGTCTTTAGGCTTGGGAGTAAGCTGCTTAGAACCGCGTCTTACCCCCACCCAATTATCTAACCGGCATGACCCTCGCCGCTAAGATAATTCCCACAGCTGAGCCCGTTTTCACCAGCCCTGCGACTTTACATAGTGTTAGGACAAACGCACCGACAATTATGTCGCTAGTTCTCTGCCCTTCTTTGCGTAATCTCCAATGTCATCTTTCATTTAAAATTCCAACAAAGTTAACCCCAAAAGAAAAGAGACCCAGCAGTCGCCAGATCCCTAAAACGTTATTAATTTACAACCAATACACTTGATTTAGAATTGTGAACCACGTAGCTCGTGGTGGAACCCATGATGGCACGCCCTAAACCGTGCGAGCCGGAACGGCCGATGACCGTCAGATCCGTGTTCAATTCTTCCGGCAAGGTTACGGCAATCGTTGGCTTTGGGAGCCCCGTCTTGAACCGTGTTTCAACGGGCACACCCGCCTGCTTCACTTCTTCAACAGCGGTATCCAAGAACTTGGAAGCTGCTTCCTTGAAGTGGGTCACAATTTCACTGCCGAATTCCGCGCCGTAGTGGGCATAGGTCTGATCACTAGCGACGGAAACGATGAACAATTTCGATCCAAGCTTTTGCGCCAATTTGGTCGCCTCCACTAGTGCTTTGTGGGCATTCTTGCTCCCATCCATTGGTACTAAGATCCGTTCATACATGATATCCCGTCCTTTCCATATTAAACCATCAATGTGGTATCGCTTTCAACACCTTTATCATAGCAATAATTACGCCTCGTGGAAAGGTAAATGCACAAATTTTCACGAGAATTTTAGGGTTCTGGGCAAATGTTTAGGTGATTCTCATTCTGGCATTCCTTACGGTTTGTGGTAAGATTAATCAAACGACTTAATAATAGAAGGATGGTTTCCAAAATAATGAAGAAGTTTTTGTTGGGTGCCCTGGGGTTACTTGCATTAACCCTGGCTGGCTGCTCGAATAATAAAGTCACCACGAAGAAGAACACTTATCGCCCAACCGCACTGACCGCCGTCGTTAAAGGAACGGCTGGCGCCAAACATGTGAGCTACCAAATTGACAATGGCAAGAAGCAAACGGTCAAGACTAACGGTGGTGCTTATTTCTTCCAAGTCCCCGCCGCAACTAAGGACCAAACCGTTAAAATCACTGCGGGTAGCGCCAAGAAGACGATCACCGTCAAGAAGGTCAAGGCTCTGGGCAACTACAAGAAGCTCGCCGCCAAGTACAACCAGATGGTCATTGGCACTTACTTACCAACCAAGGTACAAAAGCAACTCCAAACCGCGCAAAAAAACCAAGCAGCCACTAAGAAGAAATTGGCAGTTTTAGCCAAGACCGACCCCATGGCCGCCGCGGCGGCTGCACAGAAGCAACAGGCCGCTGCTAAGCAGTTACAAACCGAAATGGCTACGGCCAAGAAGAAGGCCAAGGACAGCCTCCTGCCAACGACGACTAAGGACGGCGTGAAGAACCTGGTCGACACCAAGTACACCACGGTACGGGCCAACGTCCAAGATGGTAAGCTGATGGGCTTAGCTATGATTACACCAACCAAACAGATGAAGACCAAGACCGGTCAGAAGAAGTTTGGAACCACCTTCGCCCTGCTGGGAACCACGTTGAACGCCAAGCCCAAGTACGTCATCAACAAGTTTGAAAAGGTCTTAAAGGACGCCAAGAAGAACAGTTCTTCCACGACGACCAAGACCATCGAATCCAACGGTATCCGCTTCAACACCGGCTTCTCAACAGATCACCTCTACATCTACATGACGAAATAACGATCGATGAAGCTCAGCGGATATTGCCGCTGAGTTTTTTTGCGCGAGTTTTCCTGTGGCTGTCGGGGTCCGTCTGCCATGGGGACCGCCTACAGCCAAACAAACACCAGCCACCCACACCACGTCCTAGTAACTCCCCGATAATTCGTGTGAACGACGCGTTTAGACGGAGGTAGCCAAGGATGTAACCGGCCGTGTCGATGGCGTTAGGACGGGTGTTCGCTTCTTCCCGTTCTTACGCCATGGGACGAGCTTGGAAACTCGCGGTCTTGGCGAGGTTTCAAGTCGAGGTCCAAGACCGTCCTTTGGCTTGGACCGGTCCCCACAGCAGGTGGAATCCTTGGCTACCGCAGGCGACAGTTGCCCACAAGAATCACGAGTACAAGTTACTAGGATAAAGTTAGTTAGCGCATACCCTGAACCAGATAACAAACTGAATTGTCCTAACCCTTTCTCCCTAAGCGCAATCATTTTTATCCCTAGCAATCAGGCGGCATAATAACGGTATGCTGAGGTAGTGAATAGGTGCGGTGATTTTGCGCGTCAAAATTTACTAAACCGGCTAGATTCGTTTTCAAGGGGGAGTTATTATGCAAAACGAAGAAAGAGTATTTGAAAATTTTCTACGGCAATATCGGGAAATTTTTCGGGTGTTGATCAATGCGGCGGAACAAATTACCGGTCAGTACTCGGTTAGTTTTGAACAGTATCTGTTGCTGAAACAAATTCATGAGCAACGCAACATTACGCTCAGTGAATTGGCAGATTCCACGCGCACCACCCGTTCGGCGGCGGCACGTAAGTTACGGGCCCTGCTACTGGACGGATTCGTTGAACAGGAAGCTAAGATGGACGATCGCCGCGTGAAGTATCTGCGGTTGACCGATAAGGGGACCACCGTGGAGCATGACATTCGCCAGGCTTTCCTGCAAAGTGCTGAGACATGGAATCAGATTCCAACCAGTCTGACTGCGGCAGATATCACCGACTTCTTCACCCAGTACCAACAAAACATTGCGGTTTGGGATCGGACTCGGCCAAAGTTCCAGCGGCCAATTCTGCACGCAAAGCGTAAGGCGCTCGGCGGTGAATAGCCTCACCGCCACTGTCACCTTTCGATTAACGCGGTGGTCACCTGCTCCAATTGGGGAAAGCGGCCCGCTACGTTAAGACCCACACAGTCTTTGAGCTACCACAAGCATACAGTTTCCGTCATCGGAATAGGGGATAACGGGGTCAGAGCCACGGGTTCCGACCCCGTTATTATTGCCTTTTATCGGCTTTATGAGAGATTTATGATAAAATCAATTCCCTTTTATCTGCAAATGGGTTAACCTGTCACTAATGACTATTTTTAAGGAGGATTTCCTATGCGTATTAATCGTTTTGCTTCTGATGCACCTTCCGCTGATGACTTTCCAGTGGACGAATCCTTATTGACCAAGGACTTCTACGACGCCGTCAACGGTAAGTGGGCCGCTCAGGCCACCATCCCCGGTGACCACGCGTCGACTGGGGGTTTCATGGACCTAGCTGACAACATCGAGCACACCCTGATGCACGACTTCAGTGACCTCTTAGCGGGCAAATTGACGCCGGCTAATCCCGAAATGGCGGAGTTCAAGAAGCTCTATGGCATGACCAGCGACTTTGCCCAACGTGAAGCCACCGGTACCGCCCCACTCAAGCCATGGTTGGCCAAGATCGAAGCGCTCAAGGACTTTGATGACCTCAGCGCTCATTTAGCCGAATGGCACCGTCTAGGCTTACCCGTGCCAATTGGCGTGGGTGTGGAACCCGACATGAAGGACACCAGCCAGTACGCCCTGTACGTGGACGCACCGGACCTCTTCTTGCCCGACAAAACCTACTATAGTAAGGACAATCCAGCTGCCAAGCAGTTGATGCCAATCTTCACGCAAACGGCGACGAAGCTCCTGGAAATGCTCGGCTACGACAGCGACAAGGCTGCCGAAATCGTCGAACAAGCCAAGGCTTTCGATGCCCAAATCGCACCACACGTGAAGTCCTCCGAAGAAGCAGCCGACTACGTGAAGATTTACAACCCACGTAAGTTAGCCGATGTCGATGCCAAGGTCAACGCCCTTGACCTGACCGCGGCCATCACTGACCTGTTACACGACACACCTGAAACGGTGATCTTGCCACAACCGAAGTTCTTCGATGCCGTTAACGACATCTTGACGCCAGCAAACTTTGACGCCGTTAAGAGTTGGATGCTGGTCAACACCGCCTTTGACGCAACCGGCCTCCTGACCGAAGAGTATCGTCAAGTCGGTGGCACTTACAGCCGCGCCCTTTCCGGTAAGAAGGAAGCTCGCTCTCAAGAAAAGGCCGCTTATTACCTGGCCATGGGAAGTTTCTCCCAAGTTGTTGGGGACTACTACGGTCACAAATACTTCGGTGAAGCCGCAAAGCAAGACGTCCACGACATGGTCGTCAAGATGGCTGGTGTTTACCAGAACCGGCTGAAGACCAACGACTGGCTCAGCCAATCAACGCGTGAAAAGGCCGTCGTTAAGCTGCAAAAATTAACGATCAAGGTCGGCTACCCCGACAAAATCGACCCACTCTACGCCAAGTTCAAGGTCGACACCAACAAGTCCCTCTTCGATAACTTGCAGGGATTCAGCGAAATTGTCCTCGCCGACCACTTCGCTCACTGGGGCAAGCCCGTCGATCGTGACAAGTGGGAAATGAGTGCCAACACGGTCAACGCTTACTACTCACCGACCAACAACGAAATCGTCTTCCCCGCTGCCATCCTGCAGAAGCCATTCTACAGCCTGGAACAATCTAGCAGCGCCAACTATGGGGGAATCGGGGCCGTAATCGCTCACGAAATCTCCCACGCCTTTGATAACAACGGGGCCCAATTCGACGAGTTTGGGAACCTGAACAACTGGTGGACGGATGCCGATCTCAGTCACTTCCAAGACCTGGCTAAATCGATGATCAACGAATTTGACGGCATCGACTTCGCCGGCCAGAAGGTCAACGGGAAGCTGACCGTTTCCGAAAACATTGCCGATGCCGGTGGTTTAAGCTGTGCGCTCGAAGCCGCTAAGTCGGAAGATGACGTTGACCTGCGGGCCTTCTTTATCAACTGGGGCAACGTTTGGCGGATGAAGGCCACGACCGAATACATGCAACTGCTGTTATCGATCGACGTGCACGCGCCAGCCAAGTTGCGGGCTAACGTTCAACTCAAGAACCTCGCTGACTTCTACAGCACCTTCGACGTTCAACCAGGTGACGACATGTACTTGGCACCGGCCGACCGGGTAAAGATCTGGTAAGCCTTGAAATTAAATTAATCATTTGGTCTGTACCAATCACTATAGCATAGCTAGTGATAGCCGTGTGTAAAGTCTCTGTAAAGGTGAAAGATGCACCAGCAAAATAGGACCACGACAACCGTCGCGGTCCTATTTTGTTGCTCTGAAATTATTTTTAAAAACTAAAGATCCTCAAGAATGGCTAAACTAGTCAATCTTGAGGACTTTTTGGTATTACATGTACCTTTTGATAATTTGATTGTTTTCGAAACACTCTACTCCGAAGTGTTGCCAACTATCCACGCTTAAGTGTGCCGTGGGTGCGCGCCATAATTCGTCGAACTGCCGGCATGATGAAGAGTTCCCGGATAAAGTAAGCTGAGGTCAGCGTCTCAAAGAAGCCGAGAATGAACTGCACCGCCGTCATGTGACCCAGCGTGCCATTCATGATCAAAGCGCGCGTGCTCATGGTAAAACACATTACCAGTAGCATCGTCCAACTCCGAATCGTCCCGGCTTTGAGGTGAATCGCGTCTGCATTGGCCATCCCCCGTGTCCACCATTTAATCAGCAAAGTACTTAGAGTACTGGCAATCAAGAGATTGAAGATAAAGGCGAAGATAATCGTGGGAACGATCGACAGCAAGTACACCCGCCACATCGTAAGATTAATACCGGCGTTAACTGCCATTCCCAACCAGCTCATACTGCCCGCCATACCGGTACATAGTAATAAAGTAAAAAGCAATCGCTGTTTAAAAGTCATGTTAGATCCTCCATATAGTTGATAAAGCAACTATTACAGAATAGTCGCATTTAGTTTATTTGTCAACCATATTCTATGCTATACTGAATAAAAAAGGAGGCCGTTGTCTTGGACATCGTTAGAATTGGAAAATTTATTGGAGCACTCCACCGTCGCTTTCAGACAGCCATGAACCGCGAGATCACGCTGCCCGACATCAACGGTACCAATGCAAACTTTCTACTCTTCATCAGCGAACACGACCGGGTTACGGCCAAGCAGATTACGACCGAACTCGCCATCAATAAAGGACTAGTCAGTCGTGAAATGACCCGACTCGAAAAGGCCGGCTACACTACTAGAACCCCTGACGACACCGACCACCGCACCACTTGGGTCAGCATTACTCCCCAGGGACTAGCCGCCTGTAAGACGATTCGCCAGGTCAAACAGTCCCTCTGGGATCAAGTCCTCGAAGATACTCCGGAAGCTGATATCGAGACAGTCTTCACCGAGCTGGAAACCTGGAGTAACCGGGCTAAGAAATTCGATCAGTCGAAATAAAAATACACCAAAAGCCCCGAATCCGCCAAGATCCGGGGCTTTATCTATTTTCTCAACACGCTAATCCGAAATAGAAAACTAAATCTGCTTCTCCCTACTGCAGTACTTAAATACACTTCTGGGCCACCGTCACATTGACGTACGAATCAGAGTCGCCTTGCAACTTATTCACGTATGACCCTGCAATATCACCTAAATCTACATAAAAATTTTTCGTTCCAACTTTGACAATCATTTCCAAACGATTGACAGTCCACCTCAAGATTGCCTAAAGGACCCCTATTGCTCCTTTAAGTCAATTCTGCGTTGGTCAATCAGTTCTTGTAGCTCCTGCAGGTCATCCAGAGTAGACTTGTTTCGAATGAAGCTCCGTGCAGCGGACCGAGCATTAATGTAACGCATACGATCCTTATTTTTTTCATTCCACTTCTTATTAGCCTTGGCCTTAGCGGCTGTGTATCCTTGTTTCTCCACTAGAACATCCCCTCTTTTAATTATACCGCGCCGAAATACATACAAAAAGTATGGTTAATCTCTAACAGTTGTCTCAAAATTTGTCCCTAGCTACCGTTCAAAAAACCTTTAAGAACATACCTTCCCTATGTAAAAAAGCTCTGAATCCTAATCTAATGGGATTCAGAGCTTTATCTATTTCATCATTCAACCAATGCTGACGTTTAAGAGCTGGCATAAGTTGTAAGCGTCTACTACCCCGCTTACCCAGGCAGTCACGTTGTTACTTCAACGTGCTCTCGCGAACAACCAACTCAGTCCCAATCGTCACCCGTTGTGGCGTCTGTCGGCCCGTCTGCAAGCGGTCAGCCACCAGGTCGGCGGCCTCCGCGCCCAGCATCTCCGTGTTCACGTGGACACTGCTTAACTCGGGGAAGACATACTTGGCAATCGTGGTGTCATTGAAGCTGAAAAGACTGACGCGTTCGGGCACGGCAATTTCATTCTCACGCAGCGCCTTCAATGCCCCAGCGGCCATCGGGTCGTTGCTCACGAAGAAGGCGTGGGGTAAATTAGCCCCCAGTCGCGTCACCGCGGCCTGCATCTGCTCGTAACCGGACTCCGAGGTGTAATCCCCGGTGAAGACCAGCTTGGGGTCGAATGCGCCCCGCTCCTGCAAGTCACGACAATATGCCGTGTACCGCGGATCAAGCACATCCAGCTTGCCATCCGTCGTCGACTCGCTCCCACAGATCAAGCCAATCTCATGCTGATCGTGTTGCCAGAAGTAGTCGACGACCTGGTCCACGGCGACGTCAAAGTCAGTGACCACGCTGTCATAGCCGTGACCCAACTGATCCTGATCGACAAAGACGAGGTTACCCGTCAATTGCGATAACGTCTGAACCTGCTCATCACTGAATTTTCCAATAGCGATGACGGCATCCACGTCTGGATCAATGGCCTGCAGATTATTCTGAAAGGTCCGAGTGGCCAGCATATTGAGCTGTTCACAGCGTTTCTCTAGGCCCAATCGAATCGCCATATAGTACAGGTCATCGAGTTCCTTGGACTTCGAATACCACTGAACGATGGCGACCCGCAGTTGCTTGACCGGGGCATTGGCCCGGCGCTTGGACTTGGTATAGTTCAAGTCCTCGGCGACCTCAAATATTTGTTTTCTGGTGGACTCACTGACCGACAATGTCCGGTCGTAATTCAAGACCCGTGACACGGTCGCTAGTGAGACCCCGACTGTCTTCGCAATATCTTTTAAGGTGGCTGCGATCACCATCACCTCCTGTCAGAATTAAATCTGTGCAATAAACTTGTCTAATGCGGCTTGACCCTGGGCGTCTCGTTTGAAGACCCCAGCGTCAGCCAATACACGGGCAAAGGTATTCCCAATAGCCTCATGAACGACTGCCGTCACGTTAGCCTCGGTAATCGTGTTAGCCTGCTTCAACCCATCGGCCCATGCTTGGTGCATCGGCGCAATCTGGTTGGGCTGGTCCAACAGATACTTGCTGACTTCGGCCATTTCGGCCTTCAGCCGTGCGGGTAAAATGGCGCGACCCATGACTTCGATCAGGCCAATATTTTCCCGTTTGATATGCTGAACGTCCTGGTGCGGATGGAAGATGCCATCCGGATACTGAGCCGACGTCTGGTTATCCCGTAAGACTAAGTCTAACACATAGTCCGCCCCATCCCGGTAGGCAATTGGCGTAATCGTGTGGTGACGGGTGCCATCGGTATAGGCACGCACGTCCACGGACTCATCGGAATAGTCGATCCAGCTCTTCAGAACCTTCGTCGCTGCCGTAATCAGCGGTTCTGGTTGCGTCCCGCGTAGCCGAATATCGGTCATCGGCCACTGCACGATTCCTGCGGTAACACCCGTGACGCCCAGGTCTACGGCCCGGTCTACGGGTGCCAACATCATTGGGAAGGTATGCTTGCCCCCCTGATAATGATCGTGCGTCAACATGGAACCACCCACGATTGGCAGGTCGGCATTGCTCCCGACGAAGTAGGTTGGTAGTTGCCGGACGATTTCCAGCAGGTTGGTAAAGGTATGCTGGTTGATTACCATTGGCCGGTGTTTCTTGGCCAAGAAGATGGCATGTTCCGCGAAATAAGCGTATGGCGAGTACTGGAAGCCCCAGGTCTCGCCGCCCAGCATCATCCGAATAATCCGGTGATTGCTACGGGCGGGATAGCCGAGACGCCCCAGATAGCCCTCGTTAGTCATGCACAGTTGGTCCAATGGATAGCTGACCTGCGTCTGCGTTTGGGCGGCCGCAATCGCCTTCGGGTCCTTTTCCGGTTTGGACAGGTTGATGGTAATTTCCAACTTGCCGGCCGGTGTCTGGGCTGGGAAGACCACGTTGCGTGCAATATTTCTAGTCTTAATATAGTTGTTTGCCTTACTTAACTGGTAGAACCAGTCGGTTGCGGCACTGGGACTCTGTTGATACCGGTCCCAGAAGCCACGGTTGACGGCGGATGGCAGCGGCGTCATGAAGTCCATTAACTGGGACTCCAGAATCTCACGGGGACTTGGCGCATTCTCGATCTTGCCATTGGCAACGGCCGTCTCAACCATGGCCGCCACCAGGTCGATTGGATCGGCACTGGTAGTCGTCTGGGCGTCACCATCGCCGATCAACGCAAAGATCCGGTTGGTCACATACTGCCGATCCAGCTCCGTGTAAGGTGCCGGAGATTGGACGATTTGATCAATAAACGTTTGAATTGTGTCTTGTGCCATTTATTTTGCCTCGTCCTGGTCATCGTAGCCGGCTGGATTCTTTTGCTTCCAGTTCCAGGCCGTCCGAATGATATCTTCTACGTTGTCAAACTGTGGTTGCCAGTTCAAGACCTTCCGTGCCTTGTCACTAGCCGCAATCAGCGTGCTAGGATCACCGGCACGGCGAGGGGCCATCTTGGCAGGGATTTCCTTGCCCGTAACCTTCCGAGCGGCTTCCAGCATTTCCTTGTTGGAGAAACCAGTCGATGAGCCGAGGTTAAAGGCATCGCTGTCATGGCCAGCCTTCAGGTATTCCAACGCTAAGATGTGGGCATCGACCAGGTCGACAACCTGGACGTAGTCACGGACGTTGGTCCCATCCTTGGTTGGGTAGTCGCCACCAAAAATGGAGAGTTCTTTACGTTCTCCCGCAGCGACCTGCAAGATGATTGGAATCAAGTGGGTTTCGGGATGGTGATCTTCACCAATACTCCCGTCTTCCTTGGCCCCGGCCACGTTGAAGTACCGCAGCGCGATGAACTTGATGCCGTAAGCTTCGTCGGCCCACCGCATGATCTTTTCCATCATCAGCTTGCTTTCACCGTATGGATTGGTTGGAATCTGTGGGTCCGTTTCCTTGATAGGAATCTGCTTAGGTTCGCCATAGGTGGCCGCCGTTGATGAGAAGATGATGCGCTTCACGTTGTGCTTATTCATGACTTCCAGCAGCGAAACCATCCCGGTCGTATTGTTGTCAAAGTACTTCAGTGGCTTTTCCATGGATTCTGGAACGATAGAGAAGGCGGCGAAATGCATGACACCCTCGATGTCTTCCTTGTCAAAGACGCCGTTCAAGAATTCCTGGTCGCGCACGTCCCCTTGGTAGAAACGAGCCTTATCATTAACGGCGGCACGGTGCCCCGTGACTAAACTGTCGACGACCGCAACGTCGTATCCCTTTTGAATTAACCGATCAACGGCATGTGAGCCAATGTAACCAGCACCACCTAAAACTAAAACTGTCATCATCAATTCCTCCTCAATTATGTCGCGCCTTGGTTAACCTAGTCGTTAACCAGCGGGCTCTTTGACTGATCTTATTTTAAAACTAATTTTTTAAGCTGTTAAATTGGGTTGACTAGGCGACGTGAACGCCATTCACCCTGACCAAAAATAACCAGACTATTTCTGCAATTCCTTAGGACCGTCCGCAATCTCTGCAACGTAGAACTCTGCCTTGTGGCCAATCGTGTCTTCGTAAACCTGACCGACCTTGGCTTCAAAGTCGGTTACATTGGCCTTCTTAACAATGGCAATGGCACAGCCACCGAAACCGGCACCGGTCATCCGGGCACCTAAGACGCCAGGTTGTTGCCAAGCGGTTTCAACCAACGTGTCTAGTTCCTTCCCAGTTACGGCAAAGTCGTAGTTCAAGGAAATATGGGACGCGTTAATCAAGTGGCCAAAGGATTCGAGGTCGTTGTCTTGTAACGCCTTGAAGGCCTTCAATGTCCGTTGATTTTCGAAGACGGCGTGCCGTGCCCGTTTGATCAGCGTATCATCGTTGATCAGGTAGGCATTCTGGTCGAATTGGTCTTCGTCCAAGTCCCCTAACGTCTTGATATCCAGCTTGGTCTGCAACCGGCGCAAGGCTTCTTCACATTGAGCCCGCCGTTCGTTGTACTTAGAATCGGTCAGTTCCCGCCGCTTTTTCGTGTTCATGATGACTACGACGTTATCGTCCAAGTTGAGGGGCGCATACTCATAGTCCATGGTATTCGTGTCCAACAGCATGGCCTGGTCTTTCTTCCCCATGCCGATGGCAAATTGATCCATGATCCCGGTATTCAAGCCAAAGTAGTCGTTTTCGACCTGTTGGCCGACCTTAACCATTTCAACCTCATCCAACTTCATACCGTAAGCGGCATGAAGGATTTCACCCATCAACATTTCCATAGAAGCGGATGAGGACAATCCGGAGGCATCAGGCAAGTTCCCGTGAACAAAGAGATCGAAACCATGGTCGATCGTCAGGTCTTGCTTCGCCAGCTCGAACAACATCCCCTTCAGGTAATTGGCCCAGTTGTCAGCCTTATGAAAGGCCAAATCGTCCAGTGAGAACGTCAACATGCCCGCATCCGGGACGTTGGCCGAATAGACGCGAAACTGCCGATCATCACGGCTCGTGTACGCGGCGTAAGTCCCCATGCTGATTGCAGCTGGAAAAACGTGGCCACCGTTAAAATCAGTGTATTCACCAATCAAATTGATTCGACCGGGAGAAAAGAAGACCCGTTCTGGTGCAGCATCAAACTTTTCTTGATATTCAGTTGCTAAGCTGGCAAAGTCCATGGCGATTAACTCCTTAATAAATTTTTAGTAAACTTTTACTACGATTATCATAAACGCTTTTGCAGCAATTGTCAATTCATTTATAAAGCGCTTTCTTTTTCTGGCTCAATCCTTTTTGATTCCTGTTGACTGTGGGATTTATCCCTCAGTTGGTTCCAGTCGTTTAGATATGCCAAGAGCCCGGGCATCGTCACCCAGGCTCTTCACAATGAACGCTTCATTAATTTTCTGATTGAATCTTTGCGTCTTTTTCAGTCTTTTCAGTTTGTAACTTGCTTTCCAATTTCTTAACGATCTCGGCATGCTTCTTTTCAGACAAAGTGACTTTGAATTCATAAATCAAAGCAGAGATGACTAACAAGATCATTGGCATGTAGAAAATGAAGGAGTGGAAGATAAACATTCCGTGAGCCGTAATGTCACTAGGTTGGGCGTTACCCGTCATCCCAGAGTGGACAGCCGCAATAACAACGATCCCAGTTGAGAAGGCCCCAGCTAATTTATCAATCAAAGGCCGGACTGACAAGGTAACGGATTCATTACGCGTACCGTTCTTCCATTGCCCGTATTCCACACTGTCGGTAATGGTCATCAAGGCCGCCAGGAAGATCATTGGGTATGGGAAGAAGAAGATGGCATCCGCGATATACATCATGATGGCACTGCTACCGGCAAAGTTGAAGAGCACGTAGCCGACTAACATCATGCAGATACCGCCGACGTAGACCCCACGCCGAGTAATCTTGGAAACAATGATTGGAAACAGTGGCACTGAGATGATCCCTAAGATGGCCGTAACACCCCCAACCACACTGTAGGCCTTCGCATTACCAATAACGTACTGGAAGTAGTAAATCAGGAGAGAGTTCGTAACAACATAACTCAGGGCAAATAACAGATAAGAGAGACCCAACCACATCAATTGGTCATTTTCACCAATAACCTTGAAGACGTCGCGGAAACGGGTCCGTTCCGTATTTTCACGAATTAAGTTCTTAGTTTCCTTCGTTCCAAAGAAAGTGGCCAAAGCCCCTAACAGAGAAACAAGCCCAATCACGATGGCAAATCCTAACCAGCCGGCACGCGTTTCCGTAGAACCATGGGTCCCAGAGAACTTTTGGGAGAAGTAGATGACCAAAGGCATAATGACAATGATGACCCCTTGAGAACCCAAGGTAGACCCGAAACGACCAACTGTCCCAAACCGGTTCCGAACCTTGGTATCCACACTCAAGGCTGGTAACATGGACCAGAATGAAATGTCTTTGAACGAGTAGAAAATATCCATAATAACAAAGACAATCCCAAAGACCAAGAAGTAAATGGACTTGTTGGAATCTGCCAAACCAAACAGACTGGAGAACATGAGAATCAGTCCAACTGAACTGACGATTGCCCCCGCTAACAGCCATGGCTTGAACTTCCCAATCTTGGTATCGGTGTTATCAACCATCCCACCAATCATTGGGTCAAAAGCAATTTCAATTAAACGAATAACAACGACCATCGTGGTGACGATTCCGGCTGCAGCGGCGGAACCCTTCCCCACGAACAAGGCACTGGTGACAAAGATTGCAAAATAAGTATTAAGTGTTGCGTAGAAGGCATCATGTCCGAATGCCCCTAGAGCATATGAGAGATATTGCTTAACCATTGTTCTTTCACGCCTTTCAACAAGCGACTGCGTTCTAACTCTTAACGATAATCACTAGTCTAGTGATACCGGTGTTCAATGATCTTGGAGAGAACATCCTCCCGTTGTTGTGCCTTGGCCATATCAAATTGGGATTCTTCCAACTTGTTAAAGTCCTGGGCAAGTAACGTGGCTTCCAAGTAGAGCGTCAGTTGTCGCTTGATGTACAACTTATTTTCCTCATCCGGATACTGCGCGTTTCCTCCCAAAACAGCTGCCGCAAACTTTGCGGGGTCTAACATAATCTTGTCATTCTTAGCCATTTTGACACACCTCTGATTTCTCAAAATAGAATACCTACACCCCAAGTAAAAGTATAAATATATTTTTAACTAAAATGTAAGCGCTTTACGGCTATTATTCTAGGGCTTTGTCAGCTTAAACGCAACCACTTTTATTGTGAAAAATATTCGGTAACCTGCTGTATCGACTGGTCGTAGTCAGTTGCAACCGGTTGTCTTTTTAGCATGAAAACTTTAGTAAAGCTATCAGTAAACTGGCTGTTTTGACCCGTGCCCTGTTGAAAACCCACGATTACCTATAAATTTAGTGAAAGCAAGTCACCACTACATTAGCCGGCATGGCAACCGTTTGTCCCGTTTGATGCGCCGCAGCCACAAAAAAACAGCTAGTAGACACCCTAGGGGCATCGACTAGCTGCACTGAAACACTTTTTAATTAAGCTGAATCCTACTTCACTGAATCAACGTATTGCTTCAAAGCCGCTTCGTAGGTCGCTAACCGCTTTTGGGCGGCCGCATCGGTCTGATCACTCGTCCCGATGTAGAACTTGACCTTGGGTTCGGTCCCTGAAGGCCGAATGCAGATCCAAGTCCCGTCACTCAGCCAGTACTTCAAGACATTTGACTGTGGCAAATCAATCTTGCTGGTCGTCCCATCAGCCTCCGTCTTAACGCTCGTCGAGAAGTCTTCAACCGTCTCAATGGCACTGTCGCCAAAGGATTTCGGCGCGTTTTCTCTGAATTCGCTCATCAGGTGGGCCATTTGGTCGGCACCGTTGACGCCTGGGAATTCCTCAAACGTGGTCTTCTCGGCAAAGTAGCCGTAGGTCGCGTAGAGTTCTTCGATCCCGTCGTAGAGCGTCATGCCGCGTTGTTTGTAGTCGGCAGCGACTTCCGCCAACAGCACCGTGGATTGGATGGCATCCTTGTCCCGTACGAATGGCTTGATCAGGTAGCCGTAACTTTCTTCAAACCCAAACAGGAAGGTGTGGTCGTTGGTCGTCTCGTATTGGTGAATCTGTTCGGCGATAAACTTGAAGCCGGTCAGTACGTTCTTCATTTCCACGCCGTAAGCTGCCGCAATCTTGGTAGCTAGCTCGGTGGAAACGATGGACTTGACGACCCGTGAGTTGGCTGGCAGTTGGCCGGCTTGCTTGCGGGCCTTTAGGATGTAGGCCAGTAAAATCGAGGCAATCTGGTTCCCGGTCAACAGTTGGTAATCCCCGTTCGGTTGACGAACGGCGGCCCCTAACCGGTCGGCATCCGGATCGGTGGCGACTAGCAGGTCGGCGCCCTCCTTCTTCCCCAGCGCAATCGCCATATCGAAGGCCTGTGCAAATTCAGGGTTCGGGAACGGTACCGTTGGGAATTCTGGATCGGCAATGGCCTGTTCCGGCACCATGGTGAAGTTTTCAAAGCCAGCACCACGCAGGGCCCGTTCACCGATAACTTTTCCGGTCCCGTGTAATGGCGTGTAGATCAACTTCATGGTCTTCCCAACTGTCTTGACCAGTTCATGGTTAATCGTGACGCTCTCAACGTTTTTCAGGTAAGGTTGGTCGACATTTTCCCCAATGATCTGGAGCGTCTTGTCGGCGCGTAACTGTTGTTCGTCGGCCACCTTGATGGCAAAGACATCCTTGGCAGACCGCACAAAATCGGTGATCATGTCGGACGCCTTGGGTGGCATTTGCCCACCGTCTGGCCCGTAAATCTTGTAGCCATTGTACTGCTTCGGGTTGTGACTGGCCGTGATCATGATCCCCATGGCCGTATGTAAATGGCGGACCGCAAACGACAATTCTGGCGTTGGCCGTAAATCATCGAAGACGAAGCTAGGAATCCCGTGCGCCCCCAAAACGTGAGCGGCTTCGTGAGCGAATTCCGTGGAATGATAACGGGAGTCAAAACTGATGGCGACCCCGCGTTGCTTCGTAGCGTCATCCAAGGTGTCCAGGTAACGGGCAACTCCCTCGGTCGCTTGCCGCACGGTGTACATGTTCATTTGACCGATACCGGGTCCCATGACACCCCGCATACCGGCAGTCCCAAAGCTCATGGGACCGCTAAAGGCTGCTTTCAGCGCCTCTGGATCATCCGCAATGGCATCTAATTCCTGCTTGATTGCTGGAATCATCGTGGGCTGTTGTTGCCAAACCTGATAGTTTTCTTGCCAACTCATCTAAATCGCTCCTTTTCGATTATCACTTAACATTTTGTCCGGGGTCGATCTCGTGTACTTCGCCTTGCCGGGCGGTGCAAATCAGCCGTGACGCTGTGGGCGGACGTCTGGAGCCAAGGAGCGGTCTCCAGACTTGAGTTCGAACCTCATAGACCGAGTTTCAAACTCACCAATTACCTTAGCGGCCAGCCGCTAAGGTAATTCCCACGGCTGAGCTGATTTGCACCACCCTCACGGCTGACACGGATCTCGCCCAGACAATAGTTAACCCGCACGCCATCCCTTTACCTCTCCCCTGACGGTGCTGGTTAACTTAAATTCAATAACACTACTATACCAGCAACGCTTATGATTTGACACGTTGCTGGTAAAAGTTTAACTAGGTTGCTAAGTAAACTTTGCGCTTTCTTTAGGGTTCTTGCGGCCCTTTTGCTTCGACATCGTCAACTCTGGTCGCCAAGGAAGAATGATGAGCAAAGTTGACCAACAGCTATGACCTGAGGGCAGTCAAAGCAATACTGCCAGCTGGAGGCAGCTGGGGATGGAGCCAGCCGTGACGATGGCGTTAGGACGGGAGAATTTCCCGTTCTTACGCCATGGGACGACCTTGGAAACTCGCGGGTTTAAGCGAGGTTTCAAGGCGAGGCCAAAGACCGCTTCTCAGGCTTTGGCCGGTCCCCACAGCGGCGGAATCCCTAGCGGCCGCAAGCGATCACTCCGTATTTTTTGACTACTCCTTGCCACCAGCCAAGTATTGGTACGCAATCTTGTGGGTGATAGTTTGGTTGGCTGGCAACACGATATCGCCGAAGTCGGCGTGGTGAATCGCATCCGGTAGTGCCTGCGCCTCTAGTGCCAGCGCATTGTAGTCACGCACCGCTGCCCGCTTCTTATCTGTTGGATTGGCCGTGAAGACGACAAGGGCGTTGCGGTCGGAGTAGAGGGCGACCCGCCGATGTCCCGTGGCGTCTCCAATAGCCGCGATTGGCGTGGTTGCACTTGGCACAACTTCAAAGGCATCATCGTATTCGACTTTACCCGCTTGCTTGAGCTGGGTCAAACCATCCGCAATCGTCCGTGGTTGGCTGAAATCGTATCCAGTCCCGGCCGTTGGGAGTTTTTTACCCGTTGGAATTTTCTCATCATTCAGCTCGAGCCGGTGGTCCCCACTCAACAGGAGCCACTGCTTGTCGATGCTCTGCTGATCATCAGTCACGTTGAAGTAGGTGTGAATCGTCGGGTTGAAGAGCGTTGCGGCGTCACTGGTCCCCGTAAAGCTGATTTCTAGGCGATTGTCCGCCGTCAGTGTATACGTGATGGTCGTGTCCAACGTTCCGGGATAGCGGTCATCGGCGGGCGTCGATGTGTGCGTCAATACCACACTGGCAGACTCATCGGTGGTGCTGGTTGTCCCCGTCCAGTTCACATTCTTGAAGCCATGGGGTCCCCCATGAATGGCGTTGTGGCCCTCAGTGGCTTCCAAATGAACTTTTTGCCCATCGAGATCAAATTGTGCGCCAGCAATACGGCCAGCGACTCGGCCCAAGGCCTGACATAAACAGAATCCATTTTTCTCATAGGCGGCTATATCTGGCTCGCTAACGACCAACTGTTGTCGGCGGTCACCTTCGACCACACTAAATTCTTGAAGCGTGGCGCCCCAAGTTAAAACGGCCACCCGCGTTCCTTGTTTATTGGTTAACAGGTACTTGGTCACGGTCTGGTTCGCAATGGTGCCAGCAACTTCTTGTGTAATATTCATCAGTTATTTCCTCCAATTTAGAATCCGGTTTCATTGTATACTAACCGGTTGGTCAGTACCAATTTATTTGGAGGAAAATTTGAAATTACCCGCAACCATTTACTGGCAAAATAATCACGCTTTTGCTGGACTTATAATTTGATTATTCGCTATACTTACCTCGAATCGTGCACTTTTACACAAGAAATATTACTTGAATAAGGAGGAACTATCTATGCCAGCTACAACTGCTGCCGCTGAAAAGCTGCTGCTCCAAATGGTCGACGACTATACCGCTCGGGAAATCAGTCCTGAGGATATGCCCATGGACGCCGCGGGTGACTTCCCAGCCGGCTTTATGCAAAAATTGACGGATACCGGTTTTCTCGGCATCATGCTACCCCAAGAATTCGGCGGTGCCGGCTTCGGCCCCGAAGTCACTGCTGCGGCCTTGAACCACATCGCCCGAGGTAACGCCAGCACAGCCGTTACCCTCGAAGGCCACTTCAAGACCATCGATCAGATCCTTAAGTTCGGGACGCCGGCCCTGCAGAAACAACTGTTATCCTCCGCTAATGACCGGATCTTCGCCTTCTCTATGACCGAAGCCTCCGGGGGCTCTAACCCAATGGGGATCAGCTCAACGGCCACCCGTGAAGGTGACCACTGGGTCATCACCGGCGATAAGATCATGATCACGAACGGTGGCCTCGCTCAGGTCTACTGTGTGCTGGTCAAGACCGCGCCGAAGGAACTCTCCGTGTTCGTTGTTGATCAGGACATGCCTGGTTTCTCATTTGGAAAACGCGAAGACTTCATTGGTCTTCGTGGCACGCCAGTCGGTGAAATCGTGATGGACCACATCGTTGTCGATGACGACCACCTGCTGGGGAAGCTCGGCGACGGTGGTATCATCGGCGACTCCGCCCACGATGACGCCCGCATCTTAATGGGGGCCGTCCTCACCGGCATTATGGAGCACGAGTTGAAGATTGCCACCGACTATGCCAAGGAACGTAAGGCCGGCGACAAACCCCTGACCGAACTGCAAGTGACCCATCGTAAGGTCGCTGACATTGCCATGCGCAAGGAGACCACAAAGCTCCTGTACCAACGCGCGGCCCAATTAAAGGCTGCCGGTCAACCGTACAGTGAAGAAGCCGCTATGGCTAAGGCTCACGGCTCACGGGCCGCTGTCAGCGCCGGTGACGACACCCTACAAATTTTAGCTGGCTACGGTTACAGCCGCGAATACCCAGTCGAGCACCTGATTCGGGATGCCCGCGCAATGGAAATTGCCGAAGGTACCGTTGAAAAGATGCGGTCCGCCATTGCTACCGCCGAATTCAACAAATAGGAGGCTCCCCATGAAAATTGTCGTATGTATCAAGCAAGTTCCCGAAACTAACGACGTCACCATCGACCCGGTCACCCATAACTTGGATCGCCGTGGCCTGGCCGGCGTCATGAATCCATTTGATAAGAACGCCATCGAGCTGGCCTTGCACTTAAAGGATAGCACCAGTGACGACGTGCAAGTTGCCCTGCTCACCATGGGCCCGGACGACTACGCCGAATCCCTGCGTGAAGGGATGGCCATGGGTGCCGACGCCGGTTACCTGCTCTCTGACCGGGCCTTCGCCGGGGCCGATACCTTGGCCACCGGTTACGTCATCGCGCAAGCCTTGAAGAAGATTGGTGACGCCGATCTCATCCTCTTTGGGCGGCAAGCCGTCGACGCTGACACCGGTCAGGTTGGCCCCATCGTCGCTGAATTTCTCCACCAACCACAGATCACCTATGCCGCCAGCTTACGTTTGAGCGGTAAAAATGAAGTCACCGCTGAACGCCTGCTGGAAGACACCAAGCAGACCTTGGTTGCGCAACTTCCAGCCGTTGTCAGTGTCCGTAGCGAGCTAAACACGCCACGTTACCCAACGCCCCGGAACATTCAACTCAGCTTTGAGAAACCATTGACCGTTTGGCACCACGACGACCTCGACCTGGACGATTCTCGGCTGGGCCAAGCCGGTTCACCAACGATTGTGACCAAAGTCTACGCACCAAAGCCGGTCAAACGAGAACTGACGCCACTGACCGGAACGCCGAGCGAAGCTGCCAGCCAACTGATCAAGGCCTTAAAGGGCCGTCAATTAATCTAAGGAGGAATCTGCTATGTCAAAACCAGAACTGTGGGTCATCGCGGAACGCCGCTTAGACCACATTGAACTCACGACCCAACAACTGATTACCAAGGCCAAGCACCTTGCCGGCGACCAATTTCACACCGTGGCAATCCTGTTTGAAGCCACCAACGACCGCCTGGAAGACGAATTAAAATCCTATGGTCCCGACGAAATTCGGGTCGTGCGCGACGATCGTTTCCCAACCGCCACTGACGCCGAACACGCCGACGCCCTGGAACAGCTGGTCAAGAAATACCAACCCAATTCCATTCTATTTGGCGCCACCATCACCGGCCGCTCAATTGCGCCACGGCTCCAAGCCAAGCTACAGACCGGCCTGACTGCCGACTGTCTGGACCTGCGTTTCGATGACGACACGTTAGTCGCCACCAAACCATCCTATGGAGACAACATCATGTGTGAAATCATCTGTCCCGACCACCGGCCACAAATGGCAACGGTACGGCCCAACACCTTCGTGGCTGAAGCTGCGGATGGCGCTGCCGAAGTCACAACCGATACGATCACCTTCCACCCCGTCGACCGCCTGCAAGTCAAGACGGCTGTCCCCGTTGTCAACACGGCAACAACAGTCGGTGATGCCAGTCGCGTGGTTGCCTTAGGACGTGGTGCTGCTAGCGAAGCCACCATCGACACCGCTACCAAGTTAGCTGAAAAACTTGGTGGCCGCATCGGCGTCTCTCGGCCATTGACCGACCAGGAACGCTTCACGCACGACGACCAGATTGGACAAAGCGGGAACACGATTCATCCCGAACTGATCCTGAACTTTGGGATCAGTGGAGCCGTGCAATACCTCGTGGGGATGCAAGATTCCCAGACGATTGTTGCGGTCAATTCTGACAAGGACGCGCCGATCTTCGATGTGGCCGATTACGGCTACGTTGGCGATGCACCGGCGTTCATGTCCGCTCTCTTGGCGCAATTCGTCTAGTGATTTGTTTAGTGCTGGGATTGCCGAGATAGGCCGCCTGCGGCTGCCAGGGATTACGCCTGCTGCGGGGACCGCCTGCAGCCAAAGTACTGGCTTCCGGCTCGGTTTGAAATCTCGCGAGGTTCATGCGAGTTTCCAAACGCGTCCCACGCTGTAAGTCCGGGAAGAAACAACCGCCCGGCCTAACACCGCCGTCACGGCCGGCTGCATCCCTGGCCTCCTCCGGCTTAGGTTTGATTTTATTGGCAGCACTAAACAAATCATGGACCACTATCACAATTGCGCCAATCTAGCATGGCCGACTCTAAAAAACACTACTTGTGAATTTTAGTTGTGCCTCCGCATTATTCAAACCAATTTCACCTTGCGAAAAACAACAAAAGTCCCGGAACATCAACCATTTGACGTGGTCGGTGTTCCGGGACTTTTTCGTAATCTGGAAAATAATTGAAATTATTTTGGCAAAACATGAGACTATTTCTGTAATTTTTACATTAGTAATAAGTATAGGACTAATTCTAAACCAGCATCTCACTTTGAAACTGCTGTGTCCGTACCCTCGCAACACGCATCCTTCAAGCTATAGTCACTTTGTGCGCTACCTTTAGCCGGCAGTGACGATGACCTTAGCTGACGTCTTTTGTCAGGTTAGGTCATGGGACGCGCTTGGAGACGTCCGAACTTTGACGGCTTCAAGTCGAGGTTCAAGACCGCTTCTCAGGCTTGGACCGGTCCCCACAGCAGGCGAAATTCTGGCAGCCGCAAGCGGTGAAATTGACTATAGCTGAAACGTGTTCCAGCAGGCAGTCGGTTGCGCTTAACCCCACCCCAGCCAAAATCCAAACCCGGGATTTTCACCGGTGTGACGTTAATGCTTGCCGGCTAACCGCCTGCTTCCGCACTCTACAATTTTAGCAGTTCGTCCAACAATTGCCGCGCCGACTCATTGAGCTTGTCCTGTGACTTATCATTACCCAGATGAGTGTAGATTTCACCCACGTAGACGTTGTCCGTGAACAGACGATCGAAGACGGCATCGATGATTGGTTGCGTTGCTGCCTGTTCCTGCACCGGCCCGAATGGGTTGGCAAAGAACGTCGTGCTCATACCCACTTCATCGGTGGTGCCCAACGCCTTCCGTTTGCCGGCGATGAAGGTTGCCTTGGCCGTCTCTTGGTCGGCGAAACGGTGAACGCCCACGGCATCGTCGTAGTTGTTCGCATAGACCCACATATCGATGTGGTGGTGCGCAACCACGCGTGGCCAGGTGTTCGCTGGGATAATCACCCGCGCGTTCTTCTGCTCGGGGTTCATGTAGATCCCCCGGTCCATGTTGTTGAAAGCCACTTCACTGCTCAGATCATCGAGCCGGACAAACGCCCCGGTCTCCGTTCCCTGCGCGTAGAGTTCCTTACCCTGCAACGTGAAACTGCCCATATCGTCGAAAATGGTCTCCATGCTGACAATCTTGTCATCGGCAATCTGCTGTAAGGCCTCGATGGATTCGGACTTGCCGGCACCGGAATCACCGAAGAAGACGACGGTCTTGGTCTGCCCATTGGCAAAGGTAATCCGCATCATTGACCCGTGAATTGGCAGGCGTTTCTGCGCAATCATGTGCAGGTTGTGCAGCGTCAGGCACATCTTCTTCATGTAGCCAAAGTACGTGGTCTGATCGTTGTAAGGCACCTGACCCACGTAGATGTCGTTGGCGGCATCGTAGAAGTAGTGGCCGTTTTCAGGGTCGGCATCACTCGCAACGCCTGGCGTCCCAAATAACAGAACGAGGTCTGGCTTGTGACCGGCAACCTGCTTCGCATCGGCCAGCTGGAACAAGTTGGCCAGTGCCAACCCTGAAGCCATGTAGTCGCGGTGGAAGTAGATGTAGGCCAGACTTTCGCCAATCATCGCTGGGTAGCAGTAGTAGTCGTCTTCCGTTCCTTTGAAATTCGTCAACGGATTGACCTTCGTCGCCGTAAACGTCCCTTTACGCTTGTTGCTCTTGGTGTGCAACATCATTGGTGGCCGTAACATTAACCGGTCAATGAAGCGAATGTCCTGCAGCTTTTCGTAACCCGCGGGCATCGGCCACTTGAGTTGTTGTAACAACATGCAGGCGCTGGAACCAGCGCTCACTTGACGGTAAACGTGGTTGGCGTGCCCTTGAAGCTTTTCTTCGATGGTCCGGTACAAGCGAATCACCAGGTCGTTGAAACGTTGGTCGATGGTCATAAATTCACTGGCGACCACGTCATTTTGCTTGATGGTCATCGTTGCGACCCGCAAGTACGTCCGGTAATACGAATAGAGGTCTTCGATGCTGGCCAGAATTTCTGACTTTTGGTACTGTGCGAAAGCGTCCGGTTGATCGGTCAAAATCGCCTTGATTGTTGCGAGATAAACCTGTGGCGTGACCAGATTGAACGTGGTGCTTGGATCGGCAACTTCGGGTGTGTGTTCGCGCTGTTCGTCGAGGAACAAGCGCACAAAATCGGCCAGTTCGTCACTGTTAACGAGGTCAAAAATGCTGGTAATAAAGCGCGTGTTGTAGTCCAAGACCGCCACATTGCGGTCGGGATTTGCATAAAATGAAGCCAAATCAATTGATGCTGGTGTCTGCATGGTGAAGCCCCTTTCATAAATGTCTTAACCATCAGTCTAGCCTAAAAGTTGGACGGAGGGAAGCAACTTTACAAGATATTAAGTGCATTCGTCTCGTAGCTGTCTTACCATAAAAGGTGTAAAGCGCTGCCAATGTTTGTTTGGCGTCGATCTGTATCTCCGGTTATTAGTCATTAGGCACGCCATGAGAATTGAACTCAGTTAAATCTGACTGCCATAAAATGCCGATATGCAACTTACATAAGCTTGCGACTCACACCAACTTGACAGTCAATTCGGCAGCGTAAAGAATACGCAAATCAGTTACGAACTGACACTATGTCAGCCGCAGGGTCGGTGAAAATGGGCTCAGCTGTGGGAATTCTCTTAGTGGCAAGGGTTAGGCCACTTAGAGAATTGGTGGTGGCAAGACGCGTTTCCCAGCGGCTTGTCACCAAGCCTAAAGACCGCTTCTCGGCTTTAGGCGTCCGCCCTCAGCGCCACGGCCCATTTTCACCGACCCGAAGGCGCAACCAGTTTCAGTCCCAACTGAATGATTTTGAAAGGAAGCTTGAATCATGGAAATTGATGGTCACACCAAGTTAATCGCTCTAATTGCCCACCCAGCCGGACACTCCCAGTCGCCAGCCATGTACAACTTTGCCTTTGAACACGAACACATGAACGACCGGTTCTTGGCCCTCGACGTTGAACCAGAGAACCTCCCCCAAGCCATTGCCGCCGTTCGGACCTTTAAGATGCCCGGCGTCAGTGTCTCGATGCCCTTTAAGCAGCAGGTGATTCCTCTGCTCGACCACCTCGATGACGCCGCTCAGATGATCGGTGCGGTCAACACGGTCGTCAATCACAACGGTAAGCTGACCGGGTACACGACCGATGGCATCGGCTTCGTCAACGCTTTGAAGGATGATGGTGTGGCCTTAGCTGGCCAGACCATGACCTTAGCGGGCGTCGGCGGTGCCGGCACCCCGATTGCGATTCAGTCGGCCTTGTCCGGGTTGAAGACGCTGAACGTCTTTAACATCAACGATTCATCCGTCACCAATGCCAAACGTGTGGTTCAGGTCATCAACGAGCAGACTGACTGTCACGCCACCTTCTATCCCTTGGAGGATCGTGAACAGTTCCGCAAAGCCATTGCCGCCAGCGACTTGTACACCGATGCGACCGGCTTAGGAATGGGCAAACTGATCGACAAGACGCTGGTCGATGACCCTACTTGGTTTCACCCCAACATGACGGTCTTCGACACCGTCTATGCGCCAGCTGAGACCAAGCTGATGCG
The DNA here is from genome assembly GCF_003946395.1 of Levilactobacillus fuyuanensis. Taxonomy (GTDB): domain Bacteria; phylum Bacillota; class Bacilli; order Lactobacillales; family Lactobacillaceae; genus Levilactobacillus; species Levilactobacillus fuyuanensis. The sequence continues at coordinate 16,645 of NZ_RHNZ01000004.1, read as the reverse complement.
TGTGGCCAAACAAGCCAAGGTGGCCCACGTTATCAATGGTCAAGGTATGCTGTTGAATCAGGGCGTGGCGGCATTTAAGCTCTGGACTGGTCACGAGATGCCGGTCGCCGCTGTCCGTCACGAAATTTTTAAGGAGGATTAACTGATGTCAGATAAATGGTTAGGTTTAACGGATAAAGTTTGTGTCGTTACGGGTGCCATCGGTGGGATGGGGACCAAGATTTGTGAAGCCCTCGCCGATCAAGGCGCCAAAGTAGTGGCGTTGGATATGAAGCAGGACGCCGTGACCGCCTTTGCAACGAAACTCGCCGCCGATTATGGAACAGAAGCGCTCGCCGTGGCCGCCAACGTCACGGACGAGGCCAGCGTCAAGGCAGCGGTTCAGCAGGTCCAAGCTAAGTTTGGCCGCGTCGACGTTGTCATCAATACGGCCGGCATTTTGAAATTTGACCCACTGGAAGATCTCGACTACGTAACCTGGAAGCAGGTTCTCGATGTGAACTTGAACGGTTACTACTTGGTTACCCATGAATTTGGTAAGCTGATGATCAAACAACAGCACGGGACCTTCGTACACATCTCGACGGTTGCCAGTGACATCCCCGAGACCTACAGTGGCGCGTACAGTACCAGCAAGGCCGGCGTAAACATGCTGTCCAAACAGGTTGCGGCCGAATGGGGCATGTTCGGTATCCGCAGTAATGTCCTGGAACCTTGCTTGGTCAAGACGCCGATGTCTGCGGCCTTCTATGCGGACCCGAAAGTCGAAAACGGCCGGAAAGAGCTGACCGCCAGCAAGCGGATTGGGACGACCGACGATATCGCCAATGCCATCCTGTTCCTGGCTAGCGACCGGTCGAGCTATATCAACGCTGCCGGCCTCGCCATTGATGGCGGCTTCAGCGTCATGATGCAGAATCAGATTCCAAAGCCCGGTGGTCGCCGTGGCTTTGCGGAAACCCATTAATATTTAGCCAGACTAAAGGGCCTGGGACAAAGCCCCAGGCCCTTTTATTGTGCCATCTTATATGGTCGAAACGTGCGCCAAAAGGCAGCCGGTTCCGCTTAAAACTGATAACCAAACAATCCAAAACCGGGATTATTCGGTTATCAGCCTTAATGCTCGCCGGCTAACCACCTTTTGTCTCACTCTCTTCTCTGTTTTAATTTAATTGATTAGTGACTCGAGGTCCGTGAACGTAAGCGTTGGACCCACGGACTAGCTGGCCGCGGACTGCTCGCCTTGACGGGTTGATTTAATAAAATCACACCAATGATAATAGCCACAAACCCCACGACTTTAAATCCCGTCAAGATTTCACCAAAAGCCCAGACGCCGATCAGGCCAGTAATGGCCGTGCCGACGCCGGCCCAGACTGCATAACCCACGCTTAGGTGGAGCTGCCGCAAGGCTAACGAGAAACTAAAGATTGCTAGTCCGTAGAGGAACATCCCCGCAATCCCGATCCACCGATGAGTAAACCCATCTGAGAACTTCAACAAGCTTGTCCCGACAATTTCGACACCGATTGCGAATACCAACTGTAACCATGCCCGCATCGTGCAGACCCCCTTTTAGCTATTTAATAGAATCACGCCAACAACAATGGCCAATAAGCCACTGATTCGGCTGAGACTGAGCCGTTCCCGGTACACCACAACGGCCAAAATAACCGTCGCCACTGTGCCGAGACCTGCCCACATGGCATACGTCACCCCTAATGGAAGCTTTTGCATGGCGAGTGTCACCAAAATCAATGAACTAAAGTACCCCACCAACACCATGATCGAGGGTATTAAATTTCGAAACCCGTTTGCTTGCTTCAAGAAAAAGCTTCCAACAACTTCCATAAAAATACCACCGAACAATAATCCATATGCCATATCTATCACCTCGCTAAAATTTTCGCTGTGAACCTATTCTAAAGAAACTTTAGGCAAAAGGCAATCAAAAGATACGCCTGGCTGATTACAGTTTTGTGACAAAGAGATAGCGGCCTTTAGCCATTTAGCGAAGCACCACGTCGTCAGCTTAACTTCAAAGATGGCCACCTTAAGATTGGGTTAGGCCATCCCATAGTTTGCCGTCATCGTTAACCAAGGCCGCCTAGACTAACTTAGCCAGATGGCGTACAGTAATCCCAATACCTATTTAGGAGGCTTCCCATGGACGTTGAAACTTTTTGGCAACACTTCAAAACTACTCACCCCGACATTACCACGACACACCACGATACCTATGCCTTTGGCGCAACCGATGAATCCGCTGACCTGCTGGCACACCTGGTCAAAATTGGCCAGAAGACCGCGACGACCTCAGCACTCGACCTCTATGAAGTCGACGAGTCCCTCCCCTTTGTGGGCGAGTACAACGTCATCTTAGACGCCCATGACCAACCCGTCTGTATCACGCAGACCAAGGTCACCGAGGTCGTCCCCTTTGACCAAGTCACCCAGGAGCACGCCTATCACGAAGGCGAAGACGATCGCACACTGACCACGTGGCGGCGGGAACATCGCGCCTTCTTCACCGCTGCCTACCACGAGATGGGCCGCACCTTTAACGAGCAGATTCCCTGCTTCTGCGAAGTCTTTGAACGCGTGGATTGACACTGAAAAAGCTGCACCGAACCAGCCATGACGACCGATTCGATGCAGCTTTTATGTCTCATTTATTTAGTAGTCTGACGCTTCCGGCCATCCCGCAACATCGCCGCAAAGATCCAGCCAACAACTGCCACCACGCAGAACGTCACGAAGACAGCATGGTAACCCGCCAACGTGGCCGCCGCATGCGACGTGACTTTGACGTGAATCGCAGTCACCATGGCCAAGATCAGCGTGGCGACGGCAACCCCGGTCGACCCGAGAATCTGCCGCACGGTCGTAATGACCGCTGTCCCATGTGAGATCAGTTGGTCGGGTAACGAGTTGGCACCCAATGTTACCGCGGGCATCATGACAAAGGCATTGCCACCTTCAATCAGAGCCGCAATCAGAATCATGGCAACCAAGGACTGTTGACGCGTAACAACTGCCAGCCACAGCCAGCCAATCACGATCATCGACATCCCCGTCAGCATGGTTGCCTTGAACCCAATACGATCGGCCAATTTCCCGGTCAACGGATTCAACAGGCTCAACACGACCGCCCCGGGGACCAGCGCCATCCCAGATGCAAATGGTGAAAGACCCAATACTTCCTGATAATACAACGGAAAGACGATCGTTACGACGATCAAGGCAATGTACGACGTCCCGGTCAACAGGACCGCCAAGTCGAAGTTAAACGTCTTCAACACACGCAGGTCCAACAGGGGTTCCGTCGACTGAAATTGCCGCCACACGAAGAACGCCACGGCGAGCAGGCTCACCACCAGCAAGCCGCCCATCAGACCCCAGTTGACGTCAGTCTTGCCAATTTGGTTGACCACGTACAGGATTCCAATGAACCCAACACTACTGATCACGGACCAGTAGTCCAGGTGTGACTCGTGCTGTGGCATCACGTCCTTGATGGTCTTCAATGCCACCAAGAAGACAATGGTGATGATGACCATGAAGACGACGAACAGTCCCTGCCAGGTCGTGTAGCGTAGCACGATCCCGGAGATAATGGGACCGACTGCTAACGCCGACCCCATGACCAGGCCGGCCATCCCCATCACGCCACCCCGTTGTTTCTCCGGAGTGATTCGCAACATCACGGTCTGATATGAGGGGAACATGATGCCGACCGCCATGGCCTCCATCACCCGCCCCAACATCATCAGACCGAAGCTTGGTGCTAAGTAGATAATAAACGTCCCAATGTCGAATAACGCTAAGACACTCACGAATAAGACCGGAAAGCGGATGTTATTTAAGAGCCAGGGACTCACGGGCATCATGACCACCATCACCAGCATGAAACCGGTCGTCAGCCACTGCACTGTCGAGGCCTGTACCCCGAAATAGCGCATCAGCGTTGGGTACGCCGTCGACAGCGATGACTGGCTGATGGACATCGTAAAGGTCCCGGCCAATAACGTCCAGATGAACGCCAAGTGATTGTAGCGTTTTCCCTGTAAATCAATCGGTTGTTCCATATAATTCTTCCTCCCTATGCCCACTTTAGAAGCATTATCAACTGGTTATTATCCTAGTCCTTTTCCGATGACCTGTAAACTCAGGCGCCCCGGCGACCACTATGCAATAAAGTTACTTATCCGCTAATCTTTGGTACAATGAAACTAATTAAGGTTGAGGCAACTCAGCCGTCGCGGACTACGCAAGGAATGAGGGTAAAATATGGACTTAGTGGCATACTTACACGACGAGATTAACTTCTTAACGGAACAAATGAACCGGGCTAAAGAGGAAAAAGATAACGCAATGAACTTTCTATGTGACGCCCGCATCACTGAAGCAAAACGGATTCTGGATCAAGTCGACAACGGCACAATCAACCGGCTGAAGGCCGAATAACGATTGGAACAAATGCCCACAAAAAGCAGCACAGCACCACCTGACGGCGAGTTTGGGACAAATGTCTCAGACTCGTTTGTGCCGAAAACGTGATTTTAAAGGGACTCGTCACCTGGGGAGGAACGTCTGATGAAAACACGGATCATTGTTGAGAGTTTGACTTTACTGGTCGTGGTCGGCCTGATTGCTTTTCTGATTTTCAGGTTCGTCACGGACTTCAAGACAACACTCTTAGTTATCCTGGCCTTAGCCGTTGCCGGCTTTATCAAAAACCATTTCTTCAAGAAGGATGCGTCCCGTTGATGAGGTCGGATTTTTTCAAGTGGTCGGTTCGCCTAAATCTTAATTTAGGTGTAGATTAGTAATGTATGGAAACGTTTGGGATTGTCCATAATTGGCTGGTCGCAAACGAAATTTTGAGGAGGTAACACGTTGATAACCATTAAATCAGATCGTGAAATTAAAAAGATGGCCGAATCCGGTGCCGTACTTGCAGGTGTTCACAAGGGCCTGCGCGACATCATTAAGCCAGGAATTTCAAGTTGGGAAATCGAACGGTTTGCCAACAAATATATCGCGGAACACGGTGCCACCCCTTCCGAAAAGGGCTTTGAAGGTTACAAATACGCTACCTGTGTCAGTGTCAATGACGAAGTGGCCCACGCCATTCCTCGCAAGGACTTACTGTTAAAGGAAGGCGACATCGTGGCCGTCGACATGACCGTTAACTTGGACGGTTTCGAAAGTGACTCTTGCTGGACATACGCCGTCGGTAAGATTAGTCCTGAAGCCCAACACTTGATGGACGTCACCAAAAAGTCCCTCTACTTGGGAATCGATCAAGCCGTTGTGGGCAACCGGATCGGTGACATTGGTCACGCCATCCAAGCCTACACGGAAGGTGAAGAACACATGGGTGATGTCCGTGAGCTGATCGGCCATGGGATTCAACCAACCATGCACGAACAACCTAACGTGCCTAACTACGGTGAAGCTGGCAAGGGCCTGCGGTTACGCGCCGGCATGACGATTACCATCGAACCCATGATCAACTTGGGGACTTGGGAAATCGCTTCCCGTGAAACTGATGACAAGTCTTGGGAATACTACGTGACGGCTGATGGTTCCCTGTCCGCCCAATACGAACACACCCTGGTCATCACCGATGACGGTCCTAAGATCTTAACGTCTCAAGACGACGATATCGACGCAAAGTACCGGCTCTAGTAAAGGAGGCCACCCATGGCACTGACCAACCACACGCCGGAGCAATCCGTTCAAGCTATCTTTGATAAGATTGCCCCGCAATACGATCAGATGAACAGTGTCATCAGTCTGGGGACCCACCGTGTCTGGCGCAAACGCGTCATGACCATGATGGCCGTCCGTCCTGGTGACTTCGCGTTGGACCTGTGTTGTGGGACTGGCGATTGGACGTTGGCTTTGGCCCGTGCGGTCGGCCCCGCCGGTCGGGTGGTCGGACTGGACTTCAGCCCGGTCATGTTACAAGAGGCCACGGCGAAGGTTCGTACCGCTAAGCTAAACGACCGCATCACGTTGCGGCAGGGGGATGCCATGCATCTGCCCTACCCCGACAATAGTTTCAATGTGGTCACGATTGGCTTTGGCCTGCGAAACGTGCCGGACGCCAACCAGGTCCTACGGGAAATGGCCCGCGTGGTCAAACCCGGCGGCCAGGTCGTCTGTCTGGAAACGTCGCAACCGACGAATCCGGTGATTCACGCCGGTTGGCAGGTCTACTTCGGTCACCTGGTTCCCCTGATGGGCAGTGTGGTGGCGCACCACTACCAGGCTTACAATTACCTCCAGCGTTCGACCCATGACTTCGTGTCGGTCGACCAACTCGCCGCCATGTTTACGGCGGCTGGCCTGACCCGCGTGAGTTATACCGCGTTCAACTTGGGCGCGGCGGCCGTGCACTTTGGGTACAAGCCCTATTAACCCAAAAGTTATCGCGTGCGGCTGCCAAGGATTCTGCCGCTGTGGGGACCGCCTGCAGCCAAAGAACTGGCTTCCTTCGGCTACTATAACTTTTGAGTCACAGGGTTTAACCATATCGCAATTAATTTTCATTCTAAAATCAAACAAATCCCCTTGAGTTTCATGACATTTTGCCAGCCAACTCAAGGGGATTTTCTAGACTTTAATTGAAGATATTTACTAAGATGCATTCGCACAATTGTCTGTACGCATACTATCTCGTCGAAGTAAAAGAAAACAAATATTTTAGAGACTCAGAACATCCGGTAAGCCAGTCATCAGCTTGACTGAGCCGCTTCTAGTATGATTTTTGATCACGATAATTTGTGCTTGTAATTCAATTGATCTAATTTCTGATAATAATAACGAACTTCCTGCATGGCCGGTTTGGGCATTCGATCGGCAAATAGGAGTCCATCCCCAGAAAACGCGCCGTCATTAGGGCGATCATCAAAATCGCCACCATACTTTAAGACTTTTCGTCCACTAATTTCGTCCCGTGCATACAACGCTTGATCAATGAAATCCCAAATAAACCCACCACAATCTTGCGGATATTTCTGAATCAAACTGACATATTGAGCCAATCCACCCACTGAGTTTCCCATTGAATGCATATATTCACAAAAGATTAAAGGTTTGTCTGGTTTCTGTTGCAAGTATTCTGAGGCTTTCTCTGGTGGCATATACATTCCACTCTCAAAATCAGAAATTCGACTACGATAAGCAGGGTTCCGACTGACACCTTCATAATGGACTAAACGTTCGGGATCATGTGTATGATAAAACTGGTCCATTAACATAAGATTATCGCCTGCATAGGATTCGTTTCCTAAAGACCACATCAGAATAGAAGAGTGATTCTTGAGCCATTCAAAGTTTGATTTGGCCCGATCTAAAGCCATTCCACGCCAAAGCTCTCCGGATCCTGGTAAGTTTTCCTCTGGATGTCCTCCAACCCATGTCCCGTGTGTCTCCAGATTATTCTCCGCCATAACGTAAATTCCATAATGATCACAAAGAAAATACCAATAATCTTGATCCATATAATGACAAGTTCGAACAGCGTTAATATAATTATCCCGAAAAGTTTGAATATCCTCCCGCATTTCCTTTGAAGAGATTGCCCTGCCCTTCTTTGCGCTCCATTCGTGCCGATTGACGCCATTAATTATTAGTCGTTGACCATTCAATTGAACAATATTTTCTTCATTGATTCTAATTTTTCGAAACCCAAACTCATAATGCACAACTTCTTCGGTTGTTCCATTCAAATCATAAACTTTAAAGACAACCCGATAAAGGTTTGGGCGATGGTTATCCCAGACTTTAACGGCTGAAACTCGTCCAAAGTCAACGCTAGTTTGTTTCTGTTTAATAAGACAGGACTGACGATTAATCAATCGATTATCAGGATCATATAATTCACATTTTAGTTGCCTGGAAATGTTACCCGAAAGTTTCAAGTCACAAGTTAATAGACCTTCTTGTTCCGAAACACTTAGCTTAGGATGCAAAAAGAGATCTACCAGATGCGTATCCGGCCAAGCCACTAATTCTACATTCCTAAAAAGTCCAAAGAAGCTAAACATGTCTTGATCTTCTAAGTATGCAGCCGTACTGTACTTAAAAACTTCGACCGCTAAGTAATTATTCTTGTCTTCCAAATAAGGTGTCAAATCAAACTCGTGTGGTGCAAAACTATCCTCAGCATATCCAATGAAGTGGCCATTCAACCACAAGTAAATTGCACGCTCCGCACCTTCAAAAATAATGTGAGTTCTCTTCCCGATAAAGGACTGTGGCAAGTCAAAGTATCTAGCATATTCACCTACAGAATTATCTTCACCTTTAGAAAAGGAATTTTTTAACGATTCCTTCTTATCGAAAGACCGTTGTACTTTTGTAGACCACGGATATTGTATATTAATGTATTGATTTTGTGCATACCCGTTCAATTCAATATGGCTAGGAACTGAAATGTTATCAAAGCTTGCTAAGTTAAAACCTGGTTGATAAAACTTTTTAATTCGTTGCATTGGATTATCCGCGTAATGGAAAAGCCATTCCCCACTGAGATTATGCTTAAGGCTACTGTCATGGTTAACCCCCTCTTTCTCGTTTGCATAAAATGAGTGGTCACTATGCGCTTCTAAAGCATTAACACGATAAACCATAGGATCATCGAGCCACGATAGTTGTGCTTCCAAGATGTCTCTTCCTTTCTAAAAATGAGCAAACAAAGCCTAGTTGACTTTATTTACTCATTTTTAACTTAATAATTTCCTGGGCTAGGGGTGGACGAGATTAACAGCAAGTCTCCGCTAATGCTCCAATTCAATACATCGTTGGGAATAATGAAATGTTGCCCCTTTGCTATGGTGTACTGTTTGTCACCAATTTCAAGCACTCCTTGACCTCTAATCACTGAGTACAACATAAATGGATTCTTACCACGGTGATAATCTACTGTGCCTTTGATCCTATTTTCAAAAACTGAAAAATACTTAGAGTCTGGTGGACTCACCAATTTTGTGATTGTTGAGCTTCCCTCATGCGATACTTTAGAAGTAATCTTAGGCATCTCAAATGGCACCGTAATGACATCCAAAGATTGCTGAACGTGCAAGCTTCGTTTCTTCCCAGTGTGCTTATCCACACGGTCCCAATCATACATACGATAAGTCACATCTGAACTCTGCTGAGTTTCCAGTACTTCTATTCCTTTGGTTAAAGCGTGAACAGTACCACTTGGAACATAGAAAAAATCACCTGCTTTAACTGGTTGTTTTCTCAATAATTCATTCCAATCTCCGTCTTCAATCATTTGTGCCAACTGCTCTTTGCTCTTTGCTCGATGCCCATAGATTAAGTAAGCATCGGGTTCAGCGTTAATAACATACCAGCATTCGGTCTTGCCACTGTCATTTTCGTGCACCTCAGCATAATCATCATCAGGATGAACCTGAACAGACAATGCCGCCTCAGCATCCAATATCTTAATCAATAATGGAAAACGTTTTGACTGCGGTTGGCCAAATAGCTTCGGCTCTGATACATACAAATCCGATAGCAGTTTCCCCTTATAGGTTCCGTTAGCCACCTCGTTAGGTCCATGCGAATGGCCCGAAATTGCCCAACATTCACCAATATTTCCATCTGGTAATGTATATCCAAAATCATTTTCTAATTTCCGTCCACCCCATAGTTTTGAATGAAAAATCGGTTTCAAAAAAAGTGGTTCCTGCATTTTATTACCTTCTCACAAATTATTCCTGCTGACTCTGCTTAATTGCCAATGCAAAATTTCCAATTGTTGCTGATCCATTATTTTCAACCAATGGTCGAACAATATAATCTTCCAATGAAGGTAGCGAAATATAATCGTTAATTAACAGCTTATATTGTTGCCGAACTTTTTTAAGAAAAGTATCATTCACCACACTACCGCCCAAAACAAATTTACTTGGCCGCAATGTCATTGTCGATTGCATTAAAGCCTGAGCCATATAATAGGCCATCACATCCCAAACAGGATCGTTCAAAGAAACATCCTCGCCGCGTTTACCCAAACGTACTTCAAATGTGGGACCTGACACCAATCCTTCAAGACAATCATGATGATAATGACAAATACCTTCAAAGCCCTTATCATTTGGATGACGTTTTACAAATACATGCCCCATTTCTGGATGACCTAAATCGCCCAAAAATTTTCCATCATAGATAATACCCGCCCCAACACCAGTACCTATCGTATAGTACACAAGCGAGTTGAGCTTTTGCCCTCGCAAACGTCCAATAATATATTCACCATATGCAGACCCATTCACGTCTGTTGTCAAAAATATCGGGATGTGTAACCGATCTTTTAATATTTGATAAATTGGAATATTGCGCCAATCTAATTTTGGAGAAGCCATGATTGATCCAAAGTTTGCACTCTTCTTATCAAGATCCAGAGGACCAAAACTCGCAACTCCTAGTGCACTTATCTTAAACTGCTGAAAATAATCAATTACCTTAGACAGCGTCGTATCAGGATCTGTTGTTGGGAAATGATGACTATCAACAATGTTATATTCTTCATCTCCAACCGCACAAACGAACTTTGTACCACCTGCCTCAATACTTCCAACTAACATAGCATCATTTCCTTACATTACTTTACTTTTTAAACTCGAGCGTTTTAATTTCATATGGTGCTAAAGCGAGCTTCACTGTACCAGTTTGCCAACTACTATCATTGGCCTCTTCAAGTAAGTTAACTTCTCGCCAACCAGAGTAGTCAAACGTTGGATTCATTTCAATTACCCGACGTCCTCCCGTATGATCATGAAACCGAACAATAATATTGTCACTATCTTCAGCTCGCTTAACCGCATCAATATTTAGAACCTGATTACTTGGCATCGAAAAAACATTAGATTGATTAGCAAGTCTTTGACCTTTCAATACTTGTAACGGACTATTTAACGCCCAAGCATTCTCCTCAACTTTCCCTGAAACAAAGTCTCCTTCATGCGGTAATAGGCTGTACGTAAATTCATGATGACCAATATCCGCTTCAGGATCTGGACTAATCGCACTCTTTAAAAGCGTAATTGTCATTCGGTTGTCTTTAATTGCATACCCATATTTAGAATCATTTAATACCGAAACGCCATAATTGTGTTCTGAAAGATCTGCCCATTGGTGACCAACCGTCTCAAATTTTGCCCAATCCCAACTGTTATTCCATGTGTTTGTCCGCTTTAAATTACCAAATTGAATCTGGTAACGTGCTTCTGTGGAACGAATGCCAGTCGTGAATTCTGATTTTAATAACTTTTGGTGATCTTGCCAATCAAGACTCGTCTTAAAATCAATGCGTCGTGAATCACGATACAGGATCATATTCTGGGAAACTACAGAGTGTAAATACTTATAATTGAATTGAACTACCACACGCAGTTCATTGTTTTCAATTACCTTAATTGACTCAGCCTTCAATGCATGCTTTTTTTGATAATAATAAAGATCAATATTCCATGCATCATAGTCACGTGGCTTATCTTCATAGACTTCCAACGCATTACCAAGTTCATCTTGAGCTAAAACATTCCGCTGTGCCTGGCGATCAAAAATTCTAGTTAATTGCCCATCACTATTCCAGTCAATTTCGTAAAACGAGGTTTGTAACCCCTGCTCATTGATTTCAGCAACGTTAAAATCACCTGTATCTTCGACAGCCTGTCCTTTATGGAAAGTAATTACTGTACTTTCAGTAGCAGGAATCACTGGTGTGTTAACTAAATAACCACCATCAATCTTTTCGGCATTTAGAGGAAGGTTATCCTTGTCAGTAAAAATACCTTCATCCTTTACTGGAACTTTAACTAACTCCTGTCTTGCCCATCCTTGATCATTAATTATAGTAAAGCTATCTGCCGTCTTCTGGTCATTCAGAGTTTTATCAACTTGTTCGGCCAATAAGAGGACATTATTATAATCTTTTTGGCTGTCCTCATAAACCTCATGAATTGCCGACCCTGGAATAATGTCATGAAATTGGTTTCTTAACAAGATCTTCCAACCATCGTTTAGTGTCTTTTGTGGATATTGCGTACCATTAGCCATCTCATTCAAAACAGCGTCATATTCGAGTCTTCGATAGATCAGTTCGAGCTTACGATTCATCTTTTTCATATAAGCATGGCTAGTGTAGGTACCACGATGAAATTCCAGATATAATTCACCATCCCAAGTTGGCACATACTGTGTCTTCTCGGCTGCACTTACTGTCTCATGAAGCTGGTCAAAGAACTCTTTACCTGTGCCAGTTTTAACATGTGGTAATCCAGGAAGTTTATCTAAAACACGTCGACTTTCAAGCATGTCACGGTTAACACCGCCACCACCATCTCCATAGCCATAGGCCAATAATAAATTATTATTAAAGGACTTATTGCTATAGGCATCATAGAGCCCTTTAACTGAACTTGGTGTCATTTCACCATTATAGGTATAAAACCAAGAGTCAGGATTATCCTTCATCTTCCCAGCATCCGGCGTTGTGATAAAGTGCGTCAAGATCTCAGTTCCATCGATGCCTTTCCACATAAAAGTATCGTTTGGCATTCTATTATATTCATTCCAGCTAATTTTTGTAGTCATGAATGTATCAAGACCAGACTTACGTAAAATCTGTGGTAACGCCCATGAATAACCGAATACATCTGGTAACCATAAATAGTGAGGACGCTTATTAAACTCTTTTTCGATGAACCGAGTTCCGAACATAATTTGACGCACTAGGGATTCTCCAGATGGAATATTGCAATCTGCCTCAACCCACATAGCACCGTCAACTTCCCAACGGCCTTCTGCAACTCGCTTTTTAATCTCCTTAAAAATTTCTGGATAGTCCTCTTTAAGATAGGCATAAAGTTGCGGCGTTGTATGCAAGAAAACATATTCTGGGTACTTATCCATCATTTTCAGAACTGTTGAGAAAGATCGCGCCGCCTTCTCACGAGTATGCTTTATCTGCCATAGCCAAGCTAAATCAATATGCGTGTGTCCTAAAGCCGTAACAGTAACTGGTGTATTCTTAATAGCATGCTTCAAATAGTCTTCAACTAGAGTATTCGCCTGCTCGACTGAACGGTAAAAGTCGACTGAACCCGGTTCTTGCCAATCTAAGAGTTTGGTCGCTTGATCCAAAACATTTTGCATTTCATATCGATTAGGTGAATCCTCAGGCAAAATATCTACCGTATCTATCATATTTCTCATTGATAGATATAAACTGTCTGTTGAATGATCTAACTTTGCAATGTCTGCATAATTAAATTCATGGATAATTGGCTTTGTAGGGTCCCCATGACGACCATACATACCAGTCCATAATTTGATATCCAATTGAACCTTTTTTCCCTGATATTTATCAGGAACTAATACTTCTTCATGATTCGAATCAAGTCCCTGTAATGGATGTCCATTTACGAACAGCATTCCTTCAAAACCAGTTTGGTGTAGATTTCCGGGAAGCCCAAAATTAAAGAGCATCACCATTTCCTTCTCATCTGGTAATTGAACTTGTGTTCTTAACCATGCATACTCGTTAAGTTCTTTCCATTTATACCCTGGTGCAACATCTACATAATTGGCATCAGTGGCCGGATATTTCAACTCTCCATGAAGATCATCTAGGGACATTTGCCAATTCGTAATGGCACGCCTGTTCTGATACCGATATGCCTGTAACTCACTAACTCTTGCATGAATCTTTTCACTAGTAAAGAACATCGCCATTTTAACTAACTCCTTTTCTCAACTACGTATAATCTCATCACTTTTTATTAGCAACCTTATCACGATCTACCTTTAAAACGATTGGTGGATTAACCGTATCTGGACTCTCAGGCCACACTCTAGAGTAGTCATAACCAGTAATTTGCTTAGTAATCCGCTTTGTTTCTTCTGTCGCATCACGTTTTGAGCCACCGTCACGAAGTCGTTTTACTTCATCAATAATGACTTTATGCGTATGACGATTCAACTTGAAAGTTAATGCCACTAGCAACGCTAAGAGGACTAAGCCACCTGCACCAACAAAGATCGCCTGCATGATCGCATTTTGAACGTGAATCGGTTCAGTAGTTGCATTCTTAACAAATCCATTAGCATCTAAAAACATTCCGACTAGAACAGTTGCGATAGCCGCCGTAGAATTACGAGTCAAGCTAATAACTGAAGCAAAAACACCTGCACGATTATGGCCAGAAACTAATTCATCAACGTCTGGAATAAATGGATAAACATTCCAAGGGGTGAATTCCAATAATGAACGACCAATTTGATAGACAAAGGAAATGATAAACAACCACATCACAATATTTGAAGGTTGACTATGAACCACAGTAAAGTAACCGCCATACATCAAGAGCATTAGCCCATATGATAATATGTACAAGAAGCGAGGGCCAAATTTAACCATCAACCATCCCCCAATTAAGGTTGTCACAACCCCAACGATAGACAGTGATAATAAATTAGCAGCTAATGTTGCACTAACGCCTAGTACATAAACACAGAAGTAGGTAAAGACTGTGTTATAAACATCTTTCCCAGTGAACGACAGTAAGTAAATATATAAATGCTGTCTAAAGCTTTTGATCTTAAGCGTTGAAATATATGCTTTGAAATCTTGTGCAAGAGCTTGACCAATACTTCTCTTTTCGTTAATGTCGCCAACAGCAATTTCAGATACCGGATGTTCCCAGGTACTGAATGCGGAAATGTAATAAGCAACAACAAACAAAATACCAAAAATTAAACCGTTGATGAAGAATGGCATGGGTGACTTAGTCCCCATAACTCGGAAAAGCTGTCCTGGCAAGAATGTCCCAAAGAATGTGGCACTAGCTGAGAAAAACATCCGTGCTGTGGAGATTTTTGTTCGCTCGTCATAATTTTTAGTCATTTCAGTTGGTAGCGTTTCGTATGGAATTGAAATGGTTGAGACGGCATCAAAAACACAGTAAATAATCAGATAGTACCAAAAGCTTCTTCCGCCAACCCACATCAAGGTGAAGGTTAATAGTAGCGGCGCTCCAAAATACATAAAGGAGTGACGGCGACCGAAGCGACGACCAATCTTTGTCCGATAGAAGTTATCCGTCCATCCCCCCATCAACATACCACAAGTTCCCGAGATAATTTTCCCAATTGCCACAATTAAAGCACCTTGAGTTGCACTTAAATTACAGTATGTCGTGTAAAAGAAGAGCAGCCAAGCACCAATGATTGTCTGGCCCCCGCCACCAACCATGTCACTAACCCCAAAACCAATTGATGTCCAAAAAGTAACTTTCCTTTTTTGATAGACACGATGGCTGATATAATCTCCAATTTTTTTCAAAGCCATATACCTCTTTCCTTGAGACAAGTATTAAATGCCATACACCTTAGACACAAATGTAGTAAAATCAAATACGTTAGCTAACCCGATGCACAAATTCATTGTAAGCGATTACATATATAGTGCCAACTACTGTTTAAGATATAAGGTGCACTAATCTAATATCTGATTAAAAGAGGTAAAACTAATGTTTATTCATATCGAAGAACCATACTTAATTCACCTACAGGCTTATTCCCATACTGACTCTCAAAGGGTGTCAGCATCTTTACCTGCTAATTCCTGCAGCCTAATGATCACCGGAACAAGCAAGTCTGAACTGACTATTAATAATAGTATCAGTGTTATTCCTGAATCATCATGGAAAATTATTTACACCAAATATGATACTGAATTACAGATTGATGGGCCTTTAAACTTATTTATTTTTATGCCAAATCAAACTGGAATTACAATCGATAATCATATCTTTCCAAAAAGATTTGGATCAAAATTTCATGGATTTACGATACCTTCTACGGGTGAAATCACGCACCGAACCAATGTTCAGCTTCTACTCCAATGTTTTCAAAGTCAAAATGTGAATGATAATCTAGGGCTATATCAACAAGAAATAAACTATGGTTTCAATCTTCTTTTAATTAATATCAGCAAACAATTTATTCATAAAATACAACATTCTCCGACTCTTCTTACCTCACAAACCAATTCCAAATTTGAAGAAATCGAACGCTATATCGCCGATCATATCCATGAAAGACTCTCAATTGCTGATATTGCCCAAGAATTCAAAATTACACCTGAATATTTAACGACTCTTTTTCAAAAGAATGAGCATATATCAACTATTCACTATATTCACTTTCTGAAAATATCTAGCGCTAAAGATTTATTAATTCGAACCACAATGTCCGTTAAGCAAGTTGCATTATATTTTGGATTCACCAATATAAAATACTTTTATCGACTCTTCAAAAAAGAAACTGGTATCACTCCCAGTGAGTATCGACGATTGTTTCAAGAAAGAACCGAATCCAATTAAGATACGTTCCCAAATATTGATTTCTAGTATATTCAATATGGTACTTATCCTAGGGATTCCTTTAGATTCTATCCGCGGTATATGCCTTTACCTTCGACTCTTAGTTCTCCAACAACATTTTTTCACTAAGTTAGTTTGCACCATATTAGGTGCAATCGAGTAGGAGGTAACCAATTGGTTTGGCTACCGACCTCTCACACCACCGTACGTACGGTTCCGTATACGGCGGT
>NZ_RHNZ01000039.1 GCF_003946395.1 Levilactobacillus fuyuanensis | reverse complement strand
CCCCCCTATAGGTGCCGAGTGCCAAATTAGAATGAAAGCACCTATAAACTCAATGAGGTCAAGGGTTTGAAGGGTGTAAAATCTCGGCGACTTTTCGGCGACTTTTACGCGACTTTTTAAAAAACCTGTATTTCTATGTAATGCTTTACTTAGTTTTTGTAATGCTATATAATAATAAATAAATATTGAAAAAGAAAAGAGGTTTTATTTGTGCCGAAAGAAAAAGAAGAAATGCAAAGTGTAACTATCCGTATTCCTAAAGATTTGTATGTTGAGTATAAGCAAGCTTTATTAGAGCAAGGAAAAATTGTAACTTATGATGTTCGAAAACATATGAATGATGTTGTAAAAAACCACAAGGAAGGGCAAAAAAATGCATAAAAAAAGAGCGTCCGCCAAAGACCGCTCTCGAAATTAATATGCAATTTGTTAAGGTGATTATATCATTATGGCTAAAGACAAATCAAGATACTTCACGTTTTTACTATACCCAGAAAGCATTCCTAGCGATTGGGAAATAAAATTAGAATTACTTGGTGTTCCAATGGCGATTAGTCCATTGCATGACAAGGATTTGAGCCCAGTTGAAGGACAAGAATATAAAAAAGATCATTATCATGTCATTTACATAGCAAAAAATCCTGTGACTGCAGATAGTGTTCGTAAAAAAATCAAGGGAACTTTAGGAGAAAACAGCGTGGCTATGGTTCAGACTGTGGTTCATAGTATGGAAAATATGTATTTGTATTTAACGCATGATTCTAAAGATGCTATTGCTAAGAAAAAGCATAAATATGATAAAAAAGAGATTAAGTTGATAAATAATTTTGACGTTGACCGTTATGTCACGCTTGATGAAAGTGAGAAAAAAGAATTAAGACAAACGTTACTTGAGCTTGTAGATAAATATAATATCGTTAATATTATTGAATTAAGTGCGTTTATAAAAAAACGTGGAAGTGAGTTTGGAATTGATGGAATGAAATATGTGAATGAAGTTATTGCGAGTTCTTCTGGAATCTTCCGTTTATATTTTGATGCAAATTATCAATGCGGTTACCGTCCGATTTACTCAAAAATTATTGATTCTGAAACTGGCGAAATAAAATAAAAAACATGCCTCCTGCTGAAAAGCTAAGGGGGTTTTTTATTTTATTTTTTGACAAATCAAGGCAATTTGTTATACTTGAATTAACTTTTATGAATGGAGGCTTCCTAATGATTGATATCCTAACTTTGAACCGTTAATTTAATACGTTCAAAGGCTCTGCTTATGCTCAGAGTAATAGGATTGATCTGTCTTTTAAAAGGAAACCTTTATTATTCGGTTATGATAAAAAGAGGGAGATATATCTTCCTCTTTTTCTTTTTTAAAAAAGTGGAAGTCCCCATGTAATATCGTAGAAACTGGTTCATCTATGATATTGATATCATATTTGTAATTTTATTAAGTAATGATGAATCCAATTGGAATTTCTATATTTCAATATTCTAGAGCATAGGCAGTTGCCTATGTTTTTTATTTTGATAAGTTTTATACTTATTTGGCTTACTTCAAATAATAGGTATCAAATGCTACCTAAATATTACATGATTAATGGAGGAAATTATTTATGACATTTAGTAACGTAGAAAATACACGAGTATGGTTTATTACAGGAGCGAGCAGTGGACTAGGATACGAGTTCACTAAAAAAGTACTAGAGTCAGGAGATAAGGTTGTTGGTGTTGCTAGAAATATTGAAAAACTTAATGAGTTAAAATACCAGTTTGAAGGAATGTTACTTCCGTTAAGTCTTGATGTTACTGATAGAAGTGCTGTTTTTACTACAGTGGAAACTGCCATTAAACATTTTGGAAGGATCGATATTGTCATTAACAATGCAGGAAATATGGTATTGGGAATGATTGAAGAATTTAGTGAAGATGAAGTTAGAAGTCAAATGGAGACTAATTTCTATGGTGCAATTTGGATTTGTCAAGCAGCTATGCCGTACTTACGGACACAAGGATCAGGTCATATTATACAGATATCTAGTATTGGTGGACTGATTACTGGTCCAATGTCGGGAATCTATAGTGCTAGCAAATTTGCTTTAGAAGGATTTAGCGAGGCATTAGCACAAGAAGCTGCACATTTTGGTGTAAAGGTATCTATCGTTGAACCCGGAGGCTATTGGACGAATCTATACTTAAAAATGAGTTTTACCACACAGAACAAAGAGTATGATTCATTACGTGAGAAGTTGGCTCAACAAAACTCAACCGAATCAGTTGATAGTGACCCTAAGTTGGCTGCCGAAGCTATAATGAAACTGGTTAATAGTGAGAATCCGCCTCTCCGATTGATTCTAGGAAGCCTTGTTTATGATTTAGCTGTTGAAAATGCAGAAAAACGTATATCTACATGGAAAGAGTGGGAATCAGTCAGTCGTTCTGCAGAACATGGGATTCCTGCACCAGAAGGATATGGAATAATCGAGGAATAGAAGATCAAAAAAATATTGAGATTATTTTTAAGTATGCCGCAATCGGGCGCGATTGTTGAATAAGTAAAATTAAGAGTGGCTACGGCTACTCTTTTTTTATTTGGCCAGAAGGAAAGATAAACGGGAAGTGTCAACGGTAAATGTCTGACTGGAGCAAAGCGGAAGGAATTTAAGGAGTTGATACGAGCCACTGATTTTCCACCCTCTCGGCATTGACAAAACTTTGTTTTGTCCTGCCAACCGGCGAGGGAGCCCCCTCAAAAAGTGAGGGGGTTGGGGGAGTTTTTTGGAGGGGGTCGAGGGGAAATTTTTCCCTCGTGGGTTTGGGCAAAGCCCATGGTTTTTTTACTTGATCTTGGGAATGAATTTGCAACCGTTGCGGAAAAGCGCAAAGGTGAAAATCTCATTTCTGTTACTAGGAAAAAGAAACGGCAGCAGCGGTTATTTTTTTGCTTTTGACTTTGGGAATCTGGCACAAGCCAGGTTCTTGCTTTGACCCTCGGAGAGCACACCTTTACGAATGTAAAGTATAGTGTGTTATACTTTACATGGACGGTGTCCGAATTAGGGGGTGTGTGGAATGAGTTTTGTTGTCGCAAGAATGCAGAAATTGAAAGCTGATAATTTGGTTGGTTTGGGTAATCACGACCAACGGAAAACTAGCAATCATAGCAACCAAGATATTGATGTCTCACGGTCACATTTGAACTATGATTTGGTGGCTGGACGGACGAACAATTTTAAGACGGATATTCAGTCTTATATTGACGAACGCAAGGCTGGCTCCCGAGCTGTCCGTAAAGACGCTGTCTTAGCCAATGAGTGGGTTATTACGAGTGATAAAGGGTTCTTTGAGCAACTGGACGAAAAACAGACCAGAGCCTATTTTGAAACTGCTAAACAGTACTTTGCTGAAAAGTTTGGGGACGAGAATATCCGCTATGCTTGGGTGCATTTAGACGAGCACACGCCCCATATGCATATGGGGATCGTGCCGTTTGATAAAGATAATAAACTGTCGGCTAAGCGGGTGTTTAATCGGGAAGCCCTGCAACAGGTGCAAGATGAGCTACCCGAGTTCTTACAGTCCAAAGGTTTTAAACTTGAACGGGGTCAAAAAAACAAAGAGCGTAAAAATTTGTCTGTGCCTGAATACAAGGCTATGCGTCAAGAATTAGAGACGGTTAAAGCAGATACAAAAAAACAGAGACAAGAATTCGAAGATTTTAAAAAATCTGATTTTGATGTAACCAATATTGAAACCTTACAACCACGCTTTAAAAAAGGCTATGTACTGGTTAAAAAAGATGACTTTGAGCAAATGAAACAGGGGGCAATTTATGCCAAGAGCGCTTTTATTGATTCACTCCATGCAAAGTCTGACGCTGAAAGAGCTCATGATAGTGAAATTAAAGCTAGTAGTCGGGCGTCTGAACTGGAATTGAAGAATGATAAACTGCAAGCTGAAAATAACAAATTGCGGACTCAATTAAATCATGCGCAAGATTTGATTAAGCGCATGTTCCAGGTATTGAAACAAAAATTAGGCGATAAAGTGCATATGAAACCAGAAACATGGCACAAAATCGGCTTAAAAGCGCCAAATGAGCCTGATAAGCAACCTAAAAAGCAACCGGAGAGAAATACAGGGTTAAAGCGTTAAATTGCTTAGAACGCAAAATAAGGACGATTGAGAGGTGTTAAGAAAATGAAAGAACCCGAACAAATTGAACAATTGCTAGCTGACCCTTGGGCAGTCGATATTCAAGCCATTTGGGAACAAGCCTTGCATAACCCTGACCCTGATAAACGCAAGCTCTTTGACGCTTTACACACGTACGTGTTAGATAAGCGCCAGGAACAAATTATTAACGAAAAAAAGTTTGTCAACTGAATTTGCTAAGGAAAATTTGGAATAGAAAAACTGTTGAATTGTTAGTCAATGGTAAATCGAATTAGAGGGGCTTACTGCTTTAGCAGTTAGCTCCTCTTTGAGGCTTTAAGGAATTGACTAACTTCACTCAACCAGAAGCCTTACGTCTTGGAAAACAAGCCATTGTTTTCCCGAGCCCAGCGGCGGCAAGCGTAGCGGTCCAGCTGGCTCAGCTGGTCGGTGTGGCTGAAAGCCACGGTCTTAAAAAAGCAGTTCAGCGTTTTTTGCTGATCTGCTTTTTTGGTTTGTGCTGGATTTAAATTTGGAAAGCTGGGGGGCAGGGAGCAAATTTTGCGACCGTACTACGACCCCCCTATAGGTGCCGAGTGCCAAATTAGAATGAAAGCACCTATAAACTCAATGAGGTCAAGGGTTTGAAGGGTGT
>NZ_RHNZ01000038.1 GCF_003946395.1 Levilactobacillus fuyuanensis | reverse complement strand
GGTATCAAACCCAAACAATATTTGCGAAGTCAATTCGCTTTTATGAAAATAAAGTAACAACAATCGATGAGCTATTCAAGCATCATCTTTAAGATGAGAGTTTGATCCTGGCTCAGGACGAACGCTGGCGGCATGCCTAATACATGCAAGTCGAACGAGCTTCCGTTGAATGACGTGCTTGCACTGATTTCAACAATGAAGCGAGTGGCGAACTGGTGAGTAACACGTGGGTAACTTGCCCAGAAGCAGGGGATAACACTTGGAAACAGGTGCTAATACCGTATAACAACAGAAACCGCATGGTTTCTGTTTAAAAGGTGGTTTCGGCTATCACTTCTGGATGGACCCGCGGCGTATTAGTTAGTTGGTGAGGTAAAGGCCCACCAAGACAATGATACGTAGCCGACCTGAGAGGGTAATCGGCCACATTGGGACTGAGACACGGCCCAAACTCCTACGGGAGGCAGCAGTAGGGAATCTTCCACAATGGACGAAAGTCTGATGGAGCAATGCCGCGTGAGTGAAGAAGGGTTTCGGCTCGTAAAACTCTGTTGTTAAAGAAGAACACTTCTGAGAGTAACTGTTCAGAAGTTGACGGTATTTAACCAGAAAGCCACGGCTAACTACGTGCCAGCAGCCGCGGTAATACGTAGGTGGCAAGCGTTGTCCGGATTTATTGGGCGTAAAGCGAGCGCAGGCGGTTTCTTAAGTCTGATGTGAAAGCCTTCGGCTTAACCGGAGAAGTGCATCGGAAACTGGGAGACTTGAGTGCAGAAGAGGACAGTGGAACTCCATGTGTAGCGGTGGAATGCGTAGATATATGGAAGAACACCAGTGGCGAAGGCGGCTGTCTAGTCTGTAACTGACGCTGAGGCTCGAAAGCATGGGTAGCAAACAGGATTAGATACCCTGGTAGTCCATGCCGTAAACGATGAGTGCTAGGTGTTGGAGGGTTTCCGCCCTTCAGTGCCGCAGCTAACGCATTAAGCACTCCGCCTGGGGAGTACGACCGCAAGGTTGAAACTCAAAGGAATTGACGGGGGCCCGCACAAGCGGTGGAGCATGTGGTTTAATTCGAAGCTACGCGAAGAACCTTACCAGGTCTTGACATACTATGCAAATCCTAGAGATAGGACGTTCCCTTCGGGGACATGGATACAGGTGGTGCATGGTTGTCGTCAGCTCGTGTCGTGAGATGTTGGGTTAAGTCCCGCAACGAGCGCAACCCTTATTATCAGTTGCCAGCATTAAGTTGGGCACTCTGGTGAGACTGCCGGTGACAAACCGGAGGAAGGTGGGGATGACGTCAAATCATCATGCCCCTTATGACCTGGGCTACACACGTGCTACAATGGACGGTACAACGAGTCGCGAAGTCGTGAGGCTAAGCTAATCTCTTAAAGCCGTTCTCAGTTCGGATTGTAGGCTGCAACTCGCCTACATGAAGTTGGAATCGCTAGTAATCGCGGATCAGCATGCCGCGGTGAATACGTTCCCGGGCCTTGTACACACCGCCCGTCACACCATGAGAGTTTGTAACACCCAAAGCCGGTGAGATAACCTTCGGGAGTCAGCCGTCTAAGGTGGGACAGATGATTAGGGTGAAGTCGTAACAAGGTAGCCGTAGGAGAACCTGCGGCTGGATCACCTCCTTTCTAAGGAATATACGGAGGCTACACATACTTTGTCGAAACAATGGTCAGTTTTGAGGGGTCTACCCTCA
>NZ_RHNZ01000037.1 GCF_003946395.1 Levilactobacillus fuyuanensis | reverse complement strand
TTGTTCTTTGAAAACTAGATATTATCAATTATTTTCCTTTAATTATTAAGATAATTAAAACCGAGAAACAACTGCGTATTTTTGAGTTTTTTAATTAGTTTATATCGCTAATACTCAATTAATCAGCGATTACGAAGTAATCGTTAGGTTAAGTTATGAAGGGCGCATGGTGGATGCCTTGGTACTAGGAGCCGATGAAGGACGGGACTAACACCGATATGCTTCGGGGAGCTGTACGTAAGCTTTGATCCGGAGATTTCCGAATGGGGAAACCCAATTACTTTAATCAGTAATTACAACTCAGGGAATACATACTTGAGTTGAGGCAAACGCGGGGAACTGAAACATCTAAGTACCCGCAGGAATAGAAAGAAAAATCGATTCCCTAAGTAGCGGCGAGCGAACGGGGAATAGCCCAAACCAAAGAGCTTGCTCTTTGGGGTTGTAGGACTGAACATTTGAGTTACCAAAGTCAATGATAATCGAAGAGTCTGGGAAGACTCGGCATAGAGGGTGATACCCCCGTAGATGAAATTGTTGACCCTCAGTTCAGTATCCTGAGTACGGCCACACACGTGAAACGTGGTCGGAATCCGGGAGGACCATCTCCCAAGGCTAAATACTCCCTAGTGACCGATAGTGAACCAGTACCGTGAGGGAAAGGTGAAAAGCACCGCGGAAGCGGAGTGAAATAGTTCCTGAAACCATGTGCCTACAATTAGTTAGAGCCCGTTAATGGGTGATAGCGTGCCTTTTGTAGAATGAACCGGCGAGTTACGTTAATTTGCAAGGTTAAGGTGTAAAGACCGGAGCCGTAGCGAAAGCGAGTCTGAAACGGGCGTTTCAGTAAGTTGACGTAGACCCGAAACCAGGTGACCTATCCATGTCCAGGTTGAAGGTGCGGTAAAACGCACTGGAGGACCGAACCCGTGTATGTTGAAAAATGCTGGGATGAGGTGTGGATAGCGGTGAAATTCCAAACGAACTTGGAGATAGCTGGTTCTCTCCGAAATAGCTTTAGGGTTAGCCTCGGAGTTAAGAATCGTGGAGGTAGAGCCACTGTTTGGACTAGGGGCCCGTCATGGGTTACTGAATTCAGATAAACTCCGAATGCCACTGATTTATATCCGGGAGTCAGACGATGAGTGATAAGATCCACCGTCGAAAGGGGAACAGCCCAGACCATCAATTAAGGTCCCTAAATACATGCTGAGTGGAAAAGGATGTGGAGTTGCATAGACAGCTAGGATGTTGGCTCAGAAGCAGCCACCATTTAAAGAGTGCGTAATAGCTCACTAGCCGAGTGATCCCGCGCCGAAAATTTACCGGGGCTAAGCATGTTACCGAAATTATGGATGCGACCAATAGGTCGCGTGATAGGAGAGCGTTCTAAGGGCAACGAAGCTAGACCGCAAGGACTAGTGGAGCGCTTAGAAGTGAGAATGCCGGTATGAGTAGCGAAAGATCAGTGAGAATCTGATCCACCGAATGACTAAGGTTTCCTGGGGAAGGCTCGTCCTCCCAGGGTTAGTCGGGACCTAAGCCGAGGCTGAGAAGCGTAGGCGATGGATAACAGGTTGATATTCCTGTACTAGTTAATCATGTTTGAACGATGGAGGGACGCAGTAGGCTATGGTGTGCACACGATTGGAAATGTGTGTTCAAGCGTCAAGTCTGGTGATGAGTTAAATGCTTATCGCTAAGGACAAGGCGTGACGAGGACCGAATTTTAGTAGGGAAGCGCCAGATGTCACACTGCCGAGAAAAGCTTCTAGTTAGTGATTAATTACCCGTACCGCAAACCGACACAGGTAGTCGAGGAGAGTATCCTAAGGTGAGCGAGTGAACTCTCGTTAAGGAACTCGGCAAAATGACCCCGTAACTTCGGGAGAAGGGGTGCTACACGCAAGTGTAGCCGCAGTGAAAAGGCCCAGGCGACTGTTTATCAAAAACACAGGTTTCTGCAAAATCGCAAGATGACGTATAGGGGCTGACGCCTGCCCGGTGCTGGAAGGTTAAGTGGATGAGTTAGCTTCGGCGAAGCCCAGAAATGAAGCCCCAGTAAACGGCGGCCGTAACTATAACGGTCCTAAGGTAGCGAAATTCCTTGTCGGGTAAGTTCCGACCCGCACGAAAGGCGTAACGATCTGGGCACTGTCTCAACGAGAGACTCGGTGAAATTATATTACCTGTGAAGATGCAGGTTACCCGCGACAGGACGGAAAGACCCCATGGAGCTTTACTGTAGCTTGATATTGGGTGTTGACACAGCTTGTACAGGATAGGTCGGAGCCGTAGAACTCGGAACGCTAGTTTCGAGTGAGGCGCTGGTGGGATACGACC
This sequence comes from Levilactobacillus fuyuanensis, assembly GCF_003946395.1. Taxonomy (GTDB): domain Bacteria; phylum Bacillota; class Bacilli; order Lactobacillales; family Lactobacillaceae; genus Levilactobacillus; species Levilactobacillus fuyuanensis. Next base: position 826 of record NZ_RHNZ01000037.1, on the reverse strand, counting down.
CTCGCTGTGTGAACACTCTAACCCGCACCACTAATCGTGGTGGGAGACAGTGTCAGGTAGGCAGTTTGACTGGGGCGGTCGCCTCCTAAAAAGTAACGGAGGCGCCCAAAGGTTCTCTCAGAATGGTTGGAAATCATTCGTCGAGTGTAAAGGCAGAAGAGAGCTTGACTGCGAGACAGACAGGTCGAGCAGGGACGAAAGTCGGGCTTAGTGATCCGGTGGTACCGTATGGAAGGGCCATCGCTCAACGGATAAAAGCTACCCTGGGGATAACAGGCTTATCTCCCCCAAGAGTCCACATCGACGGGGAGGTTTGGCACCTCGATGTCGGCTCATCGCATCCTGGGGCTGTAGTCGGTCCCAAGGGTTGGGCTGTTCGCCCATTAAAGCGGTACGCGAGCTGGGTTCAGAACGTCGTGAGACAGTTCGGTCCCTATCCGTCGCGGGCGTAGGAAATTTGAGAGGAGCTGTCCTTAGTACGAGAGGACCGGGATGGACATACCGCTGGTGTACCAGTTGTGCCGCCAGGCGCATCGCTGGGTAGCTATGTATGGATGAGATAAACGCTGAAAGCATCTAAGTGTGAAACTCGCCTCGAGATGAGATTTCCCATTCCTATATGGAAGTAAGACCCCTGAAAGATGATCAGGTAGATAGGCTGGAAGTAGCAGCGCCGTGAGGCGTGGAGCGGACCAGTACTAATCGGTCGAGGACTTAACCAAGTTGAAAACGTGGTTGTTTCCGAATGGAAAATAATTGAATAATATCTAGTTTTGAGGGAAGAAGTTCTCTTATAGTGTGGTGGCGATAGCCTAAAGGATACACC
>NZ_RHNZ01000036.1 GCF_003946395.1 Levilactobacillus fuyuanensis | reverse complement strand
TTTTGCTATCCGCCCGCATAGCGGGTGGGTTTTTGTTTCGCACGCTTTAGCGTGCTCAACTGGGCCTAAAGGCAATACAAAAAGTCCCATCCACGAAGGATGGGACTTACCGAATTGGTAGTGATGCGCCCGGAGGGAATCGAACCCCCATTTCAAGAACCGGAATCTTACGTGCGATCCATTACACTACGGGCGCATAGTGGTTAACAACACCTTAACTACTATAACTGATTTTGGATAAAAATACAAGTTAGTTTATGGTGAGAGGTAGGAATGTCCTGATTTGGCACGGTTTGTTCCAGGAGGAAAGTAGAATTGTTTGGCTTAAAAGTAGCATGGCAAGGCGATTAGTTTCTTCAGGCGATTGAGGGGGACTTACGTCGTTGGTCCTGAGACATCGCAATTTCCCACAATCGGTTAAATCATGCTATAATATCGGCATTAACTTTACGTGGAGGTCACTTAAAATGACGCGACATAAGACTTTTCGCCTCGTCGTGAATGCACTATTGATGGCGATTGTTTTGGTACAAAATATCTTCCCGTTTCTGGGGTATATTCCACTGGGGCCCTTCAGCATGACCCTGATTGGCTTGACGGTCATTGTGGCTGGAACCGCGTTAGGTCCAAAGGATGGCATGCTAATAGGGGGCTTCTGGGGTGTGATCACGTTCATTCGGGCCTTCACTTGGCCGTCCAGTCCTGTGGCACCACTGGTCTTTACAAATCCGTTGGTATCGGTTGTGCCTCGGCTGTTGATGGGCTTGGGAGCTGGCCTCGTCTATCTCTGGGGGCGTCAACACCAGTGGTCGATGCGCCGTTCAATGCGGGTTGCAGCGGCAGTAGCGGCCTTAACGAATACGATTTTGGTACTCGGCATGGTCTTTTTCTTCTATCAAACACCAGCCGTGGCGACGGCCTTTGGGGCGAAGGGCAATCAAACGCTGGGGTATGTCCTGATGATTTCGCTGGTGACCAATGCTGTCCCAGAATTAATTTTGGACGTATTGGTTGCCCCCCTGATTGCTGTGCCGTTGCGTCAGCGTTGGGATAAGATTAACGCGCAACTATTGAAATAACCTGAATAGTGTGAAACAAAGGGCAGTTATCAGTTTTAAGCGGAATCAGCAGCCTTGGCACACGTTTCGACCAAATAGAGTTGGTACGAAAAGGCTTGGGATTTTGTCCCAAGCCTTTTTCGACACAAAATCATTGCAGGTAACAAAAAACTCATCCACGAGGGATGAGTTTGCCAAATTGATAGTGATGCGCCCGGAGGGAATCGAACCCCCATTTCAAGAACCGGAATCTTACGTGCGATCCATTACACTACGGGCGCATAACACGCATGCTTTTTGAGCACCTAATTACTATACCCGAAGCTGAATATAAATTCAAGGGGTCGTGTAAATATTTTTATTTTCCGGGGAAATAGGTCTAAAATCTTCGGGAGTATTGTCTTGCAATCTCATAGTTGAGAGCATATACTTACAAACGTAAGGTTAGCTCTGGTTGGCCTGAATTTTTTTGACCGAAGTGGGCGTTTATCTGCCACCGCTGGTCGGTAATCGTCCCACTAGGAGGTAAGTTGGATGCGTGAAGATTGGCAGTGGGTCGAAGCAATCGTCCCTCAAATGGTGACCAAGCTAACCAATCGGTTCCGTGTCCTGCAAGGTATTGCGAATACCCAGCCAGTTGGTCGGCGAACTTTAGCCACCAGCCTGGACTGTTCCGAGCGAACGATTCGGACGACGACGGATGCCCTCGCTGAACTGGGCTTTATTCAGATGTCAGCGAAGGGTATGCAGATTACGACTGCCGGACAGCAGCTTTTACGGGGGTTAGAGCCCGTTATGGATGATCTGTCTGGCTGGCAGGAACGTGAAGACCAGCTCGCTAAGAAGCTACACATTGCGCATTGTACGATTGTACCGGGAGACAGCACAGCACCTACCGGATCCCTGATGGGGATGGGGCAGGCCGCTGGCCAGGTCTTAACGGATCAGCTGCCTCTTGGCAAGAGTACCGTTGCAGTGATGGGCGGGCATACCATGGCAGCCGTTGCGTCGGCGTTGACACCAGCGTTGTCGGTCAATCGGCAGTTGTTGTTTGTGCCAGCCCGTGGCGGGGTCGGTGAATCACCGGCCATTCAAGCCAACGCGGTTAGCGCACAGATGGCCCAGCAGACTAATGGTGAGTTTCGGTCACTATTTGTCCCAGAACAGCTAACAACGGCCACCTATAAGCCACTGTTTGCGGAACCAGCGATTCACGAGGTTTTGCAGTTGATTGACCAGAGTAACGTTGTGATTCACGGTATTGGCCAGGCATTCGTGATGGCCAAACGCCGAAAGATTGCACCGCACGTGATTGCCGACTTGACTGCGGCCCATGCGGTGGGGGAAGCCTTTGGCCATTTCTTTGATGCCGAAGGTCACGTCGTCAGTAAATTTCCCCGCATCGGCGTTGATATCGCCGATTTAGCCGCTAAAGAATTAGTAGTGGCCGTTGCTGGCGGTGCCGAAAAGGGCGCCGCAATTGCGGCCTACATGCATTTAGCGCCAGCTTCGACTTGGTTAATAACCGATGAAGGAGCTGCTGACTTTGTTTTAAAAAAGTGATACACTTAACACGTACTGCTTTTTAAAAAAATTATTCTTTATTTGCTTCCTGAAGGAGGAAATCACAGTATGACTGTAAAGATTGGTATTAATGGTTTCGGACGTATCGGCCGTTTGGCTTTCAAGCGGATTCACGAACTCCACTCAAGTGACATCGAAGTTGTTGCCATCAACGATTTGACGACACCTTCAATGTTAGCTTACTTGTTGAAGTATGACTCAACTCATGGTCGTTTCCCTGGCGAAGTTTCAGCTACGGACAAAGGTATCGTGGTTGACGGCAAGGAATACCCTGTATACGCTGAACCAAAAGCTCAAGATATTCCTTGGGTTAAGAACGACGGTGTTGACTTCGTCCTCGAATGTACCGGTTTCTACACTTCCGAAGAAAAGTCACAAGCTCACCTCGATGCTGGTGTTAAGCGGGTATTGATCTCCGCTCCAGCCGGTGCTGTTACGACTGTTGTTCCAGGTGTTAACTTGGACGTATTGAGCAAAGACGATGTTATCGTTTCTGCTGGTTCTTGCACGACCAACTGCTTGGCCCCAATGGCATACTTCTTAAACGAAGAATTTGGCATCAAGGCTGGGACTATGACGACTATCCATGCATTCACTTCTACTCAAATGATCTTGGATGGCCCTCGTGGCAAGAAGATGCGTAACAACCGTACCGCAAGTATCAACACCATTCCTCACTCTACTGGTGCTGCTAAGGCTATCGGTTTAGTTATCCCTGACTTAAAGGGTAAGTTACAAGGTCACGCACAACGTGTTGGTGTTGTTGATGGCTCATTGACTGAATTAGTAGCTGTTCTGGACAAGAAGGTTACTGCTGACGAAATCAACGATGCTATCAAGAAGCACACTGAAGGTAACGATGCCTTTGGTTACAACGGTGATGAAATTGTTTCAACTGACATCATCGATGACCCTCATGGTTCCGTATTTGACCCAACTCAAACGGAAGTTACGACTGCCGGTGACACGCAATTAGTTAAGACTGTTGCTTGGTACGACAACGAATGGGGCTTCACTTGCAACATGGTTCGTACTTTGTTGCACTTCGCTACGCTTTAATCAGCTAGCGGCGCAAGTCGTTTAAAATTTTAAATATTCAATGAGACGCGGCGGAGGAGGGAATTCTCCGACGCGTTTTTCATTGGGCCTAAAAAATCGCACAAGTCCTTTGAAATCTGAAGGTAAGTGCTGTATATTGTGAAAGTAATCATTTATTTTGATAAGCAATCAAGGAGGGTTTTCTAAATTGGCTAAATTAACAGTTTCTGATTTAGACTTAGAGGGCAAAAAAGTCCTGATGCGGGTCGACTTTAACGTCCCAATCAAAGACGGTGTGATCGGTAACGATAACCGTATCGTTGCTGCATTACCAACTATCAAGTACGTCATCGAACACGGTGGCAAGGCTATTCTCTTATCCCACTTAGGTCGGATCAAGAAGGAAGAAGACAAGCCAGCACTGTCCATGCGTCCAGTCGCAGAACGGTTGTCAAACTTGTTGAACAAGCCTGTTACCTTTGTCCCAACGACTGAGGGCAAGCAGCTTGAAGACGCTATTGACGGCTTAAGCAATGGTGATGTTTTAGTTATGGAAAACACCCGTTACGAAGACGTTAAGAACGGCGAAAACGTTAAACGTGAATCCGGTAACGATCCTGAATTGGGTAAGTACTGGGCTTCATTGGGTGACGTCTTCGTTAATGATGCGTTCGGTACGGCTCACCGTTCCCACGCTTCAAACGTTGGTATCGCTTCTAACATGGCCCAAACCGCTGCTGGTTTCTTAATGGAAAAGGAAATCACCTTTATCGGTGGAGCCGTGGATAACCCTGAACATCCATTCGTTGCTATCTTGGGTGGTGCCAAGGTTTCCGACAAGATCGGTGTTATTGACAACTTGTTAGCTAAGGCTGACAAGATTCTTATCGGTGGTGGGATGACCTACACCTTCTACGCTGCAAAGGGTATGAAGATTGGGAACTCATTAGTTGAAAAGGACAAGATTGATTTAGCTAAGGAAATCTTAGACAAGGCCGGCGACAAGCTGGTTCTGCCTACTGATTCCGTTGTTGCTGAAAAGTTCGATAACGATGCCGCTCACAAGACGGTTGACGGCGATATTCCAGATGGCTACATGGCCTTGGATATCGGACCTAAGTCTGTTGCTGAATTCGAAGATGTTTTGAAGTCAGCTAAGACGGTTGTTTGGAATGGCCCAATGGGCGTCTTCGAAATGAGTAATTATGCAGAAGGTACCTTGGAAATCGGTAAGTTCTTAGGAACTTTGACTGAAGCCAAGACTATCGTTGGTGGTGGGGACTCCACTGCTGCCGTTCAACAACTCGGTGTTGCTGACAAGTTATCCCACATTTCTACCGGTGGTGGTGCTTCTCTGGAATACCTTGAAGGTAAGACGTTACCAGGAATTGCCGCAATTTCTGATAAGTAAATTCATAAAGAGCTGTGGTGCCGGTCATCACGGCTCTTTATTGTGACGGTCGTCGATCGCGGAGGCGCTTCACTGGCTAATCAGTGGCGAATTCGGTAAGATGATGGGCGTAGTCAATTTATTTTTGGAGAGGGTGGATTAGGTTGCGGATACCCCTGATTGCAGGTAACTGGAAAATGAATAAGTCGGTCACTGAAGCGCGCCACTTTATTGAGGCAGTTCAGGGTAAGTTACCGACAGCTGATACCGTGGAAACGGCGATCGCGGCACCGGCATTGTTCTTACAGACGATGCTGGAGGCCAATCAGGACGATGTGCTGAAGATTGCTGCGGAAACGTGCTACTACGAAGACGAGGGAGCCTATACTGGTGAAACCAGTCCCAAGGCCCTCCACGAGATGGGGATTCCTTATACCATCGTGGGTCATTCCGAACGGCGGCGTTATTTTAACGAAACGGATGATGTAATCAACCGTAAAGTTCTCGCCGTGTTGCGCAACGGCATGACCCCAATCGTGTGTTGTGATGAAACGATGGGTCGCCGGGAGACCGGAGAAAAGATCCACTGGGTCGTCAACCAAGTCTCCGCTGCCCTGAAAGGGGTCAGCGCTGAAGATGCTGCGAAGATCGTGATTGCTTATGAACCCAGTTGGGCGATTGGCAGTGGCAATTCGGCATCATCCGACCAGGCCGAAGATGGTTGTTACCTGATTCGCCAAACGTTAGCCGATATTTATTCCGATGAAGTCGCTAACGGGGTTCGCGTTTTATATGGTGGTAGTGTGCGACCCGACAACATTGCGGGTTTAATGACGCGAGACAACGTAGATGGCGTGCTGGCCGGGGGTTCTAGCCTCGATGAGCAGTCATTTATCCAGCTCGCAAACTACCAAAATTTGTAAAACGGTAAAATTGTGATTGAAAGTTCAAAGTTAAACTTATAGAATAAAGCATGGGATGGTTGTCTTGTTCCCGTGAAGCCAAACTTTCATAAGGAGAGAATACAAAAAATGTCTATTATTTCTGATATTTACGCACGCGAAGTCTTAGATTCTCGTGGTAACCCAACTGTTGAAGTTGAACTCTACACCGAAGCCGGTGCTATGGACCGGGGGATCGTTCCTTCTGGTGCCTCAACTGGTGAACACGAAGCCGTTGAACTTCGTGATGGCGACAAGAGTCGTTTCATGGGTAAGGGTGTTACTAAGGCTGTTGACAACGTTAACAACCTTATTGCCAAGGAAATCGTTGGTTACGATGTAACCGACCAACGTGCTATCGACCAAGCTATGATCGACCTTGATGGTACGCCAAACAAGGGTAAGCTGGGTGCTAACGCTATCTTAGGTGTTTCCTTAGCTGCTGCACGGGCTGCTGCTGATGAATTAGGCCAACCATTATACAACTACCTTGGTGGTTTCAATGGTCACGTATTGCCTACGCCAATGATGAACGTTATCAACGGTGGGAAGCACGCCAACAACAAGGTTGACTTCCAAGAATTCATGATCATGCCTGTTGGTGCCAAGAGCGTTACTGAAGCAATCCGGATGGGTTCCGAAACGTTCCACAACTTGAAAAACTTGTTGAACGAAAAGGGTTACTCTACTGCCGTTGGTGACGAAGGTGGGTTTGCTCCTGACTTGAAGAACAACGAAGAACCATTCGAAATCTTAGTCGAAGCTATCAAGAACGCCGGCTACGTACCTGGTAAGGACGTTGCTATCGCCTTTGACTGTGCCTCATCAGAATTCTACAATGCTGACACCAAGAAGTACGAACTTAAGGGTGACGGTAAGGAATACACTGCTGAAGAATTCGTTACCTTACTTGAAGGTATCGTTGACAAGTACCCAGTTGTTTCCATCGAAGATCCTTTGGACGAAAACGAATGGGAAGACTGGCAAATGGCTACGAAGCGCTTAGGCAAGAAGGTCCAAATCGTTGGTGACGACTTGTTCGTTACGAACACGGACTACTTGGCTAAGGGTATCAAGATGGGTGTTGGTAACTCTATCCTGATCAAGCTGAACCAAATCGGTACTTTGACTGAAACTGTTGAAGCCGTTGAAATGGCTAAGCAAGCTGGTTACACGGCCGTTATCTCTCACCGTTCTGGTGAAACTGAAGACACGACTATCGCTGACTTAGTTGTTGCTTTGAACGCCGGCCAAATCAAGACTGGTTCAATGAGCCGTGGCGAACGTATCGCTAAGTACAACCAATTAATGCGGATCGAAGACCAATTAGGTAAGACTTCCGAATACAAGGGGATTCACTCCTTCTACAACTTGGACGAAGACGCACGTTTGGCCATCGTTAACAAGTAATTCAAAAGTTTAATCGGAAAGTGGTATTTACTCATTTGTGGGTAAATACCACTTTTTTTGGGTTCTAAAATATCTGTTGTTGGTAATCAAACGAATTTGATTACTGGCAACGGATGTTTTTGTATAATCAAAGAATG
>NZ_RHNZ01000035.1 GCF_003946395.1 Levilactobacillus fuyuanensis | reverse complement strand
TGCTAACTATCATAAGGGAGAGGCTTTCCCTTTTCAATTGCTTATTTTTCTATTTACACATAATTATTTAAACACTCGGCGGCCATTTGGCTCGTAAGTGTTGCAATTTCAACTTGTAAGGGGGTCTGGTAGCCCAGCGAACTATGAATTCTCTTCCTATTGTAGAAAGCATGCACATATTCAAAAAGGACGGCAGCGACAGTTTCATAATCTTCAAAGACCGGCACTGGATAAACACATTCCTTTTGAGGGAAGCGTGAAAGGATTCCATTGGCGCATTATCATACGGACAACCCTTACGGCTGTATGAGTGGCGGATATGTAGTTCAGTTAAACGTTGATTGTAATCATCGCTGGTATCCTGTGATCCTAAATCCGTATGGATAATCAGGTCCCCAGTAATGGTTCGATTTTTAACCGCGCTTTCAAGGGTCTTTAAGACTAAATCAGTATCCATCTTTTTTGAGAACGAATAGCCGATAATCCGTCGTGAGTGCAGGTCCATGATGGTTGGTAAGTAACACCAGCCATTACACTTCGTTTGAATATAGGTCATATCAGCGGTCCATTTTTGATTTAAACCAGTGGTCGAGAAATCCTGCTTAAGCAAGTTGGTACGCTGTTCAACCTTGGTTTTGGAAGCCGAAGCCGCTTTCCACTTATTGACGGTAACGGAGTGGATATCCAGTTCCTTCATGAGCCGGGAAATCCGTCGTGGACTGCACCGAAGCTGCAGTGGTTGAAGTTCCAGATTCAATTCATGGTGGATCTTCATAACACCGTATCGCTGCTTAAATTCCGCAAAGATCCGCAGAATCCGTTGTTTCAAGTCCGCATCTTCGGCCCGGCGTTTTGAAGGTTTGGGGGATCGATAACGATAATACTGAGCTCTGGAAACACCGAGGATTCGGCACATCTTGGTTACCTGGTGGTGATGGCTTTCTTGGTGAATGTAATCAAAGATATTGGTTACTTCTGCGCAAGGAAGCCCAGGGCTTTTTTAGGATTTCGTTCTCCTCAGACAGCGAAGCCAGTCGCTTTTCCATCGATTTGATTTCGTCTGGCGATTTACCGGATTGAGTTTTGGCCTGGCCCTGGATCCACTTATGAACTGTTGAATAGCCAATGCCATATTCTCTGGCCAGTTGGGCAGCTGATTCGCCTTGCTTATATAGGTTGATAATGTTTTGTTTGAATTCTTTGTCGTAACGAGTTGGCATGTAAAAATTTCTTCCTTTTGAGAGACGATTTATTCATTATACCCTCTCTTAAAAGTTGTCTCAGGAATCAGCTTACATCCAGGATTACCTGAGCTTCCTTATAGAACAACGGTACACACAGATCAAGGATTTCAGTATCAACATAAACAGTGGCAAAAAACGCTTAAAACTCATCATACCTTTCAGAGTATGTCCCGTAAGGCGACTTGCTTAGATAACGCCGCCATGGAATCATTTTTTCATCTCATGAAAGCAGAGATGATGGATGAACACTTCGAAAATTCAGAAAGTCTCGCGCAAGCGATGACTGAATGGGTTGAATTTTATAATAACCGTAGAATCAGGACCAAACTAAAAGGCAAGTCACCGGTACAATACCGAGAACTTGCCAATCAGTTAGCAGCTTAATTTAGTTGTCCAAACTTGTGGGTTCACTTCATCATCTCATCACGAGGTGGGTGGCTTTTTTGTGTGCATTCTGCTTCATTTAAACGGACAAGTATACGTCTAAAAGCTGAACGTGTTGTCTGAGCGCGCGTGGTGTTATTCGTTAATTTTGCAGTTATACAAGATGTCCATTCTATAGAACTATAGATCTATAGATATTTAAAAATCGCGCATATTTTGTTGAACAGCTCTAACACTATCTATTACCAATTTTTTGCTTTGGTTCGGCATATTTTGAACATAGCTTTCAACGATTTCGTTGAGAACCTCATAGTTTCGCTTATTTTCAATGGTAGCTATTTGCTTTATGGCCATATGAGTGTCTAATTGTGCCTGGACAGACTTTGGAGTATCTTTTGCTGTCAATCTACGTTTTGGCTTAATTAGTACTTGGTCATTTGGCATGCTTCTGTGTTGTTCTTCAAATTTTTGTGGCTCAATTTTCTGAGGTCGTGTGGTTTTATTCTTTCTAGTTTCTCCAAAAGCACCTAATCCCATTTTATCGTTAGCAGTCATTTTTTAACCTCTAATCAATTTTAAACGTTCTAATAATTCATCTACAACCAAATCATAAAGATGGTGAACCCTTCTGTCGTTTATGTCATGGCTAGCATTATTTGTTATACCAGTGCGATCAAATCGTTTTAGTCTAGCCATCTGACGCACCTTTTGTTTAAACATGTTTGCATTGCCGAAGCTTGTAGTTGCATCTTCGATAACGTCTAAATCTAAATCATTTCCGTTTTGTTGTAAGACAGGTAAAACGCCTAACAAATCAATGTCGAGAGAGTAATCGTCTTTGATTTGCAATAAGTGCTTAACGTATGTTTCTGCCCCTCGCAATGAGCGCTCTTGGGTTTGCAAAATAACAATAACGTAATCACTTGCAACCAAAGCGGAATCAGTAAATTTGTTTAATTGTGGGGGAACGTCTAATATTACAAAATCATATTTACTTGAAATTTTTGATAATAGTTTAGAGAAATAATGATCTTGTGTGTAGTCATCAGGAAACGAAGAGCTTAGAAATTTATCATAGTTCTGTAAATCATCATCCGAAGGAAGTAAATCTAAGTTATCATTTACATGAACAATTGCATTTTCTAAACTACCTTTTTTTAAAGCAACTTCAAGCGTTTCGCTAAAATCAGGTTTAGTTCCATACACTTGGCTCATTGTTGTAAACAGCAAGTCTGTAGCATTAGCTTGTGGATCAAGATCTACTATTAAGGATTTTTTCCCTCTATTAGATAAGGTGTAAGCAATCATAACAGCATTAGTTGTTTTTCCAACTCCACCTTTAAAATTCCCGGTTGTAATAGTTGTGGTCAACATAGACACATCCTTTTGAGAAAAATTATAGCACAAAAAAATAAAATTCTATAGAAAATTTTATTCAAATCTATAGAACTATAGAAATTAATATCTATAGAACTATAGAACTATAGATCTATGGTTCTAATAAATAGCGAATATTGCCGACATAGCAGCTCTATAGAACTATAGATTTATAGAACTATAGAAATGAACATCTATAGATTTATAGAACTATAGATTTATAGAATTATAGATTACATAGTTCTATAGAACTATGTAAAAAGCGCCTTTACTTATTCTTGCTATTGAGATATTATTTAGACATAAAATAGAACATAAAAAAACACCCACTGACTGGCATCGGTGAGCGCCACATAAAAGTCATCGTTATTTAATGACTATTATATCATGGCCGGTGCGATTTTTAAAGCCCTAGGGGACAAGCTGGGGTCTAAATCCAAGGGGACACGTTTGCCAGTGCGACTTCAATAAGTCTGGCTATACCACAACAAGGTCATCTGTACGGCTGGGTGGTGAATGGTGAGCGCGACCATTAACGGCGCGGGTGGTAAAACGAAGCTTCGGCTTGGTGCCACTGATTAGTTGGTGATCGAACAAAAATAAATACGTATTACCAACGCCTGTTAGGGCGTTTTTTAGTAGGCTAAACCGAAAACGTAGGTTTATAATGAGTGGTGGTAGCAATACCGCAATTGTACAGACAAGCGACGGGCGTTAACGACCGACGAACTAAGGGAAAACTTTTAGTAGTAGAATTGTACTCTGGTTCAGTTATTCCAAATAGCTGATTCCAGGGAACAATTCTGCGCTCAAAACGTCACTCCCTCTAAACTGAATGGAAAACCGTAACTCGTCAAGTCAAATTCCAAAGAAAAAAAGAAAGTTGGTGGAATTGTTGGAATGTAAGGATTACATTGTTCCATTGAATCCAGATGTGATCGTTAAGAAGACAATCTATCGGAGTTCTGCAAGAATTACTGATCGACAAAGGAACCAAGTGAAGAGAGTTTTGCGTAGTCAAGGGTATCAGGGAAGAATTAGTAGTATTCGATACACTCGGGTAAATTACAAGTATTCCTTTAAAGTATCCGTGAAGTATCAGGGGAGTGTCGGTAAGTTTTTGGTTAATACAAAGAATGAGACAGTTGAATTCAAGGGAATGGCCTAGACGTAATTTCAGTGAATTTCACAAACTCATTTTCCCAATTAAAGCCAATCTGCGACCTATACCACTTCTTTTTTGGACAAGTTCACAATCAAAAAATAACGGAATGTGGAAGTACCGCGGTGAATGTGGGTTACTTGGGATAAGCCGCCTTATGTGAAGTAGAAATTGGTATACTAAAAAAGGCTCCCGGTTTAACACTGGAGGCCTTTTTTCTAGGTTACATATTTTGAGGATGAATGTTTTTATCTTCGTAGCTTTTACTTGGGTGCTGTAACATGATGAATACTGCTTAGTTTTTGGTGCCGTACCCCGCAACAGATGCGTCGCTTCGTTGGTATTATCTTAAATGCTAAGTACCGAGTTGAGAAGGATCATAAAGATATTGGCGTCATAATCCCACTGGACGACGAAGAACTTAAATTTTTAATGACTAAAGCCTTGAGACGTTACTTTAACGCCCTAAGAAGCAATGAGAAGCACATCAAGAACGTGGAAAACTACCTGTACGGCACCATGCAAAATCTATTTGGTGTTTGGTGGAATAAACAAGCGGCTAGAGAATACGCGGCCAAACACCCCGAAGAAGAAAAGCCGGCCGACAACGACAACAGTGGGTTGTACTACTAGTCCTAAAAGGCTACAAAATCCTTTCTAAGCAGTTTTAAGACTTACTAACCTATTTATACTTAAGTTAGATTTAAATGGCTTAAACAGAAGAATATGGGCTTTTAAATGAGTGCCAGAGCTAACCAGGCTAACCAGCTCAAAAGTTCAGCCTTTAGATCAACGCCAAGCTCAAGTGATTTGAGGCCAGGGCTTTATCTATTGATAGGGTACTCAAAAGGTAGTATAATGGTAGTAGTAGAAGAAAGGAGATGAGACAATCATGGCAGTTAAGGAAAAGAAACGGGTCCAAGTCAAGATTGATAAAGATTTGGCCGATGATACCGAAGCAGTTTTAAGCGAATTGGGCTTAAATCCAACCACGGCCATTAACATGTTTTACAAGCGGATTGTTGCTAATGGTGCTTTACCTTTTAATGCGTCTTTAAGCGAAGAAGAAAGAGCTAATTTACGCTTTTTAAAGGCGACCGAAGGGACACCAGTCACCGAGTTCAAAGACGCTAAAGAGGTCGCTGATTGGCTCAACGATCCAGATGAGGACTAATGACTTAGTCAGCCTATACGTTAGTTTTGTAGAAACTAACGGTGGCAAGTCGCGGCCAGTTTTAATTCGTCGGGTATCAGAACAGACGGTCGAGGCTTTTAAAATGACTAGTCAGTATGAAAAGAAGTCGGCTTATATCAAGCAACAATATTATCCGATTCAAGATTGGCAATCCGCTGGGTTGAAGAAACCTTCCTGGGTCGATCTTGGTAATATTTATCGCTTTCCCAAAGCCGGTTTAAACTTTAAAGAAATCGGTCATTTAAGTAAGCTAGATCAAAATAAAATTTCAGATTTTACGCTTGACCTAGAATCAAAAAGAAGAGGTAAGGGTCAAAAGATAATTCAACAGCGATTAAGTAAAAGGAAGCACAAAGAAAGTAAAGCAGAGCTTACACAAAGAATTCAAAAACAGTTAAAAGACTTTGCTAAACACAATCCAGAAGTTAAGCCAAAAAACAATCCTGAAAATAAAAACGATCAACCTAATAACTAGGTTGATCGTTTTTTAATTTATCCGGTTTATGGGCGTTGACATAGTCAGCGAATGTTTTTAAAAGTTCTTCGGTTTGTTCGACCGAGAGGTTATTAGCTTGAAAGTACTTTTCTAATAAAGCCCCTTTTTGAATTAATCGGCGAGAACGGGCTTTGTGGGCTTGTCGATTTTCATAATACTTAGATTGGCGTAACTTAAAATCTTCCCGCTCAATTTTTTGTTTTAAACGCGCTTGTTGTTCAATTAGTTTTTCATATTGATTAGGCATGGAATTCCCCATCTCCTATGACTAATGATCTACGGACTTTTCCTTTAAAAACTCGGATACTTTTTTGGATAAGGACTTGATATTGTCATTAGATAAATTAGCATAATCTAAATTGGCTTGACTGATGATTTGTTTACCTAGCCGTTGTTCAATCTTATTTTTTTCGTCCTTAATTTTTTGATTAAGGGCTTTTAATTTAGCTTCTTGTTTTTCTAAGTTACTTTGAGACATAACGATCCCTCCAATCATATTAAAAATAATCACCGAAACTATATCATATAGGAAACGTTAAGTCAAAATATAAAATTTGAAATAGCGAAGCGGAAGGCATACACTAAATTAAAGTTAAGAGAATCAGAAGACTGAGTGAAACGAGGTCAATGCGCACTTACACCCCACTAAATTCTTGTGGGGTAAATCGTGCTAAAATCCTGTATTAGAAGTCGCCGATGGCGACAACAAGGTCAAAACCCATAGAATCAAAGGAAGACGGTGACTGACATGGCAATATTCCACATGAGTTTTAGTAATATTAGTGCTGGTAAAGGACGAAGCGCGATTGCCAGTGCCGCTTATCGAAGTGGTGAAAAGCTATTTGATGATAAGGAAGGTCGCCACTATTTTTATGCCCGATCAATCATGCCAGAAAGCTTTATTTTGACGCCAAAAAATTCACCTGAATGGGCGAGTGATCGAGAGCAGTTGTGGAATGAAGTTGAAAAGAAAGATCGTAAATCAAACTCACGGTATGCAAAAGAGTTTAACGTGGCTTTACCGGTAGAATTAAGTGAATCCGAACAGAAAGAATTACTGACAAGATATGTTCAAGAAAATTTTGTTGATGAGGGCATGGTAGCCGACGTGGCAATTCATCGCGACCACCCAGATAATCCTCACGCTCATGTGATGTTAACTAATCGGCCGTTTAATTCAGATGGAACATGGGGAATCAAGAGCAAAAAGCAATATATTTTAGATGATAATGGCAACAAAACATATACCGGAACTAGCAAGTACCCTAAGAGTAGAAAAATACTGATGATCGATTGGGATAAAAAAGAAAAAATAACTGAATGGCGGCACAATTGGGCGGCAAGTGTCAATCAGGCTTTAGAGCAAAAAAACATTCCTGATCGGATCAGTGAAAAATCATTTGTGGAACAGGGAATAGCTGACACACCAATGCAACACGAGGGAATCAATAGCAAACGGCATGAAAGAAAGGCATTTAATCAACAAGTTAAGAACTATCGTAAGTCCAAAGCTGGCTATAAAAATATGCAGGAGAAAGTAGTTAATCGAGGCCACTTGGATAGCCTAAGTAAACACTTCTCGTTTAACGAGAAAAAAGTGGTCAAAGAGTTAAGCCACGAACTGAAAACTTATATTAGTTTGGAAAGTTTAGATGATAAGCGGCGCATGCTATTTAATTGGAAAAACAGTACCTTAATTAAGCACGCTGTTGGTGAAGATGTCACTAAGCAATTATTGACGATTAACCAACAAGAAAGTTCACTAAAAAAAGCAGATGAACTCTTAAATAAAGTGGTTGATCGCACAACTAAAAAACTTTATCCAGAGCTTGATTTTGAACAGACAACCGCGGCTGAACGACGGGAATTGATTAAAGAAACTAATAGTGAACAAACGATTTTCAAAGGCAGTGAATTAAACGAACGTTTAATGAATATTCGTGATGATTTATTGACCCGACAATTATTGACCTTTACCAAACGGCCATACGTTGGCTGGAAGTTATTAATGCAACAAGAAAAGGAAGTCAAAATCGAGCTTAAATATACGCTGATGATTCATGATGATAGCTTAGAAAGTCTAGAACACGTTGATCAAGGTCTACTAGAAAAGTATTCACCAACCGAGCAGCAAAAGATTACTCGCGCAGTCAAAGATTTGCGAACAATCATGGCTGTTAAGCAAGTTATTCAAACCCAATACCAGGAAGTTTTAAGAAGAGCCTTTCCTAACGGCAATTTTAATGAATTACCAATGATTAAACAGGAACAAGCCTATACAGCCGTGATGTACTATGATCCTGTTTTAAAGCCATGTCAGGCTGAAACAATTGAACAGTGGCAAGCAAATCCACCACAGGTGTTCAGTCCCCAAGAACATCAACAAGGACTAGCTTATTTATCGGGACAGCTGAGCTTAGATCAGTTAGAAAATCATCACTTACAACGGGTTTTAAAGCATGATGGCACTAAACAACTCTTTTTTGGCGAATGCAAAGCCGATCCGACGATTAAGAACAGTCAGATCGAGAAAATCCAAAAGCAGTTAAAAGGGCAACAAGCCAAGGACGACCAGTACAGAAAAGCAAATATGGGGCATTATCAACCGCTAAATTATAAGCCAGTTAGTCCAGACTATTACTTAAAGACGGCCTTTAGTGATGCGATCATGACTGTTCTATATGCTCGTGATGAAGATTACCAACGGCAAAAGCAAGAACGTGGACTGAAAGAAACCGAGTGGGAAATGACGAAAAAGCAGCGGCAACACCAAACCCGGAACCGGCATGAAGATGGGGGTATGCACTTGTAATTCAAATGTAAAATAAAAAAGCTATCAGCCCGATCGCTTAATCAGTTATATCAAGTTTGCAACGACAAGTTCAGCAAGCAAGGAACCCACAACAAAAATCAGAACTAAAAAATAAACTAAATGATATACACCATGAAATCAGTAATCGAACACAAAAACAGCTGCAAGCATTTGCTGAACAAAACCCCAAAATAAAGAAACCAGAAGTGACAAACAATTTACAGATAAGAAGGTGAGAGAATCATAAATAACCAGTTATTTGAAACAACTAAAGAAGAATTATACCACCGGCCTAAACAGTTAATTAATTTGAACCAATGGCTCCTCGTAACCATTAATACAGCTAAATCGATGATCGATAATACAGATAAATCTCAGTTTATTTATTTAAATCACTTTGTTAAATGTAGTACAACTAGAGATGTTCAGCAAATGTTTGACGAAATACAGGGGAAGTTTGGAAATATAAATTTTTCCCAACGCCATAACCCTAGGTACCTATATCTATGTTCTTTAGTAGCCAATTTTCCACTAATGCAACTTTCAGTTGAAAATTGGCGGTTAATTAAAAATTTTATTTATGTTGATGATTATTTTTTACCTCGATTTAAAATTGAAGTGCAACACCTGCTCTACTAGACCAGTTCTTTATTCAGACTAGTCAAAAAGGCCATGAA